>JAUNVT010000126.1 GCA_030540655.1 Rhodobacterales bacterium
AAGAACTCCGGCATCGCAACAGCTAAGCGCAACGCCGTCCAGCATGGTATTTTTTGCGCAGCATCGCGGATTACAGCGCCCAGGCGGCCTTCAACCCGTCAAGCACGGCCTCTTCCGCCGTTCTGGGCGCCATGCAATCGCCAATGCCGATCACCTCGCCGCCATACCCCTCCAGTGCGCTCAGCAATGCGTCGCGCGCGGCAGTCCCCTGCGCCAGAACCAGCGTATCGGTATTCCCCACCAACATCGGCTCGCCATTCGCGGCATGGACGAAATAGGCTGTATCCTCATCCGCGCCGAAGAGTTGCGCATAGGGGATGATCTCGACACCCAGTTTCTGCACGCGGCCCACCATCGTATCGCGCACATAGCTTTGCAGCATTTCGCCCGCATGAGGGCCATTCACGCAAAGACGTACGCGGCGTCCCGCGCTGGCCAGTAGTTCGGCCACGCCCAGCCCGGTCCAATCGGCCCGCCAATCGGCAATGGTGACCGAGCCGCCGACATTGGCGTGCCCGCGCAACACATCCCACGCGCTCACGATATGCGCGTCTTCGGAAAATTCCATATCGGGCGGTATCCGGGCCGTGCCGCCGGTCGCGACGATGACAGCATCGGGGGCGGCGGCCGATATCATCTCTGCCGTGGCTTCGGTGCCCAGATGCACTGTGACGCCCGCACGTGCCATTTCGCGGGCAAGATTGGTGGCGATACCGCCAAATTCAGCCCGTCCGGGCAACATCTGAGCCAGCAGCGCCTGTCCGCCCAGTTGCGCGGCGGCCTCCAGCAGGGTCACATCGTGGCCGATGGCGGCGGCGGTTGCGGCCGCCTTCATGCCCGCCGGGCCGCCGCCGATGACCAGAACCGTTTTCTGCGTCGTCGCGCGGCGGCGGGTGCCATAAATCAGCTCGCGCCCCGTTTCGGGAAACTGGATGCAGGAAATCGGCACACCTTTGTGGAAATGCCCGATACAAGCCTGATTGCAGCCAATGCAGGCCCGGATGTCCCCGGCGCGGCCGGCGCGGGCCTTGGCGGGCATGTCGGGGTCGCAGATCAGCGCGCGGGTCATGCCGCACATGTCGGCCTGACCGGTCGCGATAATGGTTTCGGCATCCTGAGGCTGGTTTATGCGGCCGGCGACCAACACGGGAATGTCCACCGCCTGCTTGACCGCATGCGCGAAGGGGGCAAGGTAGGCAGTGCGCTGAAACATCGGCGGCACGATGTGAATCGCTCCGCCAAGGCTGGCCGAAGTGCCCGCAATCACGCTGACGTAATCCAGCATCGAAGCCATGGCGCGGATCGCCTCCAGGCTGCCCGCTTCTGTCATGCCGCCCTCGGTATGCTCGTCACCGGAGATTCGCAGCCCCACCGCAAATCTGTCAGAGGTTGCCTCGCGCACGGCCTCCAGCACCTCGCGCAGGAACCTGATGCGGTTGTCAAAACTGCCGCCATAGCCATCGCCGCGCCGGTTTATCTGCGGGCTGAGGAACTGTGCTGGCAAATATCCGTGGCTCGCGACGATTTCGACTCCGTCGAATCCGGCCTGCTGCATGCGGCGGGCTGCGGCAGCATAACCCTGCACCACTTCGGTAATCATGGCAGTGCCCATGGCGCGCGGGATCACGTGGAACCGGTCCGAAGGCGTGGCCGAGGCGGACCACGCGACCGGCGAGGTGCCATCTGCAACCTCCATGATCTCGCGGCCCGGATGGAAAAGCTGCGCAAAGATGCGGGTGCCATGCGGATGGACCGCATCCGCCAACCGCCGGAACCCCGGCAGGCAACCGTCATCGGTGCCCATGAGCACATGCGATGTGTAGCGCGCGGTTTCATGCACGCCCACAACCTGGCTGACGATCAGCCCCGCACCGCCCTTTGCCCGCGTCTCGTGATAGGCGATCATCGCATCCGTCACCTGGCCCTGATGCGCCATCGAGGTATCATGGCCGGTTGACAGGATGCGGTTCGAAACCTTGATCCCGCCGATGTTGAGCGGCGCAAAAAGATGCGCAAAGCGTGGCGATGGATCTGGCATAGGGCCGTCCCCCGGTTGATCTGTCCGTAACGCTACAGGCGCGCGGCGCTTCCTTCAACCGGCCGCCCCTCGATTTCAGTCCGGGCCTGCAAGGGTGGGACGGGCCAGATCGAAGACCTTGCGCATGACGGTGGGCAACTGACCGGGCTGAAACCTGTCCAGCGCGATGAAATCCCCGCGATGGGGCGCAGCCTCCATGCCGACCTGCGCAACCTCGATCCGCAACCGCAGGTGGAAGTGGGTAAAGGTGTGCCGGGCCTCCTCGTTCAGCACCTGCCATGCGGCGTCCAGGGGCGGGGCGGGCGTGGGGACAGCCTCGGTCCAGTCGCTGCCGGGCCAGCCAAGCATGCCGCCCAGAAGACCCGTCTCCGCCCGCCGCTCCAGCAGGATCGCGCCATCGCTGCGCTGGGCGACATAGGCCGTGCCGTAGCGTGTGGGCTTGGGGCGTTTGGGGGTCTTCTTCGGCAGATCTGCGGCGGTCCCCGCGAGCCGCGCGGCGCAAGGTGCGCGCCAGGGGCAGATGCCGCAGGCGGGGCTGCGCGGAGTGCAGATGGTGGCCCCCAGATCCATCACCGCCTGCGCATAATCTCCCGGACGTCGCACGGGCGTCAGCGCTGTGGCCGCAGCGACCAGCAGAGGCTTGGCGGCGGGCAGGGGCGTGTGGATATCATGCAGGCGGGCCATCACACGCTCGACATTGCCATCGACCACGGTTTCGGGTGCGTCGAAAGCGATGGCCGAAATTGCGGCGGCGGTATAGGGGCCGATACCGGGTAATGTGAGCAACGTGGCGTGATCCTGCGGAAACTGCCCTCCATGATCGGCGACCACCGCCCGCGCGCATTTCAGCAGATTGCGAGCGCGGGCATAATATCCAAGGCCCGCCCATTCTCCCATCACGTCGGCATCCTCGGCCGCGGCCAGATCCGCCACGGCCGGCCAGCGGGCGATGAAACGGTTGAAATAGGTGGTGACGGCTGCAACGGTGGTCTGTTGCAGCATCACCTCGGACAGCCAGATGCGATAGGGGTCGGGCCGCTCTCCCGCGCGGCGCTGAGCCGGGCCGACGCGCCACGGCATGGTGCGGGCATGGCGGTCATACCAGCCCAGCAAATCGGCCGCGCTTGCTGTCTCACGCATTCTTTATGTCCTATTCGTGCTATCTGCTGGCATGGCCCGCCGCATGCCCTAAACTGGCGCCCGAACGCAGGAGATCAACCGATGCCGCCCCGCCGCTCCACGACCAAGGGTTTCGCCCGCTCCAGCGCGCTTTTACAAGAGCGGATCCGCAAAGCCTCCGAAAGCCGTGGATTTGCGGAATCCCGCCTGCTGACCCAATGGGCCGAAATTGCGGGGGCTGACGTTGCTGCCATCGCCCGGCCCGTCAAGGTGGGGTACGGGCGCGGCGGGGTAGGCGCGACCCTGACCTTGCTGACCACCGGCGCGCAGGCGCCCATGCTGGAGATGCGGAAGGAAACGCTGCGCGCGCGCGTCAATGCCGTCTATGGCTATAACGCCATCTCGCGCATTACCATCACCCAGACCGCAGCCACCGGCTTTGAAGGCGGGCAGGCCAGTTTCCAGCAGCGCCCGTCTGCGCCCGCGCCGCGCGCACCGGACCCGGCCAGGGCCGAGGAGGCGCGCAGCATCGCCGCCCCTGTGACCGACAGCGGTCTGCGCGCCGCGCTTGAAGCTCTGGCGCAAAATGTTCTATCCAGATCCAAACGCTGACCCGAAAGGAATATCCCGATGAAACGCAGATTGCTTCTGGCCGCCGCCGTGCTGGCCGTCCTTGGCGGTGCCCTCTGGTCGCAACTGGGCGGAAACCAGACCGCTGGTGCCGCGAATGCCGATGCCGCCGATTATGCGAATATCGACACCTCATCCATCGTCGAAATGGCCATCGGCCCCGAGGATGCGCCGGTGACCGTGATCGAATACGCGTCCCTGACCTGCCCGCATTGCGCCCGTTTCCATCAGACAACCTTTCAGGACGTCAAGCGCGATTATGTCGATACCGGCAAGATCCGGTATATCTATCGCGATGTTTTCTTCGACGGGGCGGGGCTGCGCGGATCGCTTCTGGCGCGCTGCGCCGGGCCGGATAAATTCTTTGGCATCACCGACCTGCTGTTCAGCCGCCAAGAGGAATGGCTGGACGCCAAGACGATGGGCGATGTGATGGACAACCTGATGCGGATGGGCAAGGTCGCGGGGCTGGGCGAGGATCAGATCAAGGCCTGCATCGAGGATCAGGACAAGGCGCAGATCCTTGAGGCATGGTTCCGCCAGCACGCCGAGAAGGACAAGATCACATCGACCCCGACAATCGTGATAGATGGCCAGCAATACGGCAATCCGTCCTATGCCGAGCTGAAGAAAGTTCTGGACGAAAAGCTGGGGCAATGACTTCTGCCCCCCTGTCCGGCCTGAAGGTTGTCGAGCTGGCGCGTATTCTGGCCGGCCCCTGGGCGGGCCAGACGCTGGCCGATCTGGGCGCCGAGGTGATCAAGGTCGAAAGCCCCGAGGGCGATGATACGCGCCAATGGGGCCCACCTTTCGTGCTGCGCGATGGCGACCGCAGCGCGGCCTATTTCCACGGCACCAACCGCGGCAAGACCAGCGTCACCGCCGATTTCCGCAGGCCCGAGGGGCAGGAAAAGGTGCGGGCGCTGATTGCGGATGCCGATATCGTCATCGAGAATTTCAAGGTCGGCGGTCTGGTCAAATACGGGCTGGATTACGAAACGCTGGCGCGGGATTTTCCGGGGCTGATCTACTGCTCGATCACCGGGTTCGGGCAGGATGGGCCCTATGCGCATCGCTCAGGCTATGATTATATCATTCAGGGCATGTCAGGACTGATGTCGATCACCGGCGCGCCCGAGGGGCAGCCCCAGCGCGTCGGCGTGGCAATCACTGATATTTTCACCGGGGTCTATGCCACCACCGCCATTCTGGCGGCGCTGCACCAGCGCAACCGGACGGGCAGGGGGCAGCAGATCGACATGGCGCTTCTGGATGTGGCCGTGGCGGTGACGGCAAACCAGTCGATGAACTATCTGACCACGGGCGATGCGCCGGGCCGGATAGGCAACTTCCATCCCAATCTGGCACCCTATCAGGTGTTCGATTGCGCAGATGGCCATATCATCATCGCGGTTGGAAATGATGCGCAATACAGGCGGCTATGCGAGCTTCTGGATCTGCCCGATCTGGCGACCGCGTCCGATTATGCCACAAATGCCGAGCGTGTTGCGCGGCGCGGCGCGCTTGGCGCAAGGCTGACCGAGCGCACACGGACCTTCACCAGGGATGCGCTGCTCGCCGCATGCGAAAGCGCCGGTGTACCCGCCGGTCCCATCAACACGCTGGACGAGGTCTACGCCGATCCGCAGATCATCGCGCGCGGCCTCCGGATTGATCCAGAGGGGGTGCCGGGCGTACGCACCCCGATCCGGTTTTCCGATGCTCAGCTGTCACTTGAAAGTGCATCCCCGCGGCTGGGCGAAGATTGAATCGGCGGTATCATAGCCCCAGACGGTCAAGGGCCGCGTTCAGCGCGGACCAGTCCGCGATCTCCAGCCTGACCGGCAGCGTCAGCACCTTGGGCCGGAATGAGGGCGGCAGGCGCACAGCGTCCTTTTCCGTGGTGACCAGTTGCGCACCCAGACGGTCCGCCTCTGCCTCCAACCGGGTCAGCAGGGCGGGGGTATAGGGCTGGTGGTCGTCCAGCGCCTCGAACCCCGCCAGCACCGCGCCCATGCCGCGCAGGGTAGCAAAGAACTTCTCAGGGTGGCCGATCCCGGCAAAGGCGAGGCAGCTCAGGCCACTCCAATCCATGCCGGTCTGCAAAGGTGCGAGCGCACCGCGCAGATGCGGCAGGTGCACAGCCGCGCCCCACGCCGCGTCGAAACTCTCCTGCGCCGCTGCGTCACCGATGGATAGCAGAAGATCAGCGCGGTGCAGCCCGACCTCCACAGGCTCGCGCAGCGGCCCCGCAGGCAGGCAGCGCCCGTTGCCAAAACCGATCGCCGCGTCCACCACGACCAGCGCAATATCGTGATGAAGGGCGGGGTTCTGAAACCCGTCATCCAGCACGATCATCTCCGCGCCCGCCTCTGCGGCGGCTTGCGCCCCTGCCGCACGGTCGCGCGCCACCCAAGCCGTGCCGAAGGCGGAAATCAACAGCGGCTCGTCCCCCACATCGGCCGCGCCATGGGCGCGTGGATCAACCTGAACAGGCCCGTCCAGCCGCCCGCCATGGCCGCGACTGACCACATGAACGTTGCGCCCACGCGCGGACAGATGCTGCACCAGCGCGATCACGGTTGGCGTCTTGCCGGTGCCGCCCGCGTTGAGGTTACCCACACAGATCACCGGAATGCCAACCCGCCTGCGCGTCCCTTGGGCCAGCCGCCTTGCCGTGGCGCGCGCGTAAAGAAAGCCCAGCGGCGACAGCAGCCGCGCCAGCAGGCCGGGCGCCCGGGTGGAGCGGTTCCAGAAATCCGGCGCCCGCATCAGCGGAGTTCCAGATCGTCTATCATGTCATGCAGCAGTTCGAGAATCAGGTCCGTCACTTCGGCGCCGTCGGTCGCAATCTCCCAGGCCGCGCGCGCCATGGTAGCGCTGCGATCTGCCGCGATCAGATGCGCCAGCGCCCCGGCCAGCGTATCGGCATCCCGCACGATCCGGGCCCCTCCGGCCCCCGCATAGCGTTTGTAACTGGGCAGATAGCGCGCGACATTGGGCCCGTAGACAATGGCCGATCCATGCGCCGCAGGCAGGTTTGGATCGCTACCGGTCATACCCGGCAGCAGTGAATTTCCCATGAACGAGATCGTGGCCAGCCGGTACCACAGCCCCATCTCGCCGACCGTGTCCGCCAGCAGAACCTGCGTTGCCTCCTCGGGCATGCCGCCCTGCGACCAGGTGACGTAGCGCCATTTGCCATGCCTGAGGGTATCATGGAACGCGTCCGTTTCATCCGGGTCCCCGGGCGCCACGATCAGAAACAGCCGGTGCGCCAGACGGCTGGCCTGCCGATGCGCCGCCAGCACCATCTCCAGCTCTTTATGCGCGAGCATCGCGGCGAGCCATATCGGGCGGCCGCGCAGCGTGTTCGCCATTTTGTCGCGCAGCGGCTCGTCATAGGGCAGGGCGATGGCACCTTCCTGAAAAATGCCGGTGACGGTCAGACGGTCCGCGGACAGGCCGTTATGGCGCAGGGCGCGCGCGCTCGCCTCGCTGCGAGCCATGATACACCGGAAACGGTTGAGTAGCGCCCCGGTCGCGTCCGGCAGCCAGCGCCAGCTGGATCGCTCCAGCATGTTCGCATCCGCATCGACAAGAATGAGCGGCACACCCGCGCCGTCTGCCGCAGTCAGCAGCGCAGGCCACAGATCACCCCCGGTCCACAGGCAGATATCGGGCCGCCAATGCGCCAGAAATGCAGCAGCAGCCCCCGCAGTATCGGCCTCAAGCGGCTGGTGGATCATCAGCAAGCGCGGGCTTGAGGGCAATCCCATTCCGTCGCCCGTGGTGAGCAGCAGATGCAGGCCGCCATCCGCCATGCCGGGCGCGTTCCCACGCTGCGCCGACAGCCGTTCGACCAGTTGCATCAGCGCATTTGCCCGCTCAAGACTCGTGGCATGACCCCAGACTATGGTTCCCTCCGGCCGCTCGCCACTGGCTACGAACCCGGCGCCGGCACCTGTAGTGCCGCGCCGGGCCCAATCCAGATAAGATCCGAGGTTGCGCGGTGGCGGCATTGCCGGGACCTAGCCCAGCTCTTCGGTAGGGGAGGCTGGCGCTTCCTCATCCCGCAGGCGGTGCAGATGGGCGATGAAATAACGCATATGTGCGTTGTCCACGGTGCGCTGCGCCTCGGCTTTCCACGCGCTGTGGGCAGTCTCGTAGTTGGGAAAGATGCCGACAATGTGCAAAGCGCCCGTATCCTTGAACACGTTTTTCGACGGGTTGATCAACTCGCCGCCAAAGACAAGGTGAAGGCGCTGGGTCATAAATTGTCTCCTCATGTGGTCGCGCCAAACCTATGGCCTGCGCCAGACGGGGGCAAGAGCGCGGGCATGGCCGGGGTTAGATATGCTCTTGCGCCTATAAGGCTGAGCAAACATCCGGTTGTGTCCTGAGCGCGGCGTCGCTCCCCTACCGGTCAGCCAGATGAAGCCTCGCCCCAGTCGCGGCGCAGTCGTTTCCAGCCCTGTGCCGCGCGATGGGAAGCAAGTATGGCGGCTTCGGGCGCGGCGGCATCATTTGACATATGGCTACGGCCACGGCTTGCCCGGCGCAACTTCGGTGTCAGCGCCTCATTGCGGTGGTCGTGCAGAGGATTCGGCGCACGCCATCATGCGAAGAACAGGGTGACCAGACGCCGGTTCCGTCGCCAGACAGGTCCGGTCGCGGGTTTTTCGTGCTCTGCGGGCCCGTCCGCAAAGACATCCCGCGTCAGGGCGGCGCCATCGGCGTCCCTTTGTCCGGCAGATGGCTTTGGGCGCCTGGCCGCGCTGCTTGTCTTTCCACGAGGCAAAGATCAGGGACTGGGCGAACAATGCAGGTCTGGACGATGGTCGAGGCAAACACGGCCCATCGGTTCGGGAAAGTCCTTCGCGCCGCCGGCGACAGCAACGGGGGATGTCGCCCGGCCTGCGCGCCTTTCACGCAGTCCTAACCCGCGACGAGACCTCCGCGCCTCCGGTCAGCTCCATCCTGACGCCTGCCAGCCAAAGACCTCGAATGTCTTTCGTCCCCTCCGGCTTGCAGTTCCCCACAAGTGTG
>JAUNVT010000127.1 GCA_030540655.1 Rhodobacterales bacterium
TGATTCCTTGGGCGGATGGCTGTCTGAAAACAGGCGCAGGCCCAGATGTGCAGGGGGGGCTCCAACGGCGCAGCCACCACGCGCGGGATCGCGCTCCAGGTATGACATTGCGGCAATATGCAGGCCCGCCACGTAGAAGGCCGGGCAGCGGTCGGCGTCAATATTGGTTTGTGTGCCGGAATAGCAGTCGCTGGTCCATTCCCAGACCGACCCGTCCAGATCAGCCACACCGCTCTGCGTGGTCGAGAAGCTGCCAACGGGTTTTATCGCGCGGGGATAGTCCAGATCAGTCAGGTATTCGGAGGCCCAGCTGAGTGCGGGATCGGTGAAGATAGGATCGGACTTCTCTGGCAACACAGACCCTGCGATTTCGGTCCACTCGGCGACGGATGGCAGGCGAAATGCTTGGCCCGTGGCATCGTTCAGCCATGAAAGATACTGTATCGCGTCAGGATAGCTGATGCCTGTGGCGGGAGTTTGCGCCGCCGCCTGATCGGGTCGGGTCGTGAGCCAAAGCGCGCAGCCGCCTGCATCGAAACATGCGTTCCATTCGGCGATGGTGACCTGGTATTTCTGCACCCACACGGGACGGTCTGTCCCGGCTGAAATCGGCCCGACCATTTGTGGCAGCAGATGCGGATTGGGGCCGCGTGTCATCCACACGGCCCCGGCAATGAGCACCCCTGCCAAGGCCGGAACCAGTGCGATGACGGCGAAGATCAAGGGTGTTTTCAGTTTCATCTTGGTTTCTTATGCCTCGGATACGTGTGGTGCGGTGACTTGCTCCATCAATGTGTTGTTCCAATCTCCTTCGACAATGAAATGCGCGGTCGCGCCCAAGAGCGATGCCTCTATCAGGTTGTGGTTCACATAGGCATAGACGCCGGGCTGCTCGAACTTGTACATCGCGGCCACTGCCGATCCGCCGCGCACGAACCATGTTTCCATATCTGTCAGAGGCGGATCGCTGAACGAGCTTTCCCAGACATAATCGCCATGACCGCCGATCAGGTGAGGGCGGCTGTCGCGGTTGCTCTGGTTATGGACCATCAGCACCGTCTGGCCAACTTTGGCTCGTATTGCCTTGTTTCCGGTCAGCGCCCCGACAGAGCCGTTGAAGACCACATGGGTCGGCGTCAGCAAACGCATCGCATCCAGAGAGTCGGCATAGTCCTCGCCCGCGCTGCGATATGTGCGATAGGCACCCGAGGTGTCTTTGGGCAGATAATAATCCTGCTCGCCGATATACGCGATCTTGTCGTATTTCAGGGCATTGCCGTCGCGGTCCTTCAGGCCATCGCGCGGCAGCACCATAACGGCGCCGTTCATGCCGTGGCAGACGTGATAGGGGATCATGGCACCGCCGGGCGCGCAGTGATAGGTGAAGCACCCCGGCTTGGTGGCCTTGAAGCGCAGGACGCATTCTTCGCCCGGGTAGATATGGGTCAGAGCGCCGCCGCCCAGCGCCCCGGTGGACGCGTGGAAATCGATGTTGTGCTCCAGCGTGTTGCGCGTATGGCTTTTCAGCGTGAGCTCCACAAAATCGTCCTGATGAACGATGATCAGCGGGCCGGGAACCGATCCGTTATAGGTCATCGCCCAGATGCTCGCGCCGGTGTCTTCGTCCACGACCATCAGGCGTTCGTCGACCATCATTTCCACCTCGACGATCTTGGGCGGGCCTTCTGCCACCTGATCGTGCTCGGGGGCAAAGGGGGGGCGGACCAGCTTCTGCTGGACACGCTCAAGCCCCGACAGATCGGCGGGTTCTGCCGCCTGCATCTGTTGCGCCTGCACGCGCAGCACTTGTGCATCGGGCGCATGGGTGCGCGGTGGAGCAAACCGGCGCTGAATTGGCGCGGCGCTGGCCAGCGATCCTGTCAGCGCTGCGGCACCGGCAAACGCGGTGCCGCGCAGCATGTTGCGGCGGCCGGGCGATTGCGGCGCGGATGATTGTGGTTTGTCTTGGGTGGGTCGGGTCACGTCGGATTCCTTCATGGATCGGTCAAAGGCAAGGGCAGACCGGCCAGGTCGACCGGTCTGCGCACCGGCATCACAGATTTTCAAGCTCCGCAGACAGACGCTTCTTCGCGTTCGGCGGCAGGCGCCCTTCCAGATAGTCCTCGGGCTGCTCGACACCGTCGCCGACGGCAATCGTCATTACCATGCCCATGGCGTAATGCGGTGTGCATTTGACAGCGTAAAGACCTTCAGTATCGAGAGTTACCTCGAGTTCCTCATTGATTTTACCATCGAACGGCTCGGCGCCTTCGGGGATCATTCCCTCGATGCTTGCCGCGTTGTGGCCCTTGTCGGTTGCAATGAATTTGACGGTGTCACCGGGTGCGATCTGAACAAACCCGGGTTCAAAGACCATCGCTCCCGCCTCGCCCTTGTTCAGCATCTTGACTTCGACTGTTTCCGCCCAGGCGCTACCGGAAAACAATATGGCGGCAACAGCGAGTGCTGCACTTGGCTTGATCAACATCATTTTTCCTTTCGATGATTGAGGCTCACCTCGCATCTACGTGCAGTTGCATGAGGCGGACATTGATCTAACGCAAACCTTGCGCCGGTTTTCGGTGGCCGGTCGAAACTGTAACATTTTGGTTGAGAAAAGGGGCGCAAGAGGCATTTCCGGCGTGTTGCCATGCTTTGGCTGCGCGACCGGCGACCGCCTCTTCGCATTGCTGAAACGAAAGAAGGTGAGTTGATCGAAACTATGCCGATATGAATGTCTGGACAGATTTCAGGCACCGACCTATCGTTTTTTTTGCACGGAGCGGGGCCATGAAATCGCATTACAGAGTTGTCGTCGTTGGCGGAGGCGTGGTCGGGGCGTCGGTGCTGTATCATCTGGCCCGGATGGGCTGGCGCGACGTCTGCCTGGTCGAACGCGCAGTGCTCACTGCCGGATCGTCCTGGCATGCGGCAGGCGGCTTTCATGCATTGAACGCCGATCCCAACATCGCGGCGCTGCAAAGCTACACCATCGATCTGCTTGCCCGGATCGAGGCGGAGAGTGGGCATTCGGTCGGTATGCACATGACCGGGGGCCTGACGCTGGCGGGAACGCCTGATCGGTGGGACTGGCTGCAATCGGCCTACCGGGTGTTCCAGTCCATCGGGATCGAAGATTGCCGCCTGGTGACGCCGGAGGAGGCGCAGGAGCTGAACCCGCTGCTGTCCACGACGGGGATCCTGGGTGGCATGTGGGGGGAGCGCGAGGGATATCTGGATCCTACCGGCACGGTCCACGCCTATGCCAAGGCCGCCCGCATGAACGGCGCCGAGGTGATCGAGCATAACCGCGTTCTGGAGTTGCACCAGATGGCAGACGGCTGGGATGTCGTGACCGAGAAAGGGACGGTTCACACCGCACATGTAGTTAACGCTGCCGGCCTCTGGGCCAAGCAGGTGGGCCGTATGGCGGGTATCGAACTGCCTGTCGCACCACTGAAACACCATTACCTGATTTCCGATGCAATCCCGGCGCTGGAGGCGATGGATGCCGAGGTGCCGATGACCGTGGATCTTGAGGGGTTCACCTATCTGCGGCAGGATCAGAAGGGCGTCTTGCTGGGCATCTACGAGGTTGATCACGAACACTGGGCGCTGGACGGCGCGCCGTGGGATTACGGCATGGAGCTGTTTCAGGAACAGACGGACCGCATCGAGCATGAGTTGACCAAGGGGTTCGAGCGCTATCCGGCGTTGCAGGAGGTCGGCGTCAAGACCTGGGTCAACGGCGCGTTTACCTTTTCGCCCGACGGTAATCCGCTGGTCGGGCCGGTCCCGGGCAAGCGCGGCTATTGGTGCGCCTGCGCGGTGATGGCCGGATTCCTTCAGGGCGGCGGAGTGGGCAAATCGCTGGCCGAATGGATAATCCATGGAGAACCCGAGGCAGATGTGTTCGGCATGGATGTGGCGCGCTATGGCGATTACGCGCAGAACAAGCGGTTCATCCGCGAGACCACCGGCCAGTTCTACAGCCGCCGCTTCGTAATGAGCTATCCGAACGAACAGCTGCCCGCAGGCCGCCCGCTGAAAATGGCCCCCGCGCATGACGCGATGACCGCCGCGGGGGCGCGCTGGGGCGTCAGCTATGGGCTGGAGGTCCCGCTATATTTCGCGCCCGATGGGTTTGCCGAACGCGGCTCGCTGAAACGCTCGAACGCGCATGAGATTGTGGGACAGGAGTGCAGTGCGGTGCGAGGTGCCGCCGGTTTGCTCGATATCTCCGCGTTCTCGCGCTACGAAGTAACGGGCCCGGATGCTGCGGAATGGCTGGACCGCATGCTGGCGAGCCGACTTCCGCAACCGGGCCGCGCACGGCTCGCCCCGATGCTGGGCCATGACGGGCGGCTCAAAGGCGATCTGACGATTTTCAACTGGGGTGCCGGACCCGAAGGCGATCCGGTCTATTGGCTGATCGGCTCCTACTATCTGCGCGCGTGGCATATGCGCTGGTTTGGCGATCATGCGCAAAAGGGCGTTGTGGTGCGCGATATTTCCGATGACACCACCGGCTTCGCCCTTGCCGGGCCGAACGCGCGCAGGATCCTGCAGCGGCTATGTGAGGCGGATCTGTCCCTCCTGCCCTTCATGGGCTGTGCGCGGATCGACGTCGGTCTGATCCGCGCGCATGTGGGCCGCCTGTCGGTGACGGGCGAGTTGGGCTATGAAATCCATTGCCATTCCAGCGAACATATTGCCCTGCGCCGTGCGCTGCTTGAGGCGGGCCAAGGTCACGGTCTGCGCGAGATCGGCTTCAACGCGCTGCTATCGCTACGGCTGGAGAAAAGCTACGGCATCTGGTCGGCGGAATTTACCCAAGGCTACACCGCGGCAATGACCGGCCTGGATCGCTGGATCGATTGGCAAAAACCTGATTTCATTGGCCGCGATGCCGCGCTTGCCGGACGTGACGGCGGTGGCCCCGACAAGATCCTGGTGACGCTGGAAGTCGATGCAGGCGACGCCGATGCCAGCGGCTATGAGCCGGTCTGGATGCAAGGCAGGAAGATCGGCTTTGTCACCTCGGGTGGCTATGGCCATAGCTTGCAGAAATCGCTGGCGATGGCGCTGGTGCACCCGGATGCCGCCGCCCAGGGCACAGATGTGACCCTGCATATCGTCGGCGTCGAGCGGCCCGCGCGCGTCATCGCGCCTTCGCCCTATGATCCCGCCGGCAGGGCCATGCGGGTCTGATACCCCGCACAACCTCAAGGTGACATGTTGCGCGGGGCCGGACGTCAGGGGCCGGAAGCTGGCCTGCGCCAAGGGCAATCGCGATTGACAGAACCAGGCAGATATGCCCAATTATTTGAATAAACGGGTCGGATGCCCTCGTGGCACACCGATCGCTCAGGGGGGCATAAGCGATGATTTACAAGCATATTCTGGGGCCGGGTGTGGCCATCCTGCTGGCGCTGGGCGCGCCTGCCATGGCGCAGACCACGCTGAAACTGGCGACAGACTCGGGCGCCAAGGGATCGCCCTCGGGCGATGCGCTGGACCGCTGGGCCGCGCTTATCGAAGAGGGCACGGACGGTGAGGTGACCGTTGATGTTTTCTACCAGAACGAACTGGGCAGCCAGGCCGAGGTGCTGGATCTGCTGGTTGCCGGCGATCTGGACCTGATGATCAACTGGCCGGTGACATCCTATGATGAACGCCTGGGCGTTCTGTTTACCCCTTACATGGTCACAAGCTGGGACGAGGCCTTCGAGGCCTACAAACCCGGCGGCTGGGTCAACGAAGTGCTGAAGGACATCTGGGCCGATCTGGGTGTCAAGTTCTTCGGCCCGTGGCCGGAAGGCTTCAACGGAATCGCTTCGCGCAAGAAATATGCCATGACACCGGAAGAGGCCAAGGATCTTAAAATCCGTGTCCCCGCCATGTTCCCCATGGCGGAATCGGTGCAGGCGCTGGGATACCAGACCGCCACCATCGACTGGTCCGAGGTATTCACCGCCATCCAGACCGGCGTGGTCGATGGAGATGGCGCGAACATTATCTACTGGGACTACGAATATTTCCGCGACGTGCTGGACTATTACAACCAGGTCAAGATGCAGTTCATCACCGGCGTGATGACCATGAATCAGGATTCCTGGGAGGGTCTGGACGAGGATCAGCAAAAAGTTGTTTCGGATGCCGCGACCACAGTCATGAACGAGGCCTTCGATCAGGCTCAGGAACGCGATCAGTTCTATATCCAGCAAGCCAAGGATGCAGGCATGACCTATGTCGAACCCTCTGACGAAGAGTTGAAGGGCATGGTCAAGATGGTTCGTGAAAAGGTCTGGCCGCAGATGGAGGACCGCGTCGGCAAGGACATCATGGACCAGATCCGCGCCAATGCCGGCGAGCTATGATAGGGCTACAGGCCCCGCCGTCCGGATCGGCGGGGCAATCGCGCGGCTGCTGGATGTCATAGCGGTTATGGCATCGCTGGCGGTCGCGGGTCTGATGGCGTTTCTGGTGGTGGCGCGCTATGTGTTGGGGTTATCCGTGGTCGGCCTGCACGAGCTGATCATGCTGGCTGCCGTCGCGCTTTATATGGTCGGCGCCGTCATCGCGTCGCGCAGGCGCGAGCATCTTACCGTCGACTGGATCGCCGGATCCATAACGCAGCCACGCAAAAAAGCGGCGCACGACCTGCTGATCGCGGCGCTGACCATCATCATCACCATATTTTTCATCGTATGGGCCTATTGGATGTTCTCATGGGGGCTGAAACGCCCGCAGACGACCCCCGCCTACCAGATCCCTCTCTGGGTTCCGCAAATGGCCATCGGACTGGCGGCGGTCGGGTGTTTCTGTTACGCGGTGCGCGATTTTATCAATGCCCTGCTCCGACTGAGGCGCGTCTGAATGTATGCGCTCGTCGCCTTGCCGCTGCTGATCATCCTCATGGGAATAGGGCTGCCCGTCGCATGGTCTTTTGCCGGGGTGCTGGCCTATCTGACCTATGTCTATGATGCGAACCTGAATACGCTGATGTTGCAAGGATTCCGCTCGCTCAACTCTCTGGTGCTGGTGGCGCTGCCGCTATTCATCCTGACGGGGTATCTGATGCAATCAGGCGGCATAGCTCAGCGCATCATCTCCTTTATCGAACGCCTCGCGACGGGCAAAGGCGGCATGGGCACGGCCATGGTGCTATCCTCCAGCGTGTTCGGCGCCATTGCCGGCACGGCGACCGCGGCCATCGCATCGATCGGTTCGATCATGACCGAACCATTGGTAGCGCGCGGGTATCCGCGTGGCCGTGTCGCGGCGCTGCTGGGAGTGTCGTCGCTGCTGGGCATCCTGATTCCACCCTCAATCACCATGATCCTCTTTGCCGTCGTCACGCGGCAATCGGTTGCGGCATGTTTTGCCGCAACCATTGGCCCGGCAATCCTGCTGATCTTCGGCCTCATCTTCTATAATCGGTTCCTTGTGGGGCGCGCCTTCGAAGAATTGCCGCCACCCGAGGACGTCGGCCCCAAAGAGAGCTTTGGCAAGGTCACCTTGCATGCGCTGCCGGCGCTGTCGCTACCCATCATCATCCTTGGCGGCATCTATGGCGGCATCTTCACCCCGACCGAAGCCGCCGCTGTTGCCGCCGTTGCCGCACTTGTTGTCGGAGGGCTGATCTACCGCGAGTTCACCTGGAAGACACTGGCGCACAGCATCGTGCAGGCGGCGGAAACAACCGGCACAATCATCCTGATCCTTTTGTTTTCCTTCATGATCTCGCGCATCATGGCATTCGAGCGTGTGCCACAGGACCTGACCCAGGCGATTCAAGCAGTCGTGACCAGCCCGATAGGCGCCTTGCTGATCGTCAACCTTGTGCTGATCGTGGCGGGCGCATTGATGGATGATATCTCCGTCACTGTCGTGATCGCGCCACTGTTTCTGCCCCTGATGGTTGCCAGCGGCGTAGATCCGGTGCATTTCGCGGCTATCGTCGGTTGTTCGGTGGTGATCGGGGCCAACAGTCCTCCAGTGGCGCCAACACTGTTCCTGTCGTGCAAGATCACCCGCGCCCCAATCATGCAGGCGGTGATGCCGGCCATGGGGCTGATGACATTCGTCGCGTTCCCCGTCATGCTCGTCACCACATTCTGGCCGGACCTGTCACTGGCTATCCCGAGAGCCCTGGACCTGATGTAGGGAACAACGATTGCGGGGCGATCCGCCACGGGCACTTTCACGATGTTGTGGGTAGTCGTTTTTGTAATCCGGCGTTTCCCGGGACGGTGCCTCACCGTTTCACTTTTCCCCAATGAGGAACTCAATCGCCGTCAGGACGAAGCGCGCCACCGGCCGCGTCTTCTTCCAGTTGCATAACGTGAAGCCCTCCCTTGACCAGCATACCTGCGGCGAACTTTTTCGATCTGCTGGCAGACCAGCCGGGTCGCAGGCGCGGCAGTTCCGGCATCATCGTCAGATGATTGACGCCAAATGCTTCTGGCACACGTTCAAGGTAAATGACGGGTCATAATGCTCCCGGAATACAGATGATGCATTATGATATGGGCAACAGCTTTCGGATACGCTAATTTCCAGCGCTTCCTAGGCTCGCGCCAGACCAGCATCTGCATTCAGGGCACCACCAGCACCTTGCCGATGGCAATTGCCTGAATGGCCTTACCCGATCGCTCGCCCCTTTTGGTGAAACCGGTGTTGCTTTCACTCATATAGCAAA
>JAUNVT010000007.1:0-18489 GCA_030540655.1 Rhodobacterales bacterium
GCCCGCATTGGCCTTGCATGCATGTTGCCGAACCCGGCTCCTTCCCCTACAAATCCCTCAAAACGCACCTTGATAAGGAAACAACCCATGACACTCGGCTTTGACACTTTGCAGATCCATGCCGGCGCCAAACCCGATCCGACCACGGGTGCGCGGCAGATCCCGATCTATCAGACCACGGCCTACTGCTTTCGCGATGCCGAACATGCGGCGAAACTGTTCAACCTCGAGGAGGTCGGCTATATCTATTCGCGCCTGACCAACCCGACGGTTGCCGCCCTGCAGGAGCGGATTGCGGCGCTTGAGGGCGGCGCGGGAGGCGTTTGCTGTTCAACGGGACACGCGGCGCAGATCATGGCGCTCTTTCCACTGATGGGCCCGGGGCTGAATGTTGTCGTCTCCACCCGCCTCTATGGCGGATCGGTCACGCAGTTCAGCCAGACGATCAAGCGGTTCGGATGGTCGGCAAAGTTTGTCGATATTGATGACATGGACGCAATCGCCGATGCTATTGATGACAATACCCGCGCAATCTTTTGCGAATCCATCGCCAATCCCGGCGGCCACATCGCCGATCTGCGCGGTATCGCGGATATCGCCGACGGAGCCGGGCTGCCACTGATCGTCGATAACACGACCGCGACTCCTTATCTGTGCCGCCCGATCGAACATGGCGCAACGCTGGTCGTCCATTCGATGACCAAATATCTGACCGGCAATGGCACCGTCATGGGTGGTGCCCTGGTCGATTCCGGCAAGTTCGACTGGTCCGCCTCGGATAAATTTCCGTCGCTTGCTGCGCCCGAACCTGCTTATCACGGTATGAATTTCCATGAAACCTTCGGGCCGCTTGCCTTCACCTTTCATGGTATTGCAATCGGATTGCGCGATCTGGGCATGACGTTGAATCCGCAGGCCGCGCATTACACGCTGATGGGGATCGAAACTCTGTCGCTTAGGATGGAGCGGCATTGCGCCAACGCACAAAAGATCGCCGAGTGGCTGGAGCGCCATGATGCAGTGTCGAGTGTGACCTATGCCGGCCTCGCATCCTCGCCTTTTAACGCACGGATGGCGCAGTTTTGCCCAAAAGGGGCCAGCGGGTTGTTCACCATTTCGCTGAAAGGCGGATATGACGCCTGCGTCAGATTTGTCGATAATCTGGATCTGTTCAGCCATGTTGCCAACCTTGGCGATACGCGCAGCCTGGTCATCCACCCCGCCTCAACCACCCACCGCCAACTGTCCCCCGAGCAGCAGACCGCCGCAGGTTCGGGCCCCGAGGTTGTGCGTATCTCTATCGGGATCGAGACGGCTGAGGACTTGATTGCGGATCTGGACAAGGCGCTGAAGGCGGCAGGATAACTGCCGCGGTCTTGTGTCTTTTGCCGGGCACGAGCCTGATGCAGAGACCGCGTCTTGCAAGTAGCGACTCCCACCTTCAATATTTGGGTGTTAAACACGTCCGATGAAACCGAATTTCGCACTTACCTTCTCGGAAGACGGGATCCGTCTTCTGCATCGACAAGCGCCAGGCCAGACCGGCAGCGGCTGGACGCGTGTCGGCAGCGTTGCGCTGAACGATGAAGATATGGCGGGAGCACTTGCGGCGCTCCGGCGCCGCGCGGGCCTGCTGGACAGCTCCATGGGCGGCGCGCCGGTCTGTAAACTTGTCATTCCCAACGATCAGATCAAATATCTGGAAATCGAGGCCAGGGACGGGACGGGCGCGGGTGACCCTGACAGCGCCGTCCGCGCTGCGCTTGAAGGCGCCACGCCCTATGCGGTCGAGGATCTGGAATATGACTGGACGTCGGCGGACCGCGTCATACAGGTTGCTGCCGTGGCGCTGGAGACGCTGGCCGAGGCCGAAAATTTCGCGCAGCAGCACGGGTTTGACGCCGTCAGCTACGCCGCGATCCCCGAAGGCTCTTCATTCAGGGGTGAGCCGTTTTTCGGCGTCACCCGCCGTGCCGCCACGATCCTGCCAGAGGGCACAGTGGTCGAACGCGACGATACGGCGATTCATGTCACGGGCGATGCGCAGATCTCCGCCGCGCCCAAAGACACCGTCACAGTCTCATCTGCCGACACGGGCGATGATACTCCCGTTGCCAGCGCCGCATCAGAGGCGGTTGCCAGCGCGCCGCCCGCCCCCAAACGGGAAATGCCACCGCCTTTGAGCCCGCCTGCACCCGGCCAGGTTCCCAAATTGGCTGCGCCCGCCCCTGAGCCCAAAGCTGCCTTCACCACGATACGTGCAACGCGCGAGGCCGATGCACCGCGCGTCACGTCACCAGTCATGGGCCACGCACGAACAGGTCGGCTGAACACGACCACCCCTCTACCTTCGTCCGCGCCGCCGCTGCCCAGTCCAGCAAGTGATGGGGGCGTCGATCCTGCACGTTTGGCTGAACTGGCCGCCAGCCTTCATCCTGATCCGGCCGAAAGGCTGGACCGCGATGCCGCCGAAAAAGCGCGCCCGCCCGCCGCGAAAGTGCCGGAGGCCTCGGCGAAGAGACCTGCCCCTCCGGCAACCGCAAGCGCTGCCGGGCGGGCTCCAAAGCCCAGGATAGCGGCCGATCCCGCCACCCGCCCTGCGCCTCCGGCGCGCGAGGAGGAAAAGCAGCGGCTGACCATCTTCAGCGCACGTCAAAGAGCCGTGCGCGGCAAGCCTCGATTTCTAGGGCTGATCCTGACGGCGATCCTCATTTTGTTCATGATCGGGGTCGCCGCGTGGGCATCGCTCTTTGTCGAAGACGGGCTGTCACGGCTCCTCGGCGGGGGCGTCGATATCAAACTGGCCGATAGTCCCGCCACAGCCGAGCCTGCTGATGCACGCGATTCTGGTGATGATGAGGAAGAGGCTGGAGCCGCCGCCCCCCTGCCTGATCGCGCCGCGCGGCCCGTAAACGACGCTCCTGCGGACCGGCCCAAGGTGGCCGCCTTGCCCGATCAGCCCGCACCGCTGGCCCCGAGCGAAGCGTTGTCCAGCTATGCCGCGACAGGCATCTGGCAAATGGCGCCCGAGGCACCGGATATTCCCGTGGCCGACGCGCCATTGCAGGGGCCAGTGGACGTTTTGGCCGATGGAGGTGTGAATCCTGGCGCCCCCGCAGCCATGCCGCGCCGCACGCCGGATGGCCGCGACACACGGCCTGAAACGCCGGTTGATCCTCCGCCACCGGGAACGCGTTACGATTTTGATGATCGCGGCCTTGTCCGCGCCACGCCCGACGGTGCCATCACGCCGCAGGGCGTTCGTGTTTTTGCAGGCCTCCCGCCCGCCACTCCGCCCCGCGACATGGCGCAAACCCTCACAGTCACGGCAACCGCAACGGACGCGCCCGATCTGGCGCTGGAAGGCACCCGCCCCCATCCGCGCCCCGCCAGCATATCAGCTGCCCAGCCCGCCCTCGCCGAACCTGAAACGCAAGAAGACGGGGCACAGGAAGACAGGGAGGAGGTCGGGAAAAGCGTCGAGCAAACAGCACTCACCGCCAAGCAGGCAACGGAAGATCTGGCATTCGCTCCGTCGCTGGCCTTGTTACGGCCACAGATACGGCCCAAAGGAATGACCGCCGCCGCAACCTTGCAGGCCGCCACGAGCGACTCCGCGGCCCCGCTGGTCGACAGCGCCGCGCTGACCCGCGCCATTGCCGAGGCCAGCACAGCGGACATCGCAGACACGGCCGCGGCCGACCCCGAAGCGGAGGCCGGTGATGAAGGGTTCGACGGCGCCACCGCGCAGGCCGTCACTGCGTCCCTCACGCCCCTGCGCCGGCCGGGAAGCTTTGAGGCCACCATTGCACGCGCCGAGCCTGCCGCAAAAGCTGCACCGGCGGTCCAGCCCCGCGCCATCAGCATCCCGTCCAAAGCGTCCGTGTCGAAACAGGCGACAGTTCAGGACGCGATCAATCTGCGCAAGGTAAACCTGATCGGAGTCTATGGCAGCACGTCCAGCAGGCGAGCGCTGGTACGTCTGGGCAATGGCCGGTTCCAGAAGGTCCGCGTCGGAGACAGTCTGGATGGCGGGCAGGTCGCAGCGATCGGAGAGAGCGAGTTGCGCTATATCAAACGCGGCAAAAACATGGTGCTGCGTATTCCTCAGGGCTGACCCGGCGCAAGTGGCGCTGCCGCGCGCCTGCCGGGCCGAATTATCCTGTCATCAGACGTTGCTACATTCTGAACTGCCAGTATGCTTGAGCCGCGGTCACGGGCGCATCCTGCCTGCCTTATGCCGCTTCCTATCGTCCAAACCCTGCCCACCGAAGGACCTCAGCCATAATGGAAGGCTTCCTCTACCAAGCCTCGATCTATCTTGCCGCAGCGGTTATTGCGGTTCCAATTGCGTCGCGGCTCGGACTGGGTTCGGTGCTGGGATACCTCATGGCCGGGGTGCTCATAGGTCCCGCTTTCGGTCTGGTCGGTCAGGAAACCGAGAATTTGCAGCATTTCGCCGAATTCGGCGTGGTAATGATGCTGTTCCTCATCGGGCTGGAACTTGAGCCTCGCGCGCTGTGGGACATGCGCCACCGACTTTTGGGTCTCGGCGGGCTGCAACTGGTGCTGACGACACTCGTAATCATGGGCGGCACGATAGCCTTGGGCTATCAATGGAGCGTGGGGCTTGCGGTCGGATTGATCTTTGCGATCTCCTCCACCGCCATCGTGCTCCAGACCATGTCCGAAAAAGGTCTGATGCAGACCACCGGCGGCCGGTCGGCCTTTTCCGTGCTGCTGACCCAGGATATTGCCGTGATCCCGATGCTCGCGCTGCTGCCGCTTCTGGCCGTGCGAGGCGCCGTGACGGCGCGCCCCCCAGAGGTCGCAGGCCAATCCGACCCCGGCCTGATCGATCCCGCCACAGCGCATGGTGACAGCGCCATGTCGTTGGTCGCAGGTCTGCCCGGCTGGGGCGTCACGCTGGTCACGCTGGGCGCGGTTGGCGCGGTGATCCTGACAGGCGTCTACCTGACGCGCCCCGTCTTTCGCTATATTCACACGGCCCGCCTGCGCGAGATGTATACCGCGCTTGCCCTGCTCATCGTCTGCGGGATCAGTTTCGTGATGTACACGGTGGGCCTGTCGCCCGCACTTGGAGCGTTCCTTGCCGGTGTGGTTCTGGCCAACAGCGAATTCCGGCACGAGCTGGAATCCGATATCGAGCCTTTCAAAGGCCTGCTGCTCGGTCTGTTTTTCATCACCGTCGGGGCGGGCATCAACTTTGGCCTGCTGTTCGGTCAGCCTTTTCTGGTGCTGGGCCTTGCGCTGGCGGTGATCGTGATGAAGGGCGCCGTGCTCTATGTCCTTGGTCTGATATTTCAGCTGCGCGGGCGAAACCTCTGGCTGTTCACGCTGTCCCTGTCGCAGGCGGGAGAGTTCGGGTTCGTGTTGATCTCGTTTGCGAAACAGCAAAGCGTGGTTCCCGGCGAGATGACCGAAATGCTGCTGCTGATCGTTGCCATTTCGATGCTGATCACGCCCTTGCTGTTCATTATCTATGATTGGCTGTCGCGGCGGATCGAGGACGCTGAAGAGCCGCTGGAGCCGGATCATGTGGATGAACAGGCGCGGATCATCATCGTCGGCATCGGGCGGTTCGGGCAGGTCGTCAACCGGCTTGTGCGCTCCTCTGGATACAAAACGGTCGTGCTGGACCAGAACCTCGCCGTGATCCAGCGTATGCGTCGTTTTGGCGTCAAGGGGTTCTTCGGCGATCCGACGCGCCCCGAAATGCTGCATGCCGCAGGGCTGAAAGAGGCACGTGTGCTGGTGGCTGCGCTCGACGATCCGGATGCTGCGGTAAGGCTGGTTACCTTTGCGCGACGCCAAAGGCCCGATCTGCATATCATTGCGCGCGCACGGGACCGCACTCAGGTATTCCGGCTCTTTCAGGCCGGCGCCAATGATATCGTTCGCGAGATGTTCGATTCCTCCCTGCGCGCGGGACGTTATGTCTTGGAAAACATGGGGCTGAGCGAGTATGAGGCGGCCGAGTTGCAAAAGACGTTCTACAGGCACGACCGTCATTCCGTGAGAGAATTGGCGGCGCTGTGGGATCCCGAAAAGCCGACGGTCGAAAATGCAGAATATATCGCCCGCGCCCGCGAATTGGAAACCGAGCTGGAAACGATGCTTCTGTCGCAACTGGAGGAATCCAGCGATGAAGATCGCAAGGCGTCCTGATCTTATCCCGCCCCGGCAACCCCGGCCTCGGCAAAGGTAGCCATGCCGCTGTGACAGGCGAGCGCGCCCTGCACGATCGCCACGGCCAGCGCCGCCCCTGACCCCTCGCCCAGCCGCATGCCAAGCGATAACAGAGGCGTCTTGTCCAGACGGGCCAATGCAAGTTCATGTCCGGGCTCGGCGCTGACGTGACCGGCCAGGCAATGGTCCAGCGCACCGGGGCTGTGCGCTTCCAGGCAGGCGGCGGCAACGGTGCAGATGAAGCCATCGAGGATCACCGGCACCGACAGATGCCTCGCGCGCAGGATAGCCGCCGCAATAGCGACCAACTCGCGTCCGCCCAGGCAGCGCAGCACCTCGAGCGGCTGATCCGCCACATTCGCATGGCGGCGCATGCCCGCCTCCACCACGCGGGCTTTCAACTGCAGGCCGTGCGCGTCCACCCCGGTGCCGCGACCGATCCAATCCTCTGCCTCGCCGCCCCAGAGCGCGTGCGCGATGGCCGAGGCTGACGTAGTGTTGCCAATCCCCATCTCGCCCACAACCAGCAAGTCAGCCACCGGGTCTACCGCGTTCCATCCCGCCTGAAACGCGGCTAAAAAGTCATGCATATTCATCGCGGGCGCTTGAGTGAAGTCCTGCGTTGCCCGGTCGAGGTTCAGGGCATGCACATCCATACGTGCGCCAAATTGCCGCGCAAGCTGATTTACCGCCGCACCCCCGGCGATGAAATTGGCGACCATTTGCGCTGTCACCTCCGGCGGAAAGGCCGAAACTCCTTGCGCGGCCACCCCGTGATTGCCAGCAAAGACAATGATTTGCGGCGCGACCACCCGCGTCCGCCCATTGCCTCGCCAGCCACAATACCACACGGCAATCTGCTCCAGACGGCCAAGCGCCCCCGGGGGTTTGGTCAAGGTACCGTCCCGCGCCTCTGCGGCTTCCAGCGCGCTGAGGTCGGGGCTAGGCATAGCGCCAAAAACGGCTTCAATATCGCCAAGTGTCTGGAAGCGTTGCGCCATATTAGTCCTCTTTGCAAATAATCGCTCAGCCGGTATATGCCCGTGATGAAAATCCTCCGCATCCCAAAAGGCCCTATATGCGCAGAAACATGAAGTCAGCCGGTTATTTAGCTGATATCGGTGATGCTTTTGGATTGCTGACCCGCTTGCCCCTTCCCCTTACCGCCCCAAACGTTGCGCAGGCAGCCTGGGCCTTTGCGCTTGTGGGCATGGCCGTGGGATTGCTTGCCGGATTGGCCGGACTGATCGCGATATGGTTCGGCCTTCCCACCCCCCTTGCCGCACTCGTCGCTTTGACGGCCCAGATCATCCTGACCGGTGCCATGCACGAGGATGGGCTGGCTGACACGGTCGATGGTTTATGGGGCGGATGGAACCGGGCGCAGCGGCTGGAGATCATGAAGGACAGCCATATCGGCACCTTCGGCACGCTTGCGCTGATATTATCCGTTTCATCCCGTTGGGCGGCATTCTGGCTGCTGTTCGAACTCGATGGCGCTTGGGCCGTGGCTGCATTGATCACTGCGGGAGCGCTCTCGCGCGCAACAATGCCTGTCCTTATGTGCGCATTGCCGAACGCGCGTGGAGCGGGCCTCTCACACGGAGTAGGTCAGCCGGAATGGCGAATAGCCGGATGGGGTGCGGCGCTGGCGGCACTGGCGGCAGTCATTCTCATGGGGTGGTCCGGGATCGGAGCTGCAATCGCTGCCATGGCCGCATTAGTGGGAGTCGGCCTGATTACCAAGTCGAAGATCAATGGACAGACAGGAGACATACTAGGTGCGACGCAGCAGATCGTCGAGATTGCGACACTGTTATTTATTCTCGCCTGAAACGAAAAAAGGCCGCATTCCGGGAGGATACGGCCCATTATTCATGCAGAACATCAAGTAATGTGGTCAGGCAGCGCGGGAAATCAGCACGTCACCAACCTGCTTGGCCGCCTGCACTTCGTCATCGCCGCTTACTGCCGCAACTTCGCGTGTCAAGCGCTCCAACGCAGCTTCATAAAGCTGGCGCTCGGAATAGCTTTGCTCGCGCTGATCGTCGGTGCGGTGCAGGTCGCGCACGACCTCGGCAATGGCTATCAGATCGCCTGAGTTGATCTTCTGCTCATATTCCTGGGCACGACGAGACCACATAGCCTTTTTAGCCTTCGCCTTGCCCTTCAATGTCGTCATCGCCTTGGTTATGATGTCCGGGCTTGACAGCGAGCGCATGCCGATCTCGGTCGCCTTGTTGGTCGGCACGCGCAGTGTCATCTTGTCCTTTTCAAAGGATATGACAAAAAGCTCCAGCTCGATCCCGGCAATCTCCTGGCTTTCTATCGAAACGATCTTGCCCACACCGTGGGCGGGATAAACAACAAAATCATTCGGGCTGAAATCTGGTTTTCTCGACTTGCTCATATGGGGTATCCTTTCATGGCCCGGCCCTATCATCAAAACGGCGTTGCCCAGCCCCGGCAGGTACCGGAGTTTCAGGCAACATATAGCGTTGATAAAACCCCCATGTCCTTGCTGTTGAAGCGAAGGAAATAGATTTAGGGCATGGCGTTTCATTCCTTGGCATCATAGCATAAAATCCATCCCTGAGGAAGCCTGTCGGCCAGAGCGGCCAGACGGGAGAAATAGCTATGAAATTCCGAGGCTTACGCGCGGCCGTACGCAACACAGCACGCCCGGGCAAATCGAATCACCCGGCATCACGTATCAGTCGCCTTCGCCCGGTGCCTCCGAGAAGTACTTTTCCAACTTGTCCGGCTCGCCATCGCGTTCCTGCGCTTCGGGAAGTTCGTCCTTCTTGGTCACGATGACAGGCCACATCTCGGAATACTTGCGGTTGAACTTCACCCACGATTCCATATCCGGCTCAGTATCAGGACGAATGGCGTCAGCCGGGCACTCCGGTTCGCAGACACCGCAGTCGATGCATTCATCCGGGTGAATCACCAGCATGTTTTCACCCTCGTAAAAACAATCCACCGGGCATACCTCGACGCAGTCGGTGTATTTGCAGGCGATGCAGTTATCGGTGACGATGTAAGTCATGTCGGCCTCTTGGGTGGGTGCGCAATGCTCTTGCAAACCGGTCGGTTTGCGCCAGATCCAGAATTATCCGGCGCGCAGATACTGTCAGGCCCGACTTAATCCACCCCTTGGAATCATTCAAGCTGTTGGGAGTTATTCAAGTCCAGTTTGCGCCTGTCGCGTTTGGTAGGCCGCCCTTTTCCTTCAAATCTCGGGTTTTGAGAAATAAGGGTTTCCGCCTCCCTTGTAACCGGTGGCGCCTGATCGTCGTAAAGTGCTTGCGCTTCGGCTGCCGGGCCCCGGCGGAGGCCAATGGCGATAACGCGAACCACGCGCACGCAGGCTGCCTGCGGAAAGGTCAATACATCTCCCGGACGCACGCATTGCGCGGCTTTTTCGACGCGTACCCCGTTGACGCGCACATGACCTGCCTTGAGCAGCGCGGCGGCCAGCCCACGCGTCTTGAAGAACCGCGCTTGCCACAACCATTTATCAAGACGGATTTTTTCTGCTTCTACCGTAATTTGTGGCGTGTTCTTCACTTGTCGCTTTTCAGCCCCATAAGAGCGGCAGCAAAGGGGTTGTCCGGATCAATGCGGTCCTTTTTGGGAGCCGGACCGGCGCTGTGGGTCTTGGCACCCTCCGGCTTCCCGGTTCGCGGCCTGCCATCCTTCTGTTTTCCGCCTTTAGCCCTTTCGCCCTGCGGCCTGCCGCCTTTTGGCTTGTCGGACCGGTCCGCTGCACCCTGCGGCTTGCCCCGGCCGCGCGGACGCGCCGCTCCCTCCGCACCTTCCGCTGGCGCGTTGCGCCGCGCGCGGCCGGCCCATGTGAAGATGTAATAGACCTCCGGTTCAACCGAAGGTGCAATGGGATCGGCGGGCGTTCCGGGGGCCACCTCGGTTTCGCTCATCTGGGGGATCTCGGCTTCTATTTCGGCCGCATCATCGACGGTTTCGGCGATAGGTGCGATACCCTCCTCCTCAATCTGTTCGATCACGTCCCGCACGGATTCAGGCTCAGGCTCGACACCCGGCACTTCGTCCATGATGCGGTCAACCGCTTTGACCTTCTCACGCTCATTCCGCTCGGCCTTATAGCCAAGACCGATCATCAGGTCAGCAAATTGCTCAAGCGTCATCCCGGTGATCGACAGCATGTCCGCCCTGGCCTCGAACCCGGCGCGGCTGTCTTCCGCGCGCAGCATGTCGGCCAGACGCTCCAGCATGTCGATGCGGATCGCCCGCGCGCCGGCGGCGCGATAGCCGGCCATGGTATAATATCCTTGCGGCATGCGCGCCGCTGGCACGGTGACAAGACCCGGTGGCGGCGCTTCGGGAAATTCATCCATGCCGGTCGCCAGCGCCCAAAGCACGAGCCGCAGCCGTGTCGGCGCGGGCTTCAGCAGGAGCGGCATGAAAACAGTGAACTGGCCGAACCGCACGCCGTGTTTGCGCAGCGCGCCACGCGCGTCCTGCTCCAGCGATTTGACCTCATCGGCCACCTCGCCGCGAGGGATAATTCCCATCGCCTCGGTCATGCGAAAGCCGAAGCCACGCGCAAGGCCGGTCAGCGTCTCATCGCGGCCGATATTCAGCAGGGGCTCGAACAGCGTCGCAATCTTGCGGTCGATGTAATGTTGCAAGCGACGCTCGACTTTCTGGCCGACATCCGTGCCGGCAACATCGTCCACAAACGCCTTGATGCCGGGCTTCATCGGGTCCGGGCCGGGGATCAGCTTGCCCACCGCATCCTTGCCCCACATGAGGCCGCCCTGCTCCGTAAAATCGATGTCGGTATCGGGCGCGTTGTAGAACCGGTCGGCGCGCAGGTTGAAATGAGGCGCCAGCGCGGATACGCTGGCTTGGCTCAGCATCTTGGCCTCCTGCCCGCTGGCGGCCTTGTCGGGCACAAAGCGGAACCCGTCCAGACGGCCGACGAATTCGCCGTCCACAGTCACGTTACCAGTCTCATTTACCTCTGCCACAATGGCTTCCTTCTGCTTGAGTCGGCGCATCAGCACGGATGTGCGCCGATCAACAAATCTTTGCGTCAGCGCCCCATGCAGCGCGTCCGACAATCGGTCTTCTACAGCGCGTGTCGCTCCGCGCCAATGCGTTTCGTCATCCACCCACCCTTTTCGCTGAGCCACATAGGTCCAGGTCCGGATATAGGCCAGACGTTTTGACAACGTATCAATGTCCCCGTCGGTTCGATCAATGCGTTTAATTTGTCCGGCAAGCCAGTCATCGGGAATGCGGCCCAGCTCGTGCAGGTCGCAAAATATCTTTTCCAGCAGGTCGGCATGTTCGGCGCGGCTGATCCCGCGGAAATCGGGAATGCGGCAGACATCCCAAAGCAGCTTGACCGCGTTGCCGTTCGTAGCCCGGGCCTTGGTCAGGGGCGACTCGGCCAAGCGGCGCAGGGCGGTCAGATCATCGGCGTCGCGCGCCAATGCCAGCAGCTCATGCTGCGGCTTTTGCTCCAGCGACGCGATCAGCGCGGGCACGGTCCCCGTGCGCAGGGCGGCGCTGCGCCATTCAAGTTTTCGGATCGGGGCAAAGCGATGCTCCATGATCGCCTCGGCCACTTCGGGATCCAGATCCGACGCCTCGCCCGTCACGCCAAAGGTGCCATGCGCCATGCCCCGCCCCGCGCGCCCGGCAATCTGCGCCAGTTCGTTCGGCATCAGGTGGCGCATGCGGCGCCCGTCAAATTTGGTAAGCGATGAAAACGCGACATGGTCGATATCAAGGTTCAGGCCCATGCCGATCGCATCGGTCGCAACCAGATAATCCACATCGCCGTTCTGATAAAGATCCACCTGCGCATTGCGTGTGCGCGGGCTGAGCGCGCCCATCACCACCGCCGCGCCGCCTTTCTGGCGGCGCAGCAGTTCGGCTATGGCGTAAACGTTATCTACCGAAAACCCGACAATTGCGCTGCGCTCGGGCATGCGGCTGATCTTTTTGGACCCGGTATAGGTCAGCTGCGACAGACGCTGGCGTGTGAGGAATTCCACGCCGGGGATCAACGCCTTTATGGTATTCCGCATCGTCGCCGCGCCAAGGAATTGCGTCTCGCGCAGCCCGCGCATGCGCAGCAGGCGGTCAGTGAACACATGGCCGCGTTCGGGATCGGCGCAAAGCTGGATTTCGTCCACGGCCACAAAATCGGCACCGATTCCCTCCGGCATCGCCTCGACCGTGCAGACCCAGTACTTGACGCGCGGCGGCACGATGCGCTCCTCGCCGGTGACCAGCGCCACGACAGATGGGCCGCGCGCACGCACGATCCTGTCATAGACCTCGCGCGCCAGCAGGCGCAGCGGCAGGCCGATCACGCCCGTGGGATAGCCGAGCATGCGCTCGATGGCATAATGCGTCTTGCCGGTGTTTGTCGGTCCCAGAACCGCGAGGATCCGTGGCTGCTCGGCCATAAGCCATGTCTCCTGTCGGTGGCGCGCGTCAGAGTTCCGAGCCGATGCCCTCGGCCTTCAGACGCTCCAGCGCAAGGGGCGCGTCGTCGAAATATGGGTGAATCGCGCCAAGGCGCGCGTAAGCCTCTGCAGCCAGATCAGGCTGCCCCATTTCCTCCAGCAGCGCAGCAAGGCTGTATATCGCGGCAAAATTGCGCGGATCCAGCGCCAGGCTATGCGCCAGGTCATCCATCGCGGGGCCCATCTGCCCCTGCCGCGCATAGGCAACGGCCAGTGCGTGCCAGCCTTCGGCAAAATCCGGAGCGTGATCCGTCAGCGCGCCCAGGAGCTGAATCGCAAGCGCGGAATCGCCCGCCTCCATTGCCGCGCGACCCCGCTTCAGCAGAAGGTTCATCGCGGGAGATCCGGAGTTTGACAGGCGCTGCATGATTTCCTTGCCCACGCGCGCCGCCTCGGGCGCGGGAGCGCTGCGCAGCTTCTCATACATCTGGTCCAGCTTTTCATCGGCGGCAAAAGCGCCACCGGAGACGCATAGCACCACCGCACATGCCACAAGCAAAGGATTGAGATTGGATCTGAGAGAGCCCATAACACCATAAATTTAGCCTCCGAAGCGGGAAAGCAAGCCCCTGCCCGGATCAATTTTGAAAGGCCCGCCGATGAACGACAGGATAGACGCGGCGATCCTCGCCCTGAACGCGCGTTTGGACGGCGCTGTGCTGGACGGGACAGCCAAATTCGTGGTCCCCGGGGATGGCGCGATCATGGTCGACAGCGCCGGCGCGCGGGCGGGCAATGAGGCCGCCGACGTGACGCTTACAGCGGATGGTGACGTGTTTGCAGCTATCATCACAGGCGATCTGGACCCTGCGGCCGCCTTCATGTCGGGCAAGCTGGAAATCGAGGGCGATATGGGGCTGGCGCTGAAACTGGCCGGCGCCCTGAGTTGATGGAGGAGGCACCGCTATTTTGCGATATCGCGGACGGCCCGCCCGGCGGGCGCGCCTTGTGGCTGAGCACTAGAGACGGCGTGCGCCTACGGATCGGCCATTGGCCCGGCGGCGACAAGGGAACAGTTCTTTTATTCCCCGGCCGCACGGAATTCATCGAAAAATACGGGGTAACAGCCGCTGATTTCGCTGCACGCGGCTATGGCACTCTGGTGATCGACTGGCGCGGTCAGGGCCTGTCGGCACGTGCGCTGCGCGATGCCATGACGGGCCATGTGATGCACTTCAGTGAATATCAGACTGATGTTGCGGCGATGACCGGCGCGGCAGCCGCGTTGAAGCTTCCACGGCCGTGGCACCTTCTGGCCCATTCCATGAGTGGCTCTATCGGGCTGCGCGCGGTGATGCGCGGACTGCCCGTAGCCAGCTGTGCGTTTTCCGCACCGATGTGGGGTATCGCGATCAAGCCGGCCCTGCGCCCATTGGCGTGGTCGCTGGGCTGGAGCAGCCGTCCGCTTCGTCTGGGGCATCTCTATGCCCCCGGCACTCCGCGCCGCAGCTATGTGCTGGAGGCGCCATTCACGGGCAACACGCTGACCCGCGACGCGGATATGTATAAACGGATGGGCCAGCAATTGCGCGTCCACCCGGAGTTGGCCTTGGGAGGTCCAAGCTTGCAATGGCTCTTTGCGGCGCTCCGCGAATGCCGCGCGCTGAGCGTCATGCCGGCGCCCGATTTGCCCTGCCTCACCTTCATCGGCAGCGAGGAGGAAATTGTCAGCCGCGCATCCGTCGATGCCCGTATGGCGCGCTGGCCCGGCGCGCGGCTGGAAGTCGTCAAGGGCGGCCGGCACGAGCTGCTGATGGATACCGCCGAAACGCGTGCCCATGTCACAGATCTGCTGGCCGCCCACTGGGAAGACGCGGCGCGGCTCTAGGCGTCCAGAAGAACCTCCTGGCGCTGCGTGCCCAGCCCCTGAACGGCCAGTGTCATCACATCCCCCTCGCGCAGGAAGCGCGGCGGCTTCATCCCCATGCCTACGCCCGGCGGCGTGCCTGTGGCGATGATATCGCCCGGATGCAATGACATCATCTGGCTGAGATAGGACACGATATAGGCGACGCTGAAAACCATGGACGCCGTGTTGCCACGCTGCGCAGGCGCACCGTTCAGGTCCAGTTCCAGATCCAGCGCCTGCGGATCGCCCACCTCGTCCGCCGTCACCAGCCACGGGCCAATGGGGCCAAAACTGTCGCAGCTTTTGCCCTTGGTCCACTGACCCTTGCGCTCGGTCTGGAAATGCCGCTCCGACACGTCGTTGACGATGGTATAGCCAACGACATAGTCCAGCGCCTCGGCCTCGGTCACGTATTTGCAATGGCGCCCGATGACGACACCCAGTTCCACCTCCCAGTCGGATTTTTCCGACCCTCGTGGCAGGTAAACCGGATCGTTCGGGCCGGTGATGCAGGAATTGGCCTTCATGAAAACAATCGGCTCGGGCGGCGGCTTCAGCCCGGCTTCGGCGGCGTGATCGGAATAGTTCAGTCCGATCCCGATCAGCTTGCCCACCTGCCCCACCGGCGGGCCCAGACGCGGATTGCCGGTCACCTCGGGCAGGGCCTCGGGCTCGATCTGGCCCAGCCGCGCCAGCACGTCGCCCGCAATGTCAGGCACCACGCCCGACAAATCGCGCAGCCGCCCTTCGCTATCCAGAACGCCGGGTTTTTCGGAACCCGCCTCGCCATATCGTACAAATTTCATGCTCTGCTCCCTTTCGCAATTGCGCGCACAGTATCCGGATTGCGCCCCGGTGCAAGCGCCCGAAGGCAGGCCGTCCCGCCCCTGCGCCCTTGAGCGTGCCGTCTTAGGTGCCTATGTCTGGTCCAAAGCCATAAAGGAGCGCCCAGATGATCCCCATTTCCCAGCCCGTCCATGACGCCAACGCCGCCGCCAAGGGGGCAGAGCTGGGCAAACTGCCGGAATGGGATCTGAACGATCTTTATACCGCCCCCGATGCACCCGAACTGAGCCGCGATCTGGACTGGCTGGAGCGGGAATGCACGGCCTTTGCCGCCAATTACGAAGGCAAGCTGAAGAGTCTCGACGCGGCCGGGTTGCTCGGCTGCATCCACCGCAATGAGGCGATCAGCAATATTTCAGGGCGCATCATGTCCTATGCCGGGCTGCGCTATTACCAGCAGACGACGGATTCAGGCCGCGCCAAATTCCTGTCCGATTGTCAGGAGAAGATTACCAATTTCACTACACCGCTGGTCTTTTTCACGCTTGAGCTGAACCGTCTCGAGGACGACCATCTGGCCGGTCTGCTGGCGCAGAACGCAGATCTGGCGCGATACAAACCCGTGCTGGACCGCATCCGCGCGATGAAGCCCTATCAGCTTTCGGACGAGATGGAGAAATTCCTGCACGATCTGGGTGTGGTCGGGGATGCGTGGGAGCGCCTTTTCGATGAAACCATCGCCGGGCTCAGCTTTACCGTGGAGGGCGAGGAACTTGGTATCGAGGGCACGCTGAACCTGCTGACCGAACAGGATCGCAGCAAGCGCGAGGTCGCCACTCGCGAACTCGCCCGTGTCTTTGGCGAAAATATCCGCACCTTTGCGCGGGTGCATAATACATCAGCCAAGGAAAAAGAGGTGATCGACCGCTGGCGTGGCATGCCCACTGCGCAGACCGGGCGGCACCTGTCGAACGATGTCGAACCCGAGGTGGTCGAGGCGCTGCGCGATGCTGTCGTCGCCGCCTATCCCAAACTGAGCCACCGCTATTATGCGCTCAAAGCCAAATGGCTGGGGCTGGACCGGATGCAGGTTTGGGATCGCAACGCGCCCCTGCCGATGGAGGAGACGCGGATCGTCGGCTGGGAGGATGCGCGCGACACTGTGCTGAGTGCTTATACCGCCTTTGATCCGCGCATGGGCGACATTGCGCAGCCGTTCTTTGACAAGGGCTGGATCGATGCTGGCGTAAAGAAGGGCAAGGCCCCCGGCGCCTTTGCACACCCGACGGTGACGAATGTGCATCCCTATGTGATGCTGAACTACCTTGGCAAACCGCGCGATGTGATGACGCTTGCGCACGAACTGGGTCATGGTGTGCATCAGGTTCTGGCCGCAGGACAGGGCGAGCTTCTGTCATCCACGCCGCTGACACTCGCCGAAACCGCTTCCGTCTTTGGCGAGATGCTGACCTTCCGCCGGATGCTGGCAAACGCGAGGTCAGACGCGGAACGCAAGGTCATGCTGGCAGGCAAGGTGGAGGACATGATCAACACCGTCGTGCGCCAGATCGCCTTCTATGACTTCGAATGCAAGCTGCATGCTGCCCGGCGCAAAGGCGAACTGACCCCTGATGACATAAACGCGCTGTGGATGTCGGTGCAGGCCGAATCGCTGGGGCCTGTGTTTGATTTTGTTGACGGGTATGAGACGTTCTGGGCCTATATCCCGCATTTCGTCCACTCGCCGTTCTACGTCTATGCCTATGCCTTTGGCGATGGTCTCGTGAACGCGCTCTACGCGGTTTATGAGGAAAATCCCGACGGCTTTCAGGACAAGTACTTCGACATGCTGAAGGCAGGCGGATCCAAACACCATTCCGACCTGCTGAAGCCCTTTGGCCTGGACGCGAGCGATCCCAAATTCTGGGACAAGGGCCTGAACATGATTTCCGGAATGATTGATGAGTTGGAAGCTATGGAAGACTGAACAGGGCCCATCCATATTGTCGAAACGCAAAGATCCGGCGGGAGATTGTCCCGGTTGTCCCGCCGGATCTTACGTCAGACTGATAACGCCTCAGGCGTCTTTCATCATGCCTTTTTCCTGTGCCAGACTGCGCATCCGCGACTGTAGCTTCTCGAACGCGCGCACCTCGATCTGCCGGATCCGTTCGCGGCTGACATCGTATTGGCCGCTCAGGTCCTCCAGCGTGATCGTCTGATCACTCAGGCGGCGCTGGGTCAGGATGTCTTTCTCCCGCTCGTTCAGCACGTCCATGGCTTCGGCCAGCATTTCGCGGCGGGCGGTCAGCTCGTCCAGCTCTTCGTAATCCGTCGCCTGATCCGCGCTTTCATCTTCCAGCCAGTCCTGCCATTGCATTGTCCCTTCGCCTTCGGACCCCACAGTGGCATTCAGCGACGCGTCGCCCCCCGACATGCGCCGGTTCATCGAGATGACCTCATCCTCGGTCACACCGAGCTGGGTCGCGATGATCTTGACGTTTTCGGGACGCAGATCGCCCTCCTCCAACGCTCCGATCTTGTTCTTCGCTTTGCGGAGATTAAAAAACAGCTTCTTCTGAGCCGAAGTCGTGCCCATTTTCACCAGTGACCAGCTTCGCAGGATATATTCCTGAATGCTGGCACGGATCCACCACATTGCATAGGTCGCGAGGCGAAAGCCTTTTTCCGGATCGAACCGCTTGACGGCCTGCATAAGGCCGACATTCGCCTCGGAAATCACTTCGGCCTGCGGCAGGCCATAGCCGCGATATCCCATCGCGATCTTGGCCGCGAGGCGCAGGTGCGATGTGACCATCCGGTGCGCAGCCTCGGTATCCTCCTGCTCGACCCAGCGTTTGGCCAGCATGTATTCTTCTTCGGGCTCCAATAGCGGAAATTTACGTATTTCCTGCATATATCGGTTCAGCCCACCTTCCGGCGTCGGTGCCGGCAGATTTGCATAGTTTGCCATGTCATTGCCCCTTCGATAGCCGAGATGTTTACGGCTTTAACATCTATTTGGGCGTCCTCAGGCCCCTTTTCAATGCGTCTTGCATTTCTATATTAAGTTACTATGAACTGCGTCGGTTCCGCCCATGGCCATTGTGTCGCATG
>JAUNVT010000007.1:18589-38982 GCA_030540655.1 Rhodobacterales bacterium
ATATGCACGCGGATCTGGTGGGTCCGCCCGGTCTCCAGCCAGCATTCCAGCAGCGCACAGGCAGCAGGCTCGCCATAACGTTGCAGAGCGCGGGCGCGCGTGACGGCATGACGGCCACCGGCCCAGCCGACAGCCTGTTTCTGCCTGTCGGTTCGGTGACGGTCCAGATGACTGGCGATACGCAGGATGTTTCCCGGCTCGAAGGTGACGCCTCGCAGCCCGCGCAGGCGAGGATCGGAGGCGTCCGGGACGCCGTTGCAGAGCGCCAGATAGCGCCGCTGCGCCGTGTGCCGCTCGAACTGGGTCGCCAGACCGTGATGCGCGGTGTCCGATTTGGCCACCACCAGAAGGCCACTCGTATCCTTATCGATCCGGTGGACGATACCGGGCCTGCCCACGCCCCCTACCCCCGACAGATTGCCGCCGAAATGATGGAGCAGCGCATTCACCAGCGTGCCTGTGGGCGTGCCGGGTGCGGGATGCACCACCATGCCGGCGGGCTTGTTGACTACGATCAGATCGGCATCCTCGTGCAGGATCTCCAGCGCGATATCCTCGGACCCGATATGGCTCTGCCGGGGCGCGGGCACGGTGATCGCAACCTCGTCGCCCTCCTCCACGCGCAGCTTGCCATTGGTGACGACCGCACCGTTGACTGCCACCTGCCCCTCCTCGATAAGGCGCGCCAGACGGGTGCGGGAAAGCGCGGCATCATCCGGCACGTCCCGCGCCAATGCCTTGTCAAGCCGGGGCGGCGGGGCCATACCGATCCGCAGAGTCAGAAGGGTCGAACCCATGGATGATGGTCCCCAGATGCAGCCGGTCGATCCGGCGATGGTAAAATATCTGCGCGTGCTCGTCACGGCGCTGTCCGCAACGATGATCATCGGGTTCATAATCATCACAGCGCTCTTTGTCACGCGCTTCACGGGATCCGCCGATATCACATTACCGCCATCGATCACCCTGCCGGAGGGCACAAAGGCTACCGCCTTCACCCAAGGCGGCGATTGGTATGCTGTCGTGACCGCAGAGAATCAGATCCTCATCTATGACCGCCTGACGGGCGCGTTGCGCCAGACGATACGCATCGGAAATTAAAGAAATGAGATGGTACCACCTCCCCGGCTCGAACGGGGGACCTCTTGATCCACAATCAAGCGCTCTAACCAACTGAGCTAAGGCGGCACTGCCTGCGATTTAGCCCCCGTCGCACATGATTGCAACCCATAACCGCGCGATATTCGCCGCCACGGCACCCTGCCTTGTCATCGGATGCGGGGCGCGCTATCGCTGCGGCGTGACCAGAAGGAGCATGATGATGGGCATCAACAGCGAGCGCGACGTCGAAGCCAACATGCAGATCGGTCCGACCGATCAGGGCATGGTGCGCATTTTCATCGAATCTCAGGGCATCGAAATTCCGATGGATTTCTCGCCCGAAGAGGCCGAGGAAATCGCCGCCGAAATCGTGGCCGCTGCAAAAAGTGCCGCAAGGATCGCCTGATCTCAGCCGGTAGTCTTGCCGCACGGATCACGCCAGCAAAGCAGCCGGCGTGCAGCATCACGGGCAAATTTACGTGTGACCGCACTGCGCCTTGCTCCCGGCAGGCGCGCCCGAGGTCCCATCCGAACGATCTCGGCACCATAGCCATCCGCAAGGATGAGCCCGGTATCCTCTGGCAGGATATGCACCGGGAAATCCGAATCAACTGCCCAGAAAAAATGGTCGCCCCAGTCCAGATAGCCCTGCCACTTGCTGTCCGAGGTGAAATCGACGCGACTGGACTTACACTCGATGACCCAGATTTCACCCTTCGGACCCAGCGCCATGACATCGACACGGCGGCCGCGTTCGGGCACGTATTCTTCAAGAGCAGCGAAGTTCAGCTGCGCAAGATGGCGGCATACCCCCCGCGCCAGCAACTGGCCCGGCAACAGCTGTGGGACCGGCTGCAAGATCTGTGGTTTGTTTTGCATCAGCCCATATTGGACAAAAGAAGAACGCGCGCAACCCCTTGTCGAACCCTCATCCCCATCCTATTTTAAGCGGCGGCGGGTTCTGCCCTTCTCGTGATCGGTATCATTCCGGTGGCCTTAAGCAACTCCGAGGGAGCTGGCTCTGTCCTGGCCCTGGTCAGGTTACCCGGTGCCCACCTGTATAAACAGGTCCTCGGGAATGGATCACCAAACGGCTGCGTGCGGGCCCGCCACTGACACAGTTTCTTACAAACGTGAGCAGCGCCTAGTGGCGCTGCCGCTGCTTGTCCGGACCCCCTGCGGCAATGCGAATCGGAATCATCTGACCTTGGGGATGATCATTGAACTGACGCTTGCCGCCGCGCGGCTCGTCGTCGTCGTCATCCTTCATGTTCATCACCGCGATGCCAAACTGCACCCCGGCAAACACAACGCCATTGGCAAACCAGAGCACCAGAACAGCCAGCCATCCCTTGTCGGACGTACTGACCAGATGCCAAAGGTGCGCAATGTCGAAGTAGAGAAGCATCACGACAAAAACAGCGGCAATCGCATAGCCGATCAAAACATGCTTTATGTAAAGGCGGATAAGATCGGGCATGATGCGGCTCCTTCTTGTAGCTGCACTTCAAATATATGCGATTTTACAGAGGTCTCAAGGGGGCGGGCGAAAATAGAGCCCGCTTCAGAATCCACTCGGGCGCGTCTCGTGCGCCATGTGATCCAGAACCGCGTTGACAAATTTCGGCTCCTTGCCATCGGGAAAGAAGCTGGACGCAACATCCACATATTCGCTGATGATCACGCGGGGGGGTGTCTGGCCACCGATCAGCTCGGCGCCGGCTGCGCGAAACAGGGCGCGCAGGGTCGGATCGATCCGCGCAATGGGCCATTTGGCGACCAGCGCGCGATCCGTCATCTGATCGATCCGGCGCTGATCATCCACCGCGCTGTTCAGGACTTTGTGAAACAGATCCTCGTCGCCCTCAATCATGTCCGCATCGTCATCAACGGGCGCGCCAAAGCGATGATCCAAGAATTCCAGATAGACGGCATCCACGGTCTGCGCCGAATGCTCCATCTGGAACAGCGCCTGAACGGCATAGAGCCGTGACGCGGACCGCATCTTGCGCTTTTGATTGCCCGAAAGGGGTGCAGCAGGGCCTGTCATGCCGTTGGCGTGTCCTTGGATGTACCCGCGATGCGCAATTCTTCGGCGCCGGGAATGAACCCCACGCCCTTGCGCGGAGCGCCCCATTTACGGGTCAGCGCGATCAGGTGCATGGCCGCAGCGGCCGCCCCTGCCCCCTTGTTCATGCGGGCCGGATCGGCGCGCGCCTCGGCCTGATCCCGGTTTTCGACCGTCAGGATACCGTTACCGATGCAGATGCCCTGAAGCCCAAGCAACGTGATGCCCCGGCTGGAATCGTTGCATACCGTCTCGTAATGCGTCGTCTCGCCGCGGATGACGCAGCCCAGCGCGACGTAGCCGTCGAAATTGCTCAGCCGCTCGGCAATGCCGATGGCGGTGGGCAGTTCCAGCGCGCCGGGCACCTCGACCAGATCATGCGTGGCACCCGTTGCCACGATTTCGGCAATGGCGCCCGCGATCAGATTGTCGGCAATATCGCGGTAAAAGGGCGCAACGGCGATCAGCAGCCTGGCGGGTTTGTCCAGCGCGGCGCGCGGCATTGAATATTCGGTGCCAGCCATGGTGTCAGCCTTTGTTCAGGGGGTGGGTGCCGGTGATGCGGATGCCATATGCGTCCAGCCCCAGATACCGCGTTTCCGGATTATCCGTGACCAGGATCAGATCATGAATGCCCATCGTCGACATGATCTGCGCGCCAAGGCCGGTATGCTTGATCGTGCGAGGGCCATCCTCGTCCAGTTCTTCGGCCAGTTCGGGGCGTGGCTGCCGGAAAAGGAAGATCGCGCCGCGCCCCTCATCCGCAATGATCTGCATCGCCCGGCGCAGCTTGCCCCCGGGCGCTCCACCGATGCCCAGTACATCTTCCAGCGCGTTCAGCGCGTGGGCCCGTGCAAGCAAGGGTGCGCCGTCGGTAATATCTCCCTTGACCAGCACCACGTGCTCGGTGCCCGATATCTGATCGGCAAAGATCCGCATTTCCCAGTCGCCGCCGACATGGGAATTCACGGCCTCGCGGCGGACCTCGCGCACCAGATTGTCATGCTTGTGGCGATAGGCGATCAGATCGCTGATCGTGCCGATCTTCATGTCGTGCGTTTTGGAAAATTCGATCAGATCCGGCAGGCGGGCCATGGTGCCATCTGGCCGCATGATCTCGCAGATCACGCCCGAGGGGTTCAGCCCGGCCAGCCGCGAAATATCGACCGCAGCCTCGGTATGGCCCGCGCGCACCAGAACGCCGCCTGCCCGTGCCCGCAGGGGAAAGATATGGCCGGGGGTGGCCAGCGCGGCCATCGTGTTCTGTTCGTTGATCGCGGTGGCCACGGTCAGCGACCGGTCAGCGGCCGAAATGCCGGTGCTGACACCTTCACGCGCCTCAATCGAGACGGTGAACGGGGTTTCATGACGCGAGGAATTGTTGACCGCCATCATCGGCAGGCCGAGACGATCCACCCGTTCGGCCGTCATCGGCAGGCAGATCAGGCCGCGGCCATGAAGGGCCATGAAATTGATCGCCTCAGAGGTGGCGAATTCGGCAGGAATCACCAGATCGCCCTCATTCTCCCGGTCCTCGTGATCAACCAGAATGAACATCCGCCCGGCCCGCGCCTCGGCGATGATCTCCTCGGTCGGGGAGATGGCGCTGCTCAGGTCCGATTCGACCGGTCCGGGCGTGCGATAAGCTGTCGTGTCAGGCATGGGCCCCCCTTGACGTCCTTTGCCGTTCAGATAGCGCGGGCTGCGGCTATTGGCCAGAGCCGAGTGCTGCGTGGACGCAGGCGGCAAAGTCATCGCCACGCTTCTCGAAACTGTCATATTGATCGAAACTGGCGGCAGCGGGCGCCAGAAGAACCGTATCGCCAGCCTCCGCATCCGCATGGGCGCGGCGGACGGCCTCGGCCATGGACGTGCAAATCTCGACCTCGGTAGTCTCCAGCCCCAGCGCGAACTGCGCCGCCTCGCGCCCGATCACATAGGCACGGGTAACATTCCCCAGTGCGGGTGCAAGCGCAGCCAACCCGCCTTCCTTTTGCAGACCGCCGCAGATCCAGCGGATGCGCGAAAACGCCTGCAGCGCCTTGAGCGCACTGTCGACATTCGTCGCCTTGCTGTCATTGACATAAGTGACACCGCTTGCCTCGGCCACGATCTGGCTGCGGTGCGGCAGGCCGGGATAGGTCTGCATCCCTGCCTCGATCACGCGGGGCGCAAGGCCGAGCGTCCGGCACACTGCATAGGCGGCGCAGGCATTCTGATGATTATGCGCGCCCGGCAATCCCTTGATGGCGCGCAGATCGATACTTCCCACCTGCCGCCCCTTGCGGTATTCGCTCAGAAACCCCTTGCGGGCAAAAACCTGCCAGCCAGGCCCGGTCAACTTCTCCGCAACCGAAATACGGATGACACGATCATCCCCCGCCCCTTCGGACAGTTGCCCCGCCAGAAAACGCCCCTCGGCCTCATCCATGCCTATGATGGCCCGGTCGGGGCCGCCTTCGGCAAAGAGGCGGCGCTTGGCCGCGAAATATCCGCCAAGGCCACCGTGTCGGTCCAGATGATCGGGGCTGAGATTGGTGAACACGGCGATATCGGGCGTCAGCGACCGCGCAAGTTCCGTCTGATAGCTGGAGAGTTCCAGAACCACTACACCGCCATCCTGCGGCGGGTCTATATCCAGCACGCCCCGGCCGATATTTCCTGCCAACTGGCTGTTGCGGCCCGCCTCGGTCAGCATGTGGTGGATCAGCGCCGATGTGGTCGATTTGCCGTTCGATCCGGTGATCGCGACCACCTTTGGCGGCTGGTCAAAATCCGCCCATTCCGCGCCCGCGAAGGACCGGAAGAAAAGGCCGATATCGTTGTCCACCGGCACCCCCGCCGCCTGTGCGGCCATCACGATCCGGTTGGGCGCGGGATAAAGATGAGGGATACCGGGGCTGAGGATCAGGCTGGCAATGCCATGGAACGCGCCATCGCGGCCAAGGTCCAGAACCTCGAACCCCTCGTCCGCAGCCCTCTCCCGCGCCGCCTCGTTATCATCCCAGCAGATCGGCGTGGCACCGCCTGCGCGCAGACTGCGCGCCGCCGACAGGCCCGACCGGCCAAGCCCAAGGATGGCGACACGCGCGCCGTCATATCCGCGAACAGGAATCATGCCGTCCCCCGGTGGATACAGGCGCACATCTTCAACGCACCTTCAATGTGGCAAGACCGATCATCGCCAGTATCAGCGCGATGATCCAGAAGCGGATGACGATCTGCGGCTCGGACCAGCCCTTCTTTTCGTAGTGATGATGGATCGGCGCCATGAGGAAAACCCGTTTGCCTGTGCGTTTGAAATAAAGCACCTGAACGATCACGCTCAGCGCCTCGACCACGAAAAGCCCGCCGACGATCGCCAGAACAATTTCGTGCTTGGTCGCCACCGCGATTGCGCCAAGCGCGCCGCCCAGCGCAAGCGAGCCGGTATCGCCCATGAAAACCGCAGCAGGCGGCGCGTTATACCACAGGAACCCAAGGCCCCCGCCGATAAGCCCCGCAACAAAGATCAGGATCTCACCCGTTCCTTCGACATAATGGACATCCAGATAGGTGGTGAAGTCGATCCGCCCGACCACATAGGAAATCACCCCCAGCGCCGCCGCGGCAATCATCACCGGCATGATCGCCAGACCGTCCAGCCCATCGGTCAGGTTGACCGCGTTCGCCGCGCCCACGATCACGATCATCGCAAAGGGGACAAACAGATAGCCCAGATTTATCAGCATGTTCTTGAACAGCGGCACGGCCAGTTGATATTGCAGTGCCTGCGGATGGTAGGCGGCGGCCCACCACGCGGCAATGGCGGCGATCAGAAATCCCAAGGCCAGCCGCAGCTTGCCCGGAACGCCCGCATGATTTTGCCGGGAGACCTTGGCGTAATCGTCGGCAAAGCCGATTGCGCCAAAGCTCATGGTCACGAACAGCACCATCCAGATATAAGGATTATCGAGCCGCGCCCACAGCATTGTCGCGGTCAGCGACGCCCCGACAATGAGCAGCCCGCCCATGGTGGGTGTGCCCGCCTTGACGAAATGCCCTTCGGGGCCATCGGTGCGAATGGGTTGTCCCTTGCCCTGCCGCCTGCGCAGCACGTTGATCAGGGGCGGGCCAAAAAGAAATCCGAAAATCAGCGCTGTCAGGAATGCACCCCCTGTACGAAAGGTGATATAGCGGAAAAGGTTGAATAAATCGCCGCCATCGGACAAGGCGGTGAGCCAGTATAACATTCAGTCTTCCCTTTCCTGAGGTCGGCCCTGCCGCCCCGACCTGCGCAAGCCGTCGACAATCATGCTCACTTTGCTGCCCTTGGACCCTTTGACCAGCAGCACATCGCCCGCGTCTATCATACCGTGAACGCGCTGCGCCAGATCCTCGGCGCGCTCCACCCAGAGACCGCGCTGCGCGTGTGGCAGCGCCTCCCAAAGGGCGCGCATGCGGGGGCCGACGCAATGCACGGCGCTGAGTTGCGCGATATACGGCAGGTCCACCAAAGCGCGGTGCATTTCCGTCTCACCTCCGCCCAATTCCAGCATGTCGCCCAGAATGGCGATGCGCCGTCCCCGGTGGACGCGGCCCACGCCATCACGCGGGGTGCTGGCGGCCAGCACCTCCAGCGCGGCCGCCATCGAGGTTGGGTTGGCGTTGAACGCATCGTCTATCAGGTCCAGCGTCCAGCCGTCCCGTGCGGTGTCCAGTACGATGGCCTCGCGCGTGCCGCGCCCTGCAGGGGGCAGCCACCGCGCCAGATCGGGCGCGGCCAGCCCGGTATCGCCGCCAAGCGCATCGACCGCCGCCAGCACAGCCAGCCCGTTCATCGCAAAATGGCGCCCGGCGCTGCTGATCTTGAACACTGTCGGCGTGCCGGCCATCAGGGCGCTCGCCACGGTGCACTCGTTGCTCAACTGTGCGCTTTTCAGACGATATGCCTGGCCATTTGCGCCGAACGTGACGATCTGCGCGCCCGCCGCCTGGGCGGCCTCCAGCAGAACGGGAGTGGTTTCCAGATCGGCATTGATGATCGCGGCGCCCCCTGGCTCCAGCCCCTCGAAGATCGACGCCTTTTCGCGCGCGATCCCTTCGATATCGTCAAACGCCTCCAGATGGGCGGCGGCCACTGTCGTGATCATCGCGACATGCGGGCGCGCCATGCGGCTGAGTGGCACGATCTCGCCCGGATGGTTCATGCCGATCTCGATCACGGCAAATTCAGCGTCCCGGGGCATCCGGGCCAGCGTCAGTGGCACACCCCAATGGTTATTGTAACTGGCCTCGGCCGCGTGGGTGCGGCCCTGCCGCATCAGAACCTCGCGCAGCATCTCCTTGGTCGAGGTCTTGCCGACGGACCCGGTGACCGCCACCACGCGTGCGCCGGTACGTGCGCGCCCAGCGCCGCCCAGCGCCACCAGCGCGGCCAGAACATCCGGCACGATGAGCAAGTGCGCATCCGGCGCAACACCATCCGGGATGCGGCTGACCAGCGCGGCCGCAGCTCCCTTTGCCAGCGCCTGCGCGACAAAATCGTGGCCGTCCCGCCCGGCCTTCAGCGCGACAAAGAGATCGCCCGGCGCAAGGCTGCGCGTATCGATGGAAACGCCCGTCGCGTCCCAATTGCCCTGCACGCGCCCGCCCGTGGCCGCGCCCGCATCCGCCGCGCTCCAAAGGCTCACGCGCCCTCCCCCGTCTGAGCGGAGTCCAGCGCCATCACCGCGACACTTGCCTGCTCAACATCGTCGAAGGGCAGCACGTCCGTGCCGACGATCTGGCCCGTCTCATGTCCCTTGCCCAGAATCAGCAGCGCGTCGCCGGGCCCCAGCGCATCGACGCCGCGCAGAATCGCCTCGGCGCGGTCGCCTACGTTGGTGGCCTCCGGGCAGCCCGCCATCACAGCGGCGCGGATCGCGGCCGGATCCTCGCCGCGCGGGTTGTCATCGGTGACGATCACCTGATCGGCATGGGCCGCGGCCTCCTGCCCCATCAGTGGCCGTTTGCCCGAATCGCGGTCGCCGCCCGCGCCGATGATGGCAACAAGGCGCCCCATCACATGCGGCCGCAGCGCCTGAATGGCGGTGGCCACAGCCCCCGGTGTGTGTGCGAAATCTACAAACACCGCCGCACCATTACGCCGCGTTGCGGCCAGTTGCATCCGGCCCCGCACGGTGCGCATCTCGGGCAAAGTCTGGAATACCCGTCCGGCATCGACGCCCGCGCCAATGGCAAGCCCCGCCGCCAGCAGCAGGTTTTCGCCCTGAAATCCGCCGATGAGCGACAGATCCGCCTGATGGATATCCCCCATCCACTCAAACCGCAGGCTTTGCCCTGTGGGTGTAAAGCGCTGCGCCAGAAGTCGCAGATGCGCGCCTGAGGCACGGCCCACGCGCAGCACGTCCTGCCCGCGCGCATCGGCCAGATTGGCCATGTTTTCGCCGTACGGATCGTCCATGTTGATTACCGCCACGCCACCCTCGGGCAGGATGCGCGTAAAAAGGCCCGCCTTGGCCTCGAAATAAGCGTCAAAGGTCCCGTGGTAATCCAGATGGTCCTGAGTGAAATTGGTAAAGGCCGCCGCGCTCAGTTGCACCCCGTCCAGGCGGCGCTGCTCCAGCCCGTGGCTGGAGGCCTCCATCGCCCCATGGGTGACGCCCGCATGCTCGGCCTCGGCCAGAACGCGCATCAGGGTGATGGCGTCGGGTGTGGTATGGGCCAGCGGCGCGTCAAAGCTGCCTTCGACCCCGGTGGTGCCGACATTGATCGCCTCCAGCCCCAGCGCCTGCCAGATCTGCCGGGCAAAGCTGGCAACGGATGTCTTGCCGTTGGTGCCCGTGACCGCCACCATCACCTCGGGCTGGGAGCCGAACCAGAGCGCGGCCGCAAAAGCCAGCGCGGCGCGCGGATCTTCTGTGACGACCAGCGCGGCATCCGCGCCTGCCAGCACATCTGCGGCAATACGCGCACCCTCGTTATCCGTCAGGATGGCGCTGGCCCCCATGCGCAGCGCGTACTGGATGAATTCGCCCCCATGCATGCGGGTGCCCGGAAGCGCGGCGAAAAGCGAGCCCTCCGTCACCTTGCGGCTGTCAATCACGAGGCCGGTGATCCGCGCCTGCGTGCCGCCCTTGGCGCTGAGGCCCAGATCCGCCAATGTCCTTGCCTGCCCAGCCGTCATGCCTGCCCCGATCAATCGCCGCCATTAAAAGAAGTCAGCGTTATACCAGCCAATTCGGCAGGTTCAATCGCGGGCCTTATTCCCAAGAGCGGCGCGATGCGCGCCACGATTTCAGATGCGATGGGCACAGCCGTCCAGCCGGCGGTACGGTGCGGTTTGTCACCCGAAGTCTCCACCGCCTCATCCAGCGTGACGATCAACACATATTTCGGGTCATTCGCCGGAAACATGGAGGCAAAGGTGGCGATTACCTTGTCCTTGTAATAGCCGCGGCCGTCCTCGCGCGGCTTGTCAGCCGAGCCTGTCTTGCCGCCCACAGCGTATCCGGGCACGTCGCCGAGGCTGGCCGTGCCTTCGGTCACGACCCGGCGCAACATCGTCCGCATTTCGCTCGCAACGGCGGCGGACATGACGCGCTCACCCGCTGCCGGGCCTGCCTGCTTCAGCAGCGTCGGCTTGATGTAGCGGCCGCCATTGGCAATCGCGGCATAGCCCGCCGCCAGATGGAGCGGCGTGGCCGACAGGCCGTGGCCATAGGAGACGGTGACTGTCGAAAGCTTGGTCCACCGCTTGGGCAAGAGGGGCTTGCCGCCCGAGGCTTCAATCATCTCGAAATCGACTGGCTGAAAAAAACCCATCGTTTTCAGAAATTCCTGCTGTCGCTCGGCACCGATCTGGAGCGCCAGCCGCGCAGTGCCCCGGTTCGAGCTGTGCATGATGATATCCGACACACTGATCTTGCCGTAATTCTTGCCGTTGAATTCCCCGATGTTAAAGCGGTCCACACGCATCGGGCCGGATGTGTCAATGATGGTATTGGCGTTGACCAGCCCCAGCTGAAGCGCCTGCGCTGCTGCGAATACCTTGAAGGTCGAGCCCAACTCATAAACGCCCTGCACCGCCCGGTTGAAGAGCGGACTGTCTGCGGCCTTGCCCTGCACCAGCGGGCGGGGGCGGTCATTGGGATCAAAATCGGGCAGGGATGCAATCGACACGATCTCGCCGGTCTGAACATCCATCAGGATCGCGGCAGCGCCCTTGGCATTCATGATGCTCATACCGCCGGCCAGCACACGCTCGACCGCAGCCTGAACCGACAGATCCAGCGACAGGGTCAACGGCTCGTGGTTCTGCGCCGGGTCGCGCAGGCGTTCGTCCATGTATTTCTCGATCCCGGCGACGCCGATCACTTCTGCGGCATGCACGCCTTCGCGGCCAAAGCCGGCCCCCCCCAGCACATGCGCGGCCAGCGTTCCATTGGGATAAAGCCGCATCTCGCGCGGACCGAACAGCAGGCCCGGCTCGCCGATATCATGCACGTCCTGCATCTGCTCGGGGCTGAGCTTCTTCTTGATCCACAGGAACTTGCGTTTTCCCGTGAAATCGCGCACCAACCGGTCCTGCTTCAGATCCGGAAAGATCTTGACCAGCCGCTCAGCGGTCTTTTCCGGCTCGATCATCTGCTGGGGCTGCGCATATAGGCTGTGCGTGTCAAAATTCGTCGCTAGAATCCGGCCCTTGCGGTCAACGATATCAGCCCGCTGGGCCAAAATACCCGCCCCCGCGGCGCTGGCGCGCGGCTCGCTCGGTTCGGTCTGTGCCATGACACCCATCCGCAGGCCGATCACACCGAATGCGCAGAAGAACATCGTGCCCAGCACCAAAAGCCTGCCTTCGGCGCGCCGACGCGATTTGTCGCGCACCGCCTCGCGGCGCAGGCGGATATTTTCGCGCTCGATCGCATCGGGATTTTCGCCTTTGGCCCGGGCGGGCAGGATACGCGCCAACGGGCGCAGGGGAGTACGAATCATGGAAATGCCTCGCCATCGGGATTTTCCGGATCAATGCGCAGATCGATTTCGGGCGGATAGGCCACCTGATCGATCCGGCCAAACTGTGCGGCCTCAAGGGGCATCAGCCGCAGGCGGTCAAAATTGATATCGGCCAGCTCGCGCAGGCGCTGAGGGCGGTTCAGATAGGCCCATTCCGCATTCAGCACCCGCAAGCGCTGACGGGCGGTGGATATGCGCGCCTCCAGCTTTTCCGCATGGCTGATCGCCGCCTGGGTACGGTAATTCTCGTTATAGGCCCAATAGGCCAGCCCGATGACCGCCAAGGCACTGAGAATATAAAGCACACTTCGCATTATCTGTCCCTTTTCAAAAGCGGCATACCCAACGCCTTGCGATCGGTCATGCCGGGTGCCGCATCGGAGCGCACAGCCACGCGCAACTTGGCGCTGCGGCTGCGCGGGTTTGCAGCCAGCTCGGCAGAATCTGCCGTAACCGCCTTGCGGCTTTTCAGCGTGAACTGACGGTCCGTCGCCTCCTGCACCGGCGCGTGGCGGCTGCCGCCCCCGCCCCCGTCGGCGCGATCCTGAAAGAACCGTTTGACCATGCGATCCTCAATGGAATGAAAGGTGACGACCGCCAGAATTCCGCCGGGCCTCAAAGCGCGTTCGGCCGCTTCCAGACCTCCGATCAACTCGCCATATTCGTCGTTCACCGCAATGCGGATTGCCTGAAAGCTACGGGTTGCAGGATGCGCCTGCCCCGGCTTTGAACGCGGCAGGCATTTCTCTACAATGCCCGCCAGTTGCAGCGTCGTTTCAATGGGCGCTTCGGCGCGATTTTTGACAATCGTCCTGGCGATACGGCGGCTCGCCCGTTCCTCGCCATAGAGGTAGAGGATATCGGCCAGTTCGGCCTCTGCCGCCTCATTCACCAGATCTGCGGCGCTCGCGCCTCCCTGGCTCATCCGCATGTCCAGCGGCCCGTCGCGCATGAAGGAAAACCCCCGCTGCGCCTGATCAAGCTGCATAGAGCTCACCCCCAGATCCAGCACGATCCCGTCCAGACCTTCGGCATATTCGTCCAGCCGGGAAAACACCCCCTCGACCAGTTGCACGCGGTCGCCATATGGCGCAGCCCATCCCTTCGCCAGTTCAAGCGCGGCGGGGTCACGGTCGACGCCGATTACCTTGGCGGCACCTGCCTCCAGCAGCGCGCGCGCATAGCCGCCAGCGCCCAGCGTACCATCCAGCCAGACGCCCGAAACGGGCGCGGCTGCAGCAATCAGCGGGCCAATCAATACGGGAATATGGGGAGTACCGCCTGGGGAAGCAGACATCGCCTAGCTCCCCTTTGCGCCGTCCAGGAAGATCAGCGGATCAAAATCCTCGGGCAGATCGTCAAGCCACTCTTCGGTCTTGGCCGCCTCTTCTATCTCGTAGGTCTCGGGCTTCCAGATCTGGAACGTATCACCGGCGGCGATGAAGAACGCCTCATCCTCAAGCCCGATCTTGGACCGCAGCTTGGCAGGCAAAACAAGGCGCCCGGTTTCATCCACTGTAGTCGGATAGGACTGACCGTGAAACATCCGCTGAAGCATCTTGCGCTCCATCGAGCCGCGCGGCAGCGCGTCGATCTTGTCGTCTACCTCGGCAATCGCCTCGACCGTATAGCATTCCAGATAGCTCCGGCGATGATCGCCGTAGACGATGACCAGCTCGGGTGCCAACCCAACGGTCCAGTTGGGGTCCGACGCCTCGATAACACGGCGAAAAAGGGCGGGGATCGAGACCCTGCCCTTGCTGTCCACCTTGTGGTGGCTTTCACCTCTGAACCTGCGTGCCACGGGTGCGGCCCCTTGCCTGGATTCAACTGCTCGTTTGCCCCTTTAAAACGACAACGACGGATTGAGCGGCTGCCACTGCTCAATCCGTCGCCCTCGTCCCGCGCTTGGCGGGGTGTCCGACTGCGCGTGCCACCTGGGGGGATGTCTGCTCGCTCGCGCGCCGGATCTTTTTGTTGGATGAAGGCGGATGCCTGTATGAAACCTGACTTTGGTTATTATTAAGCGGGATCGTTTGGTGTCCCTTGTTGTCTTCCCGTCCTCATCACGGTTACAGGGATGCCATGGGAAACCATGGGACGCAACGGTTAATTGCACTCTCCGGCCACACTATCTGGACGGCTCTTGCGGGACAAAACAAGATCATGTGACACGAGCCTGTGATAAGCCACAGTTTATAGGCTTATAATTAACGGATTTTACCAGATGTAGTGGCGCAGCAGAGGCCCGAAATAATTCCCCTGAAATCCCAGCTGTGCCCTCAGGGTTACACGATCGCAGAACCTTATAATTGAGCTTGAGTGGCTGAAAATGGGGAATCGGGGAAGGTAAAACGGGGGCAGCGAGCAGATTCGTCTCCATGACTGCCCCCTGCCAAAGGGAATCGGTGCGGCCAATCCACACCGGACACGGCTGTCCCATGTTTTCCCATGGAGATATCTTCTGCCGCGCGCAGGCTCATTCGCCAGCTTGGCGGTGGCAATGCGCTCAGCCTTGGTCGCCATCCAGCCGGGGGGCGTCGGGATCGGCTTGGCCAATACCCAGAAATACGAATCTGAGAGGTATCATCCAGGCAAAGCCCAGAACGATATAAAGCAGCAGGGTTGCCCAGCCTGGCAACTCCGGCAGCAGAGCGACCAAGCTGACGGCCGTGACGATGTAGGCCGGCAGGCCGATCAGCAGAATCACAAGGGACCAGCGTCTGCGCGCCTTGTAGCTGAGGGCCATGCCGTTTCTCCTGTCGGTCTGTGACGCAAACACGCCACGGCAAGCATCAGTCCGCGAAGGGATCCGTCACCAGAATGGTGTCCTCCCGCTCGGGCGAAGTGGAGAGTAGCGCGACAGGACATTCTATCAACTCTTCGACGCGGCGCACATACTTGATCGCGCCGGCGGGCAGGTCGGCCCAGCTCCGCGCGCCTTCGGTCGATTCGCTCCAGCCCGGCATCTCCTCGTAGATCGGCGTGCAACGGTTCTGCCGGTCGGTCGCGGTCGGCAGATAATCCAGCCGCTCCCCGTCCAGCTCGTACCCGGTGCAGATGCGCAGCGTCTCGAACCCGTCCAGCACGTCCAGCTTGGTCAGGGCAATGCCCTTGACCCCCGAGGTAGCACAGGTCTGACGCACCAGCGCCGCATCAAACCAGCCGCAGCGCCGCTTGCGCCCTGTGACGGTGCCAAATTCGCGGCCCCGCTCGCCCAGCCGCTGACCGTTATCATCGTCCAGCTCGGTCGGGAACGGCCCCTCACCAACGCGGGTCGTATAGGCCTTGACGATGCCCAGCACGTAATTGATCGCATTCGGCCCGAGGCCCACGCCCGTTGCCGCCTGTCCCGCGATCACGTTGGAAGATGTGACAAAGGGATAGGTGCCAAAGTCTATATCCAGCAGCGCGCCCTGCGCGCCTTCGAAAAGGATGCGCTTGCCCGCCTTGCGCTTGTCATTGAGAACCTTCCAGACGGGGGCGGCGTATTGCAGGATTTCCGGCGCGATGTCCTTCAGCTGCTGGATCAGCGCGTCGCGGTCCACCGCGTCGATGCCCAGCCCCTTGCGCAGCGGATCGTGGTGCTGAAGCGCGCGGTCCACCCGCGCGACCAGCGTCGCCTCATCGCCCAGATCGGCCACGCGAACCGACCTGCGGCCAACCTTGTCCTCGTAGGCGGGGCCGATGCCGCGCCCGGTCGTGCCGATCTTGGTGCCCTTGCAGGCGGCTTCCTCGCGGGCGCGGTCCAGCTCGCCATGGATCGGCAGAATAAGCGGCGTGTTCTCCGCGACCATCAGCGTTTCGGGGTTGATCTCGACGCCCTGCTCGCGGATCTTTGCAATCTCGGCCACCAGATGCCACGGGTCCAGAACGACACCGTTACCGATCACGCTCAGCTTGCCGCCGCGCACCACACCGGACGGCAGCGCGTTCAGCTTGTAGACCTCGCCATCGACCACCAGCGTATGTCCGGCATTATGGCCGCCCTGAAACCGCGCGATGACGTCTGCACGTTCGCTCAGCCAGTCGACGATCTTGCCCTTGCCCTCGTCGCCCCACTGAGCGCCTACGACGACCACGTTTGCCATGCTGAACCTCTTGCCTGATCGGTGAAACCCGCGCCCTTGTAGCGATGCACGGCGCGGGGCGAAACCTCTAAAGCACACCGCGCAAACGCAGACCCGCCGTTTCGGGTGGCCCGGGAGCATCGCAGCCCGTCCTGCGGCGGCGATGCCGGGTTGCGGGGGGCGGGCAAATTCCTTAGACAGCGCCCAAGACTTCCGCAGATTTCACCTATCCGGCAGGCCGCTTCATGGAAAACGTCGTTCTCATCATCCACCTCCTTCTGGCGCTCGGGCTCATCCTCGCTGTCTTGCTGCAACGCTCGGAGGGCGGCGGTCTGGGCATGGGCGGTGGCGGCGGGGGCCGCGTTGCGGGCCGCTCGGCCGGAACCGCCATGGGCAAGGTGACATGGGTGCTGGCGGGGGCCTTCATCTGCACCTCGATGGCGCTGACCGTCATCGCGGCCAGCAATTCGGCGGGGGTGTCGGTTCTGGACCGGCTTGGCGACGCGCCGCGCCGCGAAGAAGCGCCCGCCAAGGAAGCCGTCCCATCCCCCGTGCAGCCCGCGGACGAAGGCGATGCCAACGCGCCCTTGCTGCCCACAGCCGAATAACGCTCACCGGGTGCTTCGGGCCATATGCGGCCTGACACGTTTATCCGTCGCGGCGCGGTTGCGCGCCGTGCCCGAATCCTCTATGGCTCAAGTCCCGTGATGCTGCGGTTATTTGGCGCCGCAAATGCATATAATAAGCCCGTTCCGCGGGCTCATCCATCACGGGGGACAGCCTGCCCATGGCGCGTTACATTTTCATCACCGGCGGTGTCGTGTCGTCCCTTGGCAAGGGCCTTGCCTCTGCCGCGCTTGGCGCGCTGCTTCAGGCGCGCGGGTTTTCGGTACGCCTGCGCAAGCTTGACCCCTACCTGAACGTCGACCCCGGCACGATGTCACCCTTCGAGCATGGCGAAGTTTTCGTCACCGATGATGGCGCCGAAACCGATCTGGATCTTGGCCATTACGAACGCTTTACCGGAGTGCCCGCCCGCATGACCGATTCGGTCAGTTCGGGGCGCATCTATTCCAACGTGCTGGAGAAGGAACGCCGCGGCGATTACCTCGGCAAGACGATACAGGTCGTCCCGCACGTCACGAATGAGATAAAGGAATTTCTGACCATCGGGCAGGACGAGGTTGATTTCATGCTCTGCGAAATCGGCGGCACCGTCGGCGATATCGAGGGCCTGCCGTTTTTCGAGGCAATCCGGCAGTTCAGCCATGATCAGCCACGCGGCTGGTGTATCTTCATGCATCTGACGTTGCTGCCCTATCTGGCAGCCAGCGGAGAGCTGAAGACAAAGCCCACGCAGCACAGCGTCAAGGAACTGCAAAGCATCGGCATCGCGCCCGATATCCTCGTCTGCCGGTCCGAACACCCCATCCCGGAGAAGGAACGCGAGAAGATCGCGCTGTTCTGCAACGTCCACAAGGACGCCGTTGTTGCCGCCTATGACCTGAAATCCATCTACGAGGCGCCGCTGGCCTATCATCGCGAGGGGCTCGATCAGGCGGTGCTGGATGCATTCCAGATCTCTCCCGCGCCGCGCCCTGACCTCAGCGTCTGGCAGGATGTGGCGGACCGGATCTACAACACCGATGGCCAGGTGAGTATCGCCATCGTCGGGAAATACGTGCAGCTTGAGGATGCCTATAAATCCATCAAGGAAGCACTGACCCATGGCGGCATGTCGAACCGGGTCCGGGTCAATGTCGAATGGGTTGACGCCGAGGTATTCGATACCGAAGACCCGGCCCGCCACCTGGAAGGGTTCCACGCGATCCTTGTCCCCGGCGGCTTTGGAGAGCGCGGCACCGAGGGCAAGATCAAGGCCGCCCAGTTCGCGCGGGAACGCAAGATTCCCTACATGGGCATCTGCCTTGGCATGCAATTGGCCGTGATCGAGGCCGCGCGCAACGTCGCGGGCATCGCCACCGCAGGGTCAGAGGAATTCGATCAGGAGACCGGGGCGAAACGGTTTGAGCCCGTCGTCTACCACCTCAAGGAATGGGTGCAGGGCAGCGCCAAGGTCAAGCGCAAGGTCACCGATGACAAGGGTGGCACCATGCGTCTTGGCGCCTATAACGCCACCCTGACCGAAGGCAGCCGTGTCGCCGATATCTACGGCACCACATCGATCGAGGAGCGTCACAGACACCGCTACGAAGTGGATACCAAATACCGCGAGAAGCTGGAGGAATGCGGCCTGCACTTTTCGGGCATGTCTCCCGACGGGCGCCTGCCCGAAATCGTGGAATGGGCCGACCATCCGTGGTTTATCGGTGTTCAGTTCCACCCCGAGCTGAAATCCAAGCCCTTCGCGCCGCACCCTCTCTTTGACGATTTCGTGCGCGCGGCAGTGGAAACCTCGCGCCTCGTGTAGCCCGCTCAGCCCACCATGAGGGCCTTGGCGGCCGCGCGGGCGGCCGGGGTGATGGTATCGCCCGCCAGCATCCGCGCGATTTCATCCACGCGCTGACCCGGGTCCAGCGGCGTCACGGTCGACAGCGTCATGTCATTCTCAACGCGTTTTTCAACGCGCCAATGGTGCGCCGCCAATGCCGCCACCTGCGGGCTATGTGTGACGACCAGCACCTGCCCGCCGCGCGCCAGACCCGCCAGCCTGCGCCCGACCGCATCGGCCGTCGCGCCGCCCACGCCGCGATCAATCTCGTCAAAGATCATGGTCAGGCCGGGCTGCGCGCCGGTCAGGCAAACCTTAAGGGCCAGCAGGAAACGGCTCAACTCGCCGCCCGAGGCGATCTTGGCCAGCGGTCCCGCCGGCGCGCCGGGATTCGTTGCGACGCGAAACGCCACCTCATCTATCCCTTCAGGCCCCGGAGGCGTTTCCTCCATCGTCGTCTCGAATACCGCACGCTCCATCTTCAGCGGCGCGAGTTCGGCCATGACGGCGGCATCAAGCCGCCCTGCCGCCTCGGCGCGGGCGGCGCTGAGGGCAGATGCCGCATCGTCATAGACCTTGTTCGCGCGTTTCAAATCACTGCGCAGCGTGTCAATCTGCGCGTCGCCAGCATCGAGAGCGGCAAGTCGCTGCTCCAGTCCTTCAGCGAACTCGCCCAGATTGTCCGGCGTCACGCCGTGTTTCCGGGCCAGCGCGCGAATGGCAAAGAGACGCTCTTCGACTTCCTCCAGTTCGGCCGGATTGAAGGACAGCGCGTCGGCGCACACCTCAACGCCGCGCGCAGCCTCGTCGAGCTCCACCAGCGCACGGCCCAGGGCCGCAATCGGCGCCTCCAGCTGGCCATCCAGCTGCGCCGATGCATCCTCAAGCCAACGCAATGCATCGCCTGCCGCACCCTCGGCGCCCTGCCCGCCCAAAGCCTGCGCGGCCTTGGCAATATCAGCACGCACGCGCTCGGACGCCTGCATCATGCGGCGGCTGGCGTCCAATGAAGCATCTTCGCCCGGTTGGGGCGCCAGCGCGCGCATTTCCGCCACGGCGTGGCGCAGGAAATCCTCTTCGCTGCGCACGGCGTCCAGCGCCTCTTCGGCGGATTTCAGAGCTTTGACGACGCTCTGACGCGCCGTCCAGGCGGCGCGGACCTCCGTGCGCAGACCATCCGTCTGCCCGTATTGATCTAAAAGAGTCCGGTGACCGCGCGGGTTCAGCAATCCGCGGTCATCCTGCTGTCCGTGCAATTCGACCAACGTGTCGCTCAGGCTGCGCAGCACCTCGCCAGAGCAGCGGCGATCGTTGACCCACGCTGTCTTGCGGCCGTCGACCGTATTGATCCGACGCAAGATCAGCTCGTCACCAGCGGGGAATCCGGCCTCGTCCAGAACCGCACGCGCGGCGTGGCCGGAGGGCAGATCGAACACCGCCGTCACCTCGCCCTGATCGGCACCAGCGCGCACCAGCTCGGCCCGTCCGCGCCATCCCAGGACGAATCCCAAACTATCCAGCAGAATTGATTTGCCCGCCCCCGTTTCACCGGTCAGCGCATTCAGACCGGGCTGGAAGATCAACTCCAGCCGGTCGATGATCAACATGTCGCGGATATCAAGACTGCGAAGCATCGCCTAAGGCCTTTTGCGTTTGACAGACCAGAAAGAAATGTCAGGCGCCAAGGGCGTTTGCACCCGTT
>JAUNVT010000007.1:39082-53737 GCA_030540655.1 Rhodobacterales bacterium
TTTGCACCCGTTACAGCCATTCACCCTTGATCATTTGGCGGTAGATCTGTGCCAGCCAGTTGTCGCCGCTGGCCTGCATCTTCAGCCCGCGGCGGGTCAGCAGTTGATAACTGTCCTGATACCAAGGGGTCGAACGGAAGTTGTAGCCAAGAATTGCGCCCGCCGTCTGTGCCTCGTTCACCAGCCCCAGAGACAGATATGCCTCGACCAGACGATGCAACGCCTCGGCGGTGTGGGAGGTGGTCTGGAAATCCTCCACCACGACACGGAAGCGATTGATTGCCGCGGAAAAATGATCCCGCTTCAGGTAATAGCGCCCTACCTCCATCTCCTTGGCGGCCAGATGGTCGAAGGCCAGATCGAATTTCAGCACCGCAGAGCGCGCATATTCGCTGTCCGGGTAAAGCTCGATCACCTTGCGCAAGGCCTGAAGTGCCTGAAAGGTCAGCCCCTGATCGCGGCCAACCTCGTCAATCTGGTCATAATAGCTGAGCGCAAGAATATATTGCGCATAGGCCGCATCTTCATCCGTCGGATAGAAATCGATGTAGCGCTGCGCGGCACTGCGGCTTTCTACGTAATTCTGGTCCAGATGATAAGAAAACGCCTGCATGATGACCGCACGTTTGGTCAGGTCGGAATAGGGATAAAGCCGCTCGATCTCGGCAAAGCTCTGCGCGGCGACGGCAGGCTTGTTCGCGGCAAGATCGTATTCACCGCGCTGGAATATCTGCTGCGCAGTATATTTATCGTAATCGATGGTACCGCGCTCGACCTTGCCGGTAATGCTGCTGCAAGATACGAGCGTCGCCATCACAAGAAGCGCACCGGACAGTTTCATCGCTTGTTTTGCCGCCAGTTTCCCGCGCGATACCGCGTCCTGTCTGCCAAACATCATGCTTGTTCTGCCCTTCTTGCCCGTTGACCGGGTTGTAGCCCAATCATCGAACCTGTGCCAGCACAGAAATCCACAGAAAGCGCGCGCGTGTCGGCGCAAGATTCGTCACGCGACTTGCGGCAGTTCGCCCCAATGCACGCCGGCGCCCGGAAGCCTGGCCGTCATTGCCGCGTCGCATGTCACCCATTCGACCGCATCGGGCGTGGTGAACAGCGCCCGCAGCAGATCGTTGGTCAGGGCGTGCCCTGCCAGATGACCCTGATAAAGCCCAAACAGCGGCGCACCGGCCAGCGCCAGATCACCCAGGGCATCCAGCATCTTGTGGCGAACCGCCTCATCCGCATAACGCAAGCCGCCGGGGCTGAGCACACTGTCCCCATCCACCACAACCGCATTATCCAGAGTTCCGCCCAATGCCAGACCGCGGGCGCGCATTGCATCAACATCAGATTTGCGGCAGAAGGTGCGGCTGCTGGAAAGCTCGCGCACAAAGCTGCCATTGGCCATGTTCAACGTCTTTTTCTGCACGCCAATTGCAGCATCGGCGAAGGCAATATCAAATTCGATCGTCAGCGTATCATGGGGCGACAGCCGCGCCCATGCATTTCCGCGGCGCACCTGGACCGGGCGCAGCACACGCAGAGCGCGCACGGGAACACCTTGCTTTTTCATGCCAGCCTGCAGAATACCGCGGACAAAAAGCGCGGAACTGCCGTCCAGAATAGGCACTTCCGGCCCATCCACCGTGACCACTGCGTTATGGATGCCGCAGCCCATGAGTCCCGCCATGATATGCTCGACTGTCGAGATCTGGATACCGTGGGCATTCTCAAGACGGGTGCAAAGCGGAGTTTGATTTACATTGGACCAAAGCGCGGGGATAGCCCCGACGCCAGCAGCACAATCGAGGCGGCGGAAAATTATGCCATGATCAGGCGCAGCAGGGCGCACCACCAACCGCGCGGGCCGGCCTGAATGCAGGCCAATACCTTCGAAAGAAACAGGTCCAGTCACCGTTGTTTGCACGTTGCCCTCATGATTTTTTTCAGCCTCGGGTCCACCAGTCGGTCGTGCCGCTGTGGTTACCCAAGGATCTAAGGCTTGAGGGCCTGTCGCTCAACTCAATCTTTGCAACCGTTTGAAACATGCGCCATGTGTCGGCGGCGCTTTTTTGCGCAGGCCGTCACCCGGTCTGACAAGATGTTTCAGGGCTGGTCATTCATCCTGATCAATAAAAAGGCCGCCCGCAGGCAGCCTTTCATCGCATCTTACAGCCCGTATCGCCGGAACGATCAGTTGGCCTGACGCCGAAGGAAAGCGGGAATCTCGATCTGCTCATCGCGCTCTTCCTCGCGCGGGGTCGCGGCAGGCTGCTGCGCCTGAACGCTCGGCTGTTGGCGCGACTGGCGCGGCGTCTCGGGTTCAGCGGTATGGCCGGTCATCCGGTTCAGCAGCGAGTTGATCCCAAAGCGCGGACGCTCGGTAGGGCTTTTCGTCTCGGCCTGATGCGCCTGCTGTTGGGCCTGACGCATCTGCGGTGTCTGCGCACCGACAGGGCGGCGGCCAGCGGCATTTCCCACTGCCGTGTGCAGACGCGCCAACGCATCCGACGATGGCGTGCCGGCAGCCGCGGGCCGCGGCGCTACATAATCCGCCAACTCCTCTTCCTCCTCGAACTCCTGCTCGACAGCGCGCGGTGCATAGGCGGGCGGGGGCAGATCGCCGTCCGACCGCACCGGAGTAGGACGCTGCTGCTCGGCCGGACGCTCGCGCCGTTCCGACCGTTCATCCTGGCGCGGCTCAAAGACATCGGAAGGTGCCGGATCGGCACGCTTTTCTGCTTTGGAAGCGTAACGGGACGATTCGCTCGGCTCCTCGCGGCGCGCTGCGGCCTGAAGTGGTTCGGCCTTGGAGGCAGGTTCGGGACGCTTGGCCTCATCAAGCGAGCCGGACTGCTCGCCGGTGGTGCTCTGGCGCAGTGGCTCGGCCATGGAGCGGCGCGGAACCGGAACTTCGCTTGAGGCAGGGGTCGCATCGATGCCGGTGGCGACAACGCTGACGCGCATCATGCCCTCCATTGCCGGGTCCATGGTCGAGCCGACGATGATGTTCGCTTCGGAATCCACTTCCTCGCGGATGCGGTTGGCGGCCTCGTCCAGCTCGAAGAGGGTCAGATCTGTGCCGCCGGTGATGTTGATCAGCACGCCCTTCGCGCCACGCAGGCTGATTTCATCCAGAAGCGGGTTCGCGATGGCTTTCTCGGCGGCCTGGATGGCGCGATCCTCGCCCTCGGCCTCGCCGGTGCCCATCATCGCCTTGCCCATCTCGTCCATTACAGCGCGCACGTCGGCAAAATCGAGGTTGATCAGGCCCGGGCGCACCATCAGATCGGTCACGCCCTTGACGCCCTGATACAGTACGTCATCGGCCAGCGAAAACGCTTCGGTAAAGGTGGTTTTCTCATTCGCCAGACGGAACAGATTCTGGTTGGGAATGATGATCAGAGTGTCGACAACCTTTTGCAGCGTTTCAACGCCATCCTCGGCGTTCTTCATCCGCTTGCCGCCCTCGAACTGGAAGGGCTTGGTCACCACGCCGACGGTCAGTACGCCGAGCTCCCGTGCGGCCTGCGCAATGATCGGCGCGGCGCCAGTGCCGGTGCCGCCGCCCATGCCCGCAGTGATAAAGCACATATGCGCCCCTGCCAGATGATCGACAATCTGCTCAATGCTTTCCTCGGCAGCGGCGGCGCCAACCGATGCGCGGGCCCCCGCACCCAACCCTTCGGTCACCTTCACACCCAGCTGGATACGGTTTTCAGCATTGGATTGCTGAAGCGCCTGAGCGTCGGTATTGGCGACAACGAAATCGACACCATCCAATTCTTTCGCGATCATGTTGTTGACTGCGTTGCCGCCAGCGCCGCCAACACCGAAGACGGTGATCCGGGGCTTCAGTTCGTCGCGTCCCGGCATGGTGAGATTCAATGTCATTGCTCTGTCCGCCTGTGATTGCGCCCACATTTGCGGGCCGTTTTTTTCTGCTGATGTTGCATTATTATCGGTACATACCCTGATCGTCACCATAAAAACACCGGTAAACCACATGATATCGGTCGTTGCCTACACCTCTACGCGGGTTTTCGCCGATGCATCGGGTCCTGTGCCTACCAATTGTCCCGGAACCACTTTACGGCGCGCTTCAGTGACCGGGCAGGGTAACGGTCGACCGGCAATTCGAAGTCCCACCATTCGTCCTGCGGGTTCGCCGCAAAGAGGCACATTCCCACCGCGCTGGCAAATCCCGCGCCCGTTGCGGCTTGGGGCAGACCGTTGACCCGCAAGGGACGCCCCAGACGCACCTGCTGGCCCAGAATACGGCTGGCCAGCCCGTCAAGGCCGGGGATCTGGCTGCCCCCCCCCGTCAGCACGATTTGCTGGCTGGGCAGGCAATCAAAGCCGGCCGCGTCCAGACGGGCACGCACTTCCTCTAGAATTTCCTCGACGCGGGGGCGCATGATTCCGATCAGTTCGGCCCGGCTGACGCTGCGGCGGTCATGGTCCCAATCGCCCGTGTCGCTGTTGATTTCAATCATCTCCCGATCATCCATCCCGGTTGCGACAACGCCGCCATAGAATGTCTTGATCCGCTCGGCGATGGCAGTAGGGACCTGCAGACCCATGGAGATGTCCGAGGTCACATGTTCGCCGCCCATGCGCACACTGTCGCAATAAATCATGTGTTTTTTGATGAAGATTGATATACCGGCACTGCCGCCACCCAGATCGATGCAGGCTGCGCCCAGCTCCTGCTCGTCTTCAACCAGCGATGCAATGCCCGCCACATAGGCCGAACTCGCGATGCCCGCCAATTCCAGGTCGCAGCGCTTGACGCAATGTGCCAGATTCTGAATCGGCGCGCCGTCAACGGTCAGCATGTGCAGATCGGTGCTGAGCGCGTTGCCAATCTGGCCGCGCGGATCGATCAGGCCCGAGCGGTGGTCGAGCGCAAAATTCACCGGCTGAGCGTGCAGAACCTCGCGCCCCGACCCGAAATCGGGCACCTCGCAAGCGGACAGCACGCGGCTGACATCCTGCTCGGATACCATGTGGCCCTCCAGCTCGACCTGCCCCGCCAGCCCATAGCTGCGCGGCTGCGCGCCGGAAAAACAGGCGATCACGTGATCGACGCGCATATTCGCCATTTTCTGCGCCGCCTGAACGGATGTGCGGATCGCCCGCTCGGTCTCGCCCATTGCCTCGATCTCGCCAAAGCGGACGCCGCGAGAGCGGGTCGTGGCAGCACCGATCACCCGAAACCCCGCCTGCCCCGCCATGTTGCCGATCCCGTTGTCGGCGTCATGCCGCTCGGTCCCGTCGAACTGCAAGACAAGGCACGCAATCTTCGATGTGCCGACGTCCAGCACCGCCACCACTCCGCGCTGCATTGCCGCGCGGCGCATGTTGCGCATCGCGCGTTGGGATTCATAAAGTTCGATCATTCTGGCACTGCCCCTGCACTCGTGTTGCGCGCGTGCCACCATTGCTGGCTGGCCGCCTCGTTCATTCTCAATGTCGGCCGGTCGGCCAGCCGCATGTCCACCACCGCAATGTCCCGCTCCAGCATGGCCTGCGCCTCGTTCAGGACGATGACCCGCTCCAGCGCCCGCACCGGATCGGCCACGGGCAACAGGATGCGCTGGTTCCGGTCCAGCACCACGTCCCAGCGCCGCGCCCCCATTCGCACAAGCCCGCGCAGACGCGGCGCAAGCGGCCCGGCCGCCGCGCGGATTGCCAGCGCTTCGGGCACCGCATCCTGAGCACCGTCCCCGGTAAGCACCAGCAGCTTCGCACGCTCGGCGCGATGGGCGATGGCATCCAGCGCCACCCCCTCGCGATCCACCACGATCAGCCCCTTCGGCACCCTCAGCAGCGCGACCGGCTGACGCTCATGCACGCGCACCTCCAGCACCCCGCCCTGGCGCACGCGCACGGCGGCACTGGCGACCGCGGGAATGTTCTCGATTTTTGCGCGCAATGCCTCCAGATCCATGTCGAAGGAACTGAGCGGCAGGGTATAGCCAAAACTTTCGCGGATATCCTCGGCCGTGCGCGGGCTGGCGCCGTCGATGGACAGCTCCTGAACCATGAATTCGGGGCGGGTCTGGATTTGCTGACGCAAATCGTGAACCGTCTGCGTCATGGACTGTTGAACGGCGGGGTCCGACAGATACCAGCTTGCCACACCGAAGGTCAGGCAGAACGGCACGCCAAAGCGCAGCATCCGCCGGTACATTGGCGTCAGCAGCATCCTTTGAAGCCGGTATGACCACCGCGACGGTGCGGGATCGTTGCGCACGCCTACCTGCCCCATGACGCGTCCTCGACCATCCAGCGGCAGAGCGCGCCAAAGCCGATGCCTATCGACTGCGCTTGCTCCGGGCTGAGTGATGTGGGCGTCATGCCGGGCTGCGTGTTCGTCTCCAGCAGGATCAGTCCGTCCACGCCACGGGATTCGTCCCAGCGAAAATCCGTGCGGCTGACGCCCCGGCACCCCAGGGCAATATGCGCGCGCAACGCATAGTCCATGCAAAGATCGAAAATGTTCGTCGGAATATCGGCGGGCACCACATGGCGCGAGCCGCCAACCTCGTATTTCGCCGAATAGTCATACCAGCCATCGGTGATGATGTCGGTCACGGTCAGCGCCCGGTCGCCCATCACGGTGGTGGTCAGTTCGCGCCCCGGCGCATAGGCTTCGACCATCACGCGCTCGGGCATGTCAGCAGAGAGTTGCGCCGGGCCATCCGCCGCCTCATGGACAATATAGACGCCCACCGACGACCCTTCGTTATAGGGTTTGACCACATAGGGCGGCTGCATCACGTGGCCTGCTCGCACCTCGTCACTGCTGGCCAGAATGCTGGGCACGACCGGAAGACCGGCGGCGCGATAGGCCGCTTTCGTCGCTTCCTTGTCCATCGCCAGCGCCGAGGCAAGCACACCCGAATGGGTATAGGGGATACGCAGCCATTCCAGCATGCCCTGCACGCAGCCATCCTCGCCCCAGCGGCCATGGAGGGCGTTGAAAACGACGTCAGGGGAAATCTGATACAACTTATGCGCGAGGTCAGGGCCTGCATCGACCTCTACCACCTCGTAGCCTTCATCCCTCAGCGCGGCGGCGCATTCCCGCCCGGATACCAGCGACACGTCGCGCTCTGCCGACGGGCCACCCATTATCACCGCAACCTTGGGGTTTGTCCTGCCCGAACCAACCACCGATCTGCCTCAAAGTCCCCGGGCCGTATGCAGCCCTGATTTATTTTTACGGGCCGTTTTCAGCCCTGTTTTTATTGGTCTTCAGGGCGCCTGTGCCCTGTTTGGAGTTCGCTGACAGCGTATGCGCCATCACCGGGCCGGTTCGCCGACCCTCATTATTTCCCATTCTAACTCGATTGCGCTGGATTGATAAACCCTTTTTCTCACCTCCTCTCCCAGACCCTCCAGATCGGCGGCTGTGGCGCCGCCGGCGTTGATCAAGAAGTTGGGATGTTTAAGGCTCATCTGCGCGCCTCCGCGCTGTGCGCCGCGCATTCCGGCATCGTCGATCAGCTTCCACGCTTTCAACTCATGCGTGTCTCCCGCCTGCCCTGTGCTGCTGAACCCGGCTGGATTACGAAACGTGCTGCCGGCGCTGCGATCCTTTGTGGGTTGCGTCTCATCGCGCCTTTTCAGTTGCCCGGCCATCTGCGCCTCCAGCGCGGCGGGGTCTCCGGGCGGGCCTTGCAGAACGGCGGAAATCAGCACAGCGCCTTCGGGCAGGTCCGTCTGGCGGTAGCGAAAGTTCATATCCTCCGGCCCAAGCGTCACGATTTTGCCTTGCCGCGTCACCGCACGGGCCGAAACGAAAGCATCGGCCGTATAGGTGCCATAGCAGCCCGCATTCATGCGCAGAGCGCCCCCTATCGCGCCGGGAATGGTCCGCAGGAACGTCAGATCGATGCCCGCCTCGGCAGCGCGCCGCGCCACGTGAGAATCCAGCGCGGCGGCGCCCGCAGTAACGCGCCCGTCCGCTGCCTCGATCCCGTTGAAGCCGCGTCCAAGACGGATGACCACCGCCCGAATTCCTCCGTCGCGCACGATCAGATTGCTGCCTACGCCCATGGGAAAAATCTGCACCGACGGGTCCAGCGCGGCCAGAAATGCGGCCAGATCAGCTTCGTCCGCTGGCTGGAACAGCCAGTCAGCCGGTCCGCCTACGCGAAGCCAGGTGAGATCGGCCAAGGGCCGCTGCGGTGTCAACCTGCCGCGAACCCGGGGCATGTGCTCGGTCATGTAACTGCCTTTCTACGGGAGTGCGGGGCCGGCAGCGCGGTGAGGGATTCAGTCTTCGGCCAGCTCCTGCCCCGGGTCGCGCAGCCAGCGCCAGAGGCAGATGAGGGGCCAGCGCAGCATCGACATTGCCACGGCAAGGCAGATCAGCCCGGCCCAAGGCCCTGTCTGATATGTCACGTAGCCCAGAAGCGGGATGCCGATGGCGATCAGGATATATGTCACGCGCCACCAGCTGTCATCGCTGAAACGCATTGCCAGCAGGTTCGCGCCCAGCGCCCAGAGACACGCCAGCAACAGCGATATCGGCATGATTTACCCCTCCTGCAATTGCGGTATCTTCAGCGCCTCCGGTAAACGATTGGCCCAGGCGCTGATCGTGCCTGCGCCAAGACAGACGACCATATCGCCCGGCCGTGCATGGGAGCGCACCAGCATCGCCAACCCTTCCTCACCGTCGATGGAGTGCGCATCGCGGTGGCCCCGATCTATCAGCCCCGCCACCAGATCGTCGCGGCTGGCGCCCTCTATAGGATCCTCGCCCGCGGCGTAAACGGGGGCGATGGCCACGATATCGGCTTCATTGAAACAGGTGCAAAACTCATCGAAATGGTGGTGGAGCCGGGTGTAGCGGTGCGGCTGGTGCACGGCGATCACGCGCCCTTCGGTGGCATGGCGGGCGGCCTTCAGCACGGCGGCTATTTCGGTCGGGTGATGACCGTAATCATCGATGACGGTCACGCCTTCCACCTCGCCCACGCGGGTAAAGCGGCGGTTGACCCCGCCGAAGGCGGCCAGCGCGTCGCGGATTTCCGCGGTCTTCATGCCCAGATGCCGTGCCACAGCCACAGCGCCCAGCGCATTGGATACATTGTGATCCCCCGGCATCGGCAGGGTGCAGCCGTCGATGCGCTTGCCCTCGGCTTGCAGGGCGATATCGAAATGCGCCACGCCCCTGGCATAGCGCAGGTTCAGCGCACGCACATCGGCCTGCGCGTTGAAACCATAGGTGACCACGCGCCGGTCTGTCACCTTGCCCACCAGCGTCTGCACATCCTTGTCATCGGTGCAGCATATCGCCAGCCCGTAAAAGGGGATGTTGCCGACAAAATCCTCGAACCCCTTGTGAAGCGCGGCTTCGGTGCCCCAATGCTCCATATGCTCGGGGTCGATATTGGTGACGATGGCGATGGTTGCCGGCAAGCGGTTGAAGGTGCCGTCGCTTTCGTCCGCCTCCACCACCATCCACTCGCCCTGCCCGACGCGGGCATTGCTGTCATAGGCATGGATGATGCCGCCATTCACCACCGTGGGATCGAACTTGCCGTGATCCAGCAGCGCGGCGACCATTGTGGTGGTCGTCGTCTTGCCGTGCGTGCCGGCCACCGCAATGTTCGATTTCAGGCGCATCAGTTCGGCCAGCATTTCGGCGCGGCGCACCACGGGCAGGCCGCGGCGGCGCGCCTCGTCCAGTTCGGGGTTGCCGGGTTTGATCGCGGAGGAGATCACCACGACCTCGGCCCGCTCAAGGTTTTCCGCCCGCTGCCCTTCGAATATGCGCGCGCCCCGTGCCTCAAGCCGTGCCGTAAGCGGACTGCGGCGCAGATCCGATCCTTGCACAGTAAAGCCGTGGTTCAGCAGCACCTCGGCGATGCCGGACATGCCTATGCCGCCGATCCCGACGAAATGGAGGGGTCCGACGTCGCCGGGCAGTTTGGTGGCCGCTGAGTTCATCTAGGTCTTTCCTTTTCGGGCCGCGTTGGCCGCCAGCCATTCTACTATTTCCGCCAAGCGCTCTGACGCGTCCGGGATCGCGCAGCTGAGGGCCGCGCGCGACATCTGGGCCGCTCCGGTAGGGTGCGCCATGATCGTGTGGATCTGCTCGGCCAGCGCCTCGGGGTTCAGGAGGCTTTCGGGCACGAGGATGGTCGCTCCCGCATCCCTCAGCCCGCGGGCGTTGGCGCTTTGATGATCGCCTGTCGCCGCCGCATAAGGGATCAGGATGGAGGGGCGCCCGATCACGGCGATGTCGGCCACCGACGATGCGCCCGCACGGCTGATGACCAGCTGGGCCTCGCTCATCCGGCGGGGAACATCGTCGAAAAACTCCTGAACCTCGGCATTTATGCCCTGCTCGGCATAGTATTGCCCGACGCGGGCCACATCCTCACCCCGCGCCTGGTGGGACACCCGGATATTGCGCATCACGTCCAGCGGCAGGGCGGCAATGGCCGGCGGCACCACATCGCTGAGAATGCGCGCGCCCTGACTGCCGCCGATCACCAGCACCGACATGGGATAATCGCCCGGCGGGATATACCCCGCGCCCGCCCGTTCGCGCACCGCCGCGCGCACCGGGTTGCCGACGTGATAGCCGTCGATCCCTTCAGGCAGGTCGGTCGGCCAGGTGCCGCAGGCCACCGCGTCGACACGTTCCGCAAACTTGCGGTTGACGCGGCCCAGAACGCCGTTTTGTTCATGCACCATGCGCGGGCGCCGCAGGATGCAGGCCGCGGACAGCGCGGGAATGCTGGGATAGCCGCCAAATCCTATCACGACATCCGGCCTGTCGCGCAGCATCCCCCAGATCGCGGCCAGCGTGCCCGCCGCAATGCGCAGCGGCGTCATCACCTTCGCGACCGCCCCACCCCGCGCAAAGGTGCCACTGGCCATTTGCGTGATCTCGGTCCCCTGCGGGAATGCGCCCGTATAGCGCGCGCCGCGCGCATCCGTGGCCAGCTTGACCCGCCAGCCCTGCGCCAGCATGTGCTCGGCCAGCGACTGGGCCGGGAACATATGCCCCCCGGTCCCGCCAGCCGCCATCAGCAAAAGAGGCGCGCGCGCGCTCATCGGGCGCGGCCGCGCAGGATATCGCCAATCTCGCCCTGGGGACGCGACCGGGTAAAGGCAAAGAGCATGCCCACCGCGATACCCCCCGCGATCAGCGACGATCCACCATAGCTGACAAAGGGCAGCGTCATCCCCTTGGCCGGAAGCAGGCGCACCGCCACGCCCATGTTGATCATCGCCTGCACGCCAAAGGCGCAGGCCAGACCCGTGCCCGCCAGCCGGATGAAGGGATCGCGCTCGCGCATCAGCCGCATCAGCGAGCGCACGACGATCGTGGCATATAGCGCAATCACGATGAGAACCAGAACCAGCCCGTATTCCTCGGCGGCGACGGCGATGATGAAATCGGTATGCGCATCGGGCAGCGACCACTTCACCGTCCCCTCGCCCACGCCCACGCCGAAAAACCCGCCCTCCTGAATGGCGTTGGTGGCAAAGCCGATCTGCGTTGTCGGGTCAACATCCGGCGAAAGGAACCCGTCAATCCTGCGCGCGAAATGCTGCGAATTGGAATAGGCGAAAGACCCGCCCAGAACCACCAACCCTGCCATGCCCGCGAGCAGAAAAATGGGTGCGCCTGCCACGAAATACATCACGCCCCAGGAAAACAGTACCAGCGCCGCCTGTCCGAAATCGGGCTGAAGCGCCAGGAAGGCAACGATGATCATCGTCAGGAAAAAGGACCAGCTCAGCCCCGGCGGGCCGCCTGTTTCGCGGCTGGCCGCCATCATCCACGCCGCCGCGACCACAAAACCGGGCTTGAGGAACTCCGACGGCTGAACGGAGGCGAATCCAAGGCTGTACCAGCGCACCGCCCCTTTGCCGAAATCGGTGCCCAGCACCGGCAACAGAATCAGCGCCAGAAACGATATCAGGAAGCCGATCACCGCCAGCCGCCGCACCAGCATCGGTCCCATCATCGAGGTGGCCAGCATGGCGATCATCGCCATCCCGCCAAAGAACGTCTGGCGCTGGACATAATGAAACGGGGCAAACCCGTTCTTTTCCGCCAAGGGCGGAGACGCGGCAAAGCCCAGAAGCAGCCCGATACCGAACAGAATCAGCACGCAGGAGATCGACCATTTGTCGATCGTCCGCCACCATTTGGGAAGGACCGGTTCGACATCCCTGATGGGAGACGATCCATAGACCATTTCTGTCATGACACCCGCCGTTCTGCCTCGAACATTGCCCCTTTGCGGGGTCTATCGCGCCACTCTAACAGCACACGCACCGCGAGGAAAGCGTTCTCGCGCCCGCTTGACGCGCTGCGGCGCTTCGGGCAGGGCGTGCGCCATGCAGGTCGATACGCTGATCCTTGGCGCCGGGGCCGCCGGCATGATGTGCGCGGCGCATTGCGGCGGGCGCACGCTGGTGATCGATCATGCCCGCGCGCCGGGCGAGAAGATCCGCATCTCGGGCGGCGGGCGCTGCAATTTCACCAATCTCTACACCGCGCCGGAAAACTTCATCTCGGCCAATCCGCATTTCTGCAAATCCGCGCTTAAGCGCTATACCCAATGGGATTTCATCGCGCTGGTCGATGCGCATGGCATCCCCTGGCACGAAAAGACGCTGGGCCAGCTGTTCTGCGACACGTCTGCCAAGGATATCATAGCGATGCTGCGCGCCGAGATGGCTTGCCCGGGTGCCGATCTGTGGCTGCAAACCCAATTGGTCGATCTGCGGCATGATGGCGATTCTTTCCATGCCGCGCTGGAGGTCGAAGGCGCGCGCCACAACCTGTACGCACGGAATGTGGTGCTGGCCACCGGCGGCAAGTCGATTCCGAAAATGGGCGCGACGGGGCTTGCCTATGACATCGCGCGCCAATTCGGCCTTGGGATGACCAAAACCAGCGCGGGGCTGGTGCCATTCACCTTTCCCGAGGGTCGCTTTGCCGAACTCGCGGGCGTGGCGGTGCCAGTGCGGGCGCGCGCGGGCGGCGCCAGCTTCGACGAGGCGCTGCTGTTCACGCATCGCGGTCTGTCGGGGCCTGCGATGTTGCAAATCTCCTCCTACTGGCGGGAGGGCGAGGCAATCTGCCTTGATCTGGACCCGGACGCCACTCTTCTGGACACGTTGCGCACGCAGCGGAGCCAGTCGGGCCGCCACAACCTGACGACCGAACTGGCGCGCCATCTGCCGGCCCGGCTGATCGGCGCCCTGCCCGCGCAGACCGACGTCAGCCTCGGCGGTAATCTGGCCGATCAAAGCGACGCGGCGCTGGCACGTCTTTGCCGCGCGCTGCGCAACTGGCAGTTGACGCCCGGCGGCACCGAAGGCTACCGCACCGCCGAGGTGACGCTGGGCGGCATAGACACCAGTGGCATCAACTCGAAAACCATGGAGGCAAAGGCGCTTCCCGGTCTTTACGTAATTGGTGAGGCATTGGACGTAACCGGTTGGCTGGGCGGCTACAATTTCCAATGGGCGTGGGCGTCAGGCGTGGCGGCGGGGCGCGCCATCAGCCATAAGTTGGATGAAAAAGGCCACCCGGCGACAGGGTGAAAATTTCGGCCCCATCCGCTGTCACTCCAATAGAATGCTCAAATTGCGCTGAGAGCGACTTGTCGCGCGTCACTGCGGTCCAGTCATCGGCCAGAACCCTGGTTTCCGCACGGCCCAGATTGACCATAGGCTCGATGGTAAAGAACATCCCCTCCTCCAGCACCGCGCCAGTACCGGGACGACCGAAATGCAGTACGTTGGGCGGCGCATGAAACACCCGGCCCAGCCCGTGCCCGCAGAAATCGCGCACCACCGAGGTTGAATGCGACTCGGCATAGGTCTGGATCGCATGACCGATATCGCCAAAGGTCCGGCCCGGACGCACCGCCTCGATTCCCACCATCAGCGCGTCATGAGTCACCTGAATCAGACGTTCAGCATAGGCTTTGGGCTTGCCCGCGGCATACATCCGGCTCGTATCGCCGAACCAGCCATCGACGATCACGGTCACATCGATATTGAGAATGTCTCCGTCTTTGAGGCTGTCATCGGCGCGTGTATTGGTATCGTTCTTCCATTTGGGGATCTTGCCCCCCGGAATGCCGTGGCAGACTACGTGGTTGACGCTGATGCAGCTCGCGTGGCGGTATCCTTTATAGCCGATCGTCGCCGAAGTCGCGCCCGCATCGGACACCATCCCCTCTATCAGCGCATCCAGCGCCGCGGTAGTCTGGCCCACGGTGACATGCGGCGCGATATCGTCAAGGATGCGCGCGGCCAGCGCACCAGCCTTGTGCATGCCCGCAAAATCAGACGCGTCGTGTATGCGAATCCCGTCTCTCGTAGTGCGTCCGCAGTGCTGGTCTGTCACATCTGGCCTCGTTCTTGCGCTCTTTTTCCTTCCTTAACGGGACTGCGGGAAAAGAACCAGAGCGCAGCACTCCTGCGCAACGCCGATCGGAAGTTGGTCCGCAAATCGGCGCCATCAAAACACGGGGCGGCCGTCAGTGGGAAAAAACCCTTCTGCACAACGCGGACCTTTACAAAAGACCTTTCGGCCCTGCCGTACGTGGCCATACCGCCAGTATCACCCGCCGCGGCCGGAATGGCGAAACCTCATCC
>JAUNVT010000128.1:0-1980 GCA_030540655.1 Rhodobacterales bacterium
CGCCCCTCAGGGCATCACCAACATTCGCCCGTTTCTCGTGGATCACTCCAGCACCGCCGCCTTGAACCCGCCATCGCGCCACTTCTCCAGCGCTGCGGTAAACTGCGATCCCGGCACTCCGTCGACGGCGGCGGTGTAATAGCCCGCCTTTTGCAACAGGTGCTGCACCGCGCGGATGGTGTCGGGAGACCATTGATCGCTCGCCCCGGTCAGCTGCTGCACGATAGTACCACGGTCCTCCGCCGCGCCGCGCAGCAGCATCCGCGCCGCCCCCGCCGGATCGCGTGCAGTGGTGCGCCCTTCATCCAGCAGGATCGCCGCGGCGCGATAGCCTTCCGCCTCGCCATTGCGGGCGGCCCGTTCGAAATAGCCAAGCGCGGCCCGCGGCCCCTCACCCTTGCCGTCCAGCGCCAGAACGCCGAGGTTGAATGTCGCCTTGGCCGATCCTTCGGCAGACGCCCGCTCCAACAGCGCCATGGCGCGTTCGGGATCCGCCGGGACGGTGCGCCCCTCCAGCAGGGTGATCGCAAGGTTGATCATCGCATCATCGCTGCCGCCGGCCGCCGCCTCTTCGTAGAGCGCCAGCGCGCGCGCACTGTCCTGCGGCACGCCGGTACCCTGCTCGGTCAGCTGGGCAAGGCTGACCATCGCCCGCAGATCGCCCCGCTCGGCGGCATCACGATAGAGCACCACCGCGCGGTCCAGATCTCCCGCCGCCACGGTCGCACGCGCCAGCAGCGCCACGTAATGCGGCACCTCGGGGGCGCGCGCCGCCGCCGCGCTGCACGCCTGGATCGCGGCCAGCGCATTCTGCTGCAGCCGCGACATGGGCACGCCCGGGTTTTCGGCGGTGGCGTCGCGCGGATGGGTTGCCAGCCGCTCGCAGATCTTGCCTGCCGTTGCATCTTCGGGACGCGGAATGGTTTCCAGCAGCCGCTCTGCCTCGGCCCTGCCGGGCGCATCAGGATAGCGCGTGACATAAAGCTCCAGCAGCGGACGCATCCGGCTGCGCCGCGCGAGATCCCACAGCCGCGCGGCGCGCTCTGTCTCGCCCGTGCGCTCGACCGACCGGGTGCGCGTGCCGGTATCCAGAAACGCCAGCGCCTCCTCGGTATGGGCTCCCTCGGGATAGCGATTGACATAGAGACTCAGCAAATCCGGATCGCGCTCGTCCACCGCGATCTGGTAGAGCATACTTTCCTCGGAAATGGCCTCGGGGCTGGTATCGAACTGGAAACTGCGGGTCAGCGATGAGTTCTCCCACGGAATCTGCTTGCCTCCCGTTGCGGCGAGAACATCGCGGCGCACCCCGATCATCATCTGCCCCACATTCTGCCCCGGCGTATAAAGATGATGCAGCATCGCCTCGGTATAGAAACTGTTTCGCCCGGTGCCGTCATAGGCGACATTGTCGGGCTGCGTGGCGTAGGAAAAGAGAAAATTTGCCTCGGTGCCCATCTGCGCAAGCCCGGTGCCAAGACGGGCATCGCCCAGCCCTTCGCCAAACGGATTGTCCCGGCAGGCATCCAGAAATACCAGCTTGACCCCGCTTGAGCGTTCCATCGCGCCCAAAAGCTGGTCCAGCCGCAACGTCTGATCGGTCAGATCCGCCGCGCTGGAGATCACGGCATCCGTGGGCACCATGTAGTTGCGCCCGTCGATCTGGAACCCATGCCCCGCATAGTAGAGCAGCGCCACATCGGCGCTCGCCGCCTTTTCACCAAATTCGGTGATCAGCGTCCGGAACCGCGCCCGGGTCACGTCGATCTCCAGCATCATCTCAAAGCCGAGCCCTTCCAGCGCGACGGACATGTCCAGCGCATCGTGGCGGGGATTGGTCAGCGGCTCGATGTTTTTGTAATCGGAATTGCCGATTACCAGCGCCACCCTTGTTTCGGCCGCCGCCGGCGAGCAAAGCCACAGGATGACAAGCGCAGAGATCAGACGCAGCACGGTTTCAAAGACCCTCGACACGGCTCA
>JAUNVT010000128.1:2080-3185 GCA_030540655.1 Rhodobacterales bacterium
CCGGCGGCAGATCGGCCGAGATCGCATCCAGACCGGAAGCAAAATCCTCCAGCGCGTCGGAAATGCAGGCCAGATACCGGTCCAGATCAGCCGAGCTTTGGCCGCATTCTGCCGCAGCAATTTCCAGCGTTGCCGCGATCTCGCGTACCAGCGCCAGGGTATCGCGCGCAGCGCCTGTGCCAATTGCCGTGCCGGCTGCTACCGGAATGCCCGGCGCCACAAGCGCATCCCCCGGCAGTGTCAGCACCAGCGAGTCGCGCGGATTTGGCAGCTCGAATTCGGGCAGATCGGGGGCGCGAACCGGATCCGATGCGGGGGGTGGAGGCACCGGGGCCGGATCGACCGTCAGCGCGCCATCCACGTAACTGATGACATAGCTGCCCAGCCCCGCGCCCGCCACGGGCCCGCCCGCCGTGATGACATAGGGGCTGCCCGCCACGGGTGCGTCTGCCGGCGCACCGGCGGAGGTCAGCGCAACCGTGTCCACGCTGTCGTCATAAAAGAGCACGCCGTCCGCGACGGTGAACTCAGTGCCGTCGAAACTCAAGACAGTGCCATAGGTCTTGGTTGCGTCATCTGCTTTCAACGTCAGCAGCGCCGGGCTGATCTCTGCCCTCCCTTCCAGCGCGACGACAGCATATGTCTCGCCTTCGGAACTGATCAGCGGCGTGGTATCGAGCGAGAACCTCCGGCTTCCGGCTGCTCTGTCATCCAGAACGGGCGCGGAGAAGATCGGCGCGGTATCCAGTGTCTCGGCCGGAAGGGCAAAGACATAGGCTGCGGGGCCGCCCGCCACCGGCCCATTCACCGACGCCAGCGTTTCGCCATAGCTCAGCGCCACCGGATCCGCGCGCGCAAACACCACCCTGTCGATGGTATAGAGGGCGGGATAGCGTCCCGCCGCACCGGGCGCCCAGATGCTGCCGAAATCCCAGCCTGCGCCGCCCGCCGTGCTGAAGAAACCGTCCGTATCCTCAAATTGCGCTGTGCTCAGGCCCCTGCCCAGTGCAGGGGTGCCGCCATCCGCCAATCCGGATGTGTCCATGTCCCAAAAGGAGCCACTGACCGGTGTCGGATTCCCCGGCACGTTGCGCCCGATCAGTCC
>JAUNVT010000128.1:3285-8539 GCA_030540655.1 Rhodobacterales bacterium
CAAAGCCGCCGACGGCAATTGCCGTCGCGGTGCCAGTCACGCGGACCGGCGCGGTAGACCGGGATGCGGTTATGCCGCCGATATTTTGCCCCGCCAGCCCGCCAACAATGATCTGGTCTGCCTCCACATCATCCACCGTCACGGAAATGACGCTGTCCGATCCCGTGATCGTCCCGGTTGCGAGGTTCGCGCCAACCAGCCCGCCCGCCTGCAATGCGCCGCCGACGCCGCTGAGCAGCATGTCGCCTGCCGTTGCGACCCCCGAGAGCGTGCCAAGGTTGGTGCCCACCGCGCCCCCTACACCACGGGGGCCGTTCGCCACGCCGGTTTCCCCGACCGAGCCAGTAAAGCTGCTTTCCGAGATCGTGCCGCTATTGCGCCCCACAAGCCCGCCAAGGCTGTAGCCCAAGCCTCCCTTCGCGTCCGAACTCACCTCACCGGTAAAGCTGCTGCCTCTCAGAAAGGCAGAGGCGCCGCGCAGCTCCCCGATGATGCCCCCAACGTTTCCCGGCAAGATAGCGGTGACGGTGCCATCAGTGACCGCAACATTGGCGATGCCTGTATCAACGGCCAGCGCAGCCAAGGCGCCAATTGTGCCGGGTCCGGTGACCGAAATTCGGTCAAGCGTCAGATTGGAAATCGTCGCAGTATCGGTCTGCCCAAACATGGCGGCCGATGGCCGATTTATGGTCAGAGCACGGATCGCGTTGCCTCGCCCGTCCAGCGTACCAGTGAAGGCCGCGCCCGGCGCCCCGATTGGCGCGAAACCCCGTCCATCGTTCCAACCCGCGGTACCGGCGGCATCGATATCATTGGCAAGCGCGAAATTCTGGTCCAGCAGGGGCAGTGATCCAATGCCTTGCACGCCATAGATATCAACAAGCTGGTAAGGATCCGCCACGCTGCCATCCCCCCCCGCAGCGCGCAGAAAAGATGTATCGCCCGCGGTTGCTACGTCGAAATCGCCGGCAGTGAAGCCGGGAAGCGGCGCGCCATTTTGCACCCAGTCGCCTTGCGCCAGAAGAAAGCGGCCCACGTCCACCGCGCCGCCCGGGCCGGTGGTGATGTCACGGCCCGCCCCGATCAGGAAGGCACCGTTGCGGCCGGTGACGCCTGCGTTCAGGATCACGTCATTGTCGGCGCGAAAGGTCAGAGTGTTGGAGGAAGTCCAGTTGATCGCATCCGCAACGGTGATGTTGCCCTCCTGCGTGCCGGTGAGATCGGGATTCGTCAGCACCGTGATGTTGGTTGCGGCCAGATTCCTTTCCAGTATGTCCACCGGCAGGATTGCATCATCGAGAAACGGGGTAAATTCAGATCCTTCTTTTTCGATACCCGTAGAGTCCTCCCGCGCGATGGTCACGTTGTGCGGGTCCAGGAGCAGCGTGCCGGTCGCCCCCTGCGGCGCGCTTGTATCCACACGGCCGTCGAAGGCGAGGCGCTGCTTGCCCGACACCTCGACAAAGCCGCCGTCTCCTCCCGTTGCGCCGCCGCGTGCGGAAACCGTGCCGCGAAACGTGGTGTCCCGATCGGACCACAGAACAACCCTTCCCCCCTCCCCTGCCGTCCCGGCGTCGGCGGTGATGCGCGTGCCGGCGTCCACGGAAAGGCTATCCGCGCTCGGCAGCGCATTGCCCCCCTGAAACGCGCCGCCGATATGGATGCGCCCGCCATCCGCATCGCCATCGGCCGCGATCTGCGCCCCCTCCAGCGTTATGGCGCGCCCGGTGATGGTGATGTCGCCGCCGCGCCGGGCCTGCGGACGCAGCGATTTGTGAATCGCGGTGGCCGGCCGCGTTGTCACCCGCCCGGTGACGCGCACAGCGCCGCCCTCCCCGCCGCCGAGCACGATTGTGCCGCCGCGCCGCGACACCGACCGTGCCTCGGCCACGCCCGACAGGTTGATCGCATTGCGCGCGGCATCCCGCGCCGTCGCGGCCTGCATCTCGATCAGCCCGCCCATGGCCGAAACCGTGCCTGAGTTTTCGATCAGCGCACGCATCTCGTCCGAATCCCCCTGCGAGGGAACGGCCACTTGCAGAAAACCGTCGCCCGACACATCGAGCGTCACCATTTCCCCGGCGGCCAATCCGATGCGTCCCATCGGCACGGTCACGGAGCCGGAATTTGTCACCCGCCCTCCCATCAGCGCGGCAAAGCCACCGCGCCCGATGGTGACGCGCCCCGCGTTCTGCACCGGCTTTGATCGGCCATCCCCCTCAAAGCGTAGCCGCCCAGCCATGAAGTTTTCGTCCGTTGTGTCGAGCGTCGAGGCGACAAAGCCGCCGCCCGCGCTGACCGCCCCGCCCTGTCCGATGAATATCCCGTTGGGATTGACCACAAACACCTGCCCCGTGGCGCTCAGCCGTCCGTGGATCTGGCTGGTGGTGTCTCCGGTTACCCGGTTCAGGATCGCGCTGGAGGTCGCGCGCTGGCGGATATCGACAGAATTGCCGTGGCCGATGGAAAACCCGTCCCAGTTGACGACCGCGCGATCGCTGCTCTGGTCGATGACCATATGTCCAGCGGCGGGGGTGGAGATTGCGGCATTGCCCTGCGCCACGCTGCCCCCCTGCGGAAGCACATCATCGGCGCGCGTGATATCAGGGTGCAAGAATGTCAGGACGACAAGCGTCAGCAGCCCGAGGCGCCAGAGGCCCCGGCGATCAGAAGCGGAAATTGCCCGAAATGCTGAACCGTGTGTCATCCGAACCATAGTCGCGTTCCCCTTTGGCTACTTCGAGCCTCACGCTGCTTGCCCTGTATCGTGACTCCGTCTTTGAAAATACGTCGAGGCCGATCCCGAAGGCCTGAGCGGCCTCATGACCGCGCTCGACCGCCGTGGGTCGTTCAAGCGAAATCCCCCCCGCGGCCACAAAAATATACGGGCTGACCATGATGGGCAGGGTGCCAAGGCTGGCCAGCGTCTGATGCGCCATCTCGGCACGGAAAACCCAGCCGCTGTCGCCCCTCAGATCGCCCAGATCGAAGGCCGACAGCTCGCGCGGGCCGGCAATGCCAAACTGTTCCGCCGTGAGCAGCGCCTCGCCAAAGGAGGACTGCCCCCGGCCCATGACCGACAAAAGGAAGCGCTGCCCCAAAGGCTGCTCGTGATAACCGGCCAGCGTCAGCTTGGTGAATGTCGCATCCGCGCCCTGCCGCGACAGCGGCGTTCCGGTATCGACATCACTCAGCATCCGCGCCCCGAGCGCATCGATGCCCTGCGACAGCACGGCGCCGACATCCGTATAGGCGCCCCCCTCGTGCAGATAGGTCAGGGTGCCGCCCGCGCGCAGCACCGTCGTGCGATCATTATAGATCGGCGTGGTGGGGCCAACGATCAGATCCTGACGGTCCTGTTGACGGTCGAGCGAAACCGTCGTCGTCAGGTTCATCCGGCGCGAACGGATCCAGGGATAGATCACCCGCAGCGACTGGCGATCGAATTTGGATCGTGTCGGCACCGTCTCGTTGTCAGGTGTGGTGCGGCTGGTGGTCACTTCGGCATTCAGCGCAAGGCCGGATGTGCCCAAGGGCATCAGCGCGCCCGCCGCCAGAATGCGATAGCGCGGATCACCGGCCAGAAATTTATAAGGTGCTCCGGAGGCGCGCAGATACAGTGTCTCGCCATGGCCAAGGATACTGTTGAATTCGACCCCGGCATTCAGCGTAAACGGGCCGAGCTCGTCATCCGCGAAATTGTCAAAGCCGACAAAACCGGTGATCTTGCGGTATTCAGGATCAAGGGTCAGGACCGTTCCACCGGGCAGGCGGCCCGCGCCCAGCGCCGTCCCCAGGGCGACGCCTGCGACATCGCCCGCCAGCAGCAATTGCCGCTCAAGCTGCGCCAGGGTGAGCCCCTTGCGGTTGACCACCGGCGCGGTCAGCTGGTCGATCCGCTTTTGCACCTGCGGCGGCACGTTCTGATTATCGACAGTCTCGACAAAGCCGTTGATCACCTCGACCTTCAGCACCCCGCCATCGCGCAGGTTCTGCTGCGGCAGCACCACGCGGACCAGCACATAGCCCGCATTGGCATAGGCCTCTTCCAGCGCATTCACGGCATCGAACAGGTCCGACACCGGGATCCGCTTGCCGGTCAGCCGCGCCTTCAGCGCGGCGTTGGCGGACCTCAGCTGCGGGAGTCCTCCTTGCAGATCCACATCCGACAGCGTGATGGCAATCTGATCCGCACCCGGCGGCGCCTTGGTGGCGGTCGCGCCGCTGAAGACAAGCGTCCCGCCTAGATTTTGCAGCGGCGGCTCGAAGCTTTTCGGCGTGACGCTGCTGGCGCTGGTGCCAGCTTGCCCCTGCGCGGTCCCGGGCGGCACCAGAGCCGACAACGCCAGACTGAGGGCAAACACTATCGGCGCGGCTCCGGCCGGACGGGGCCTTCCCTGAAGCGGGTTTGCGGAGATCATGCGGCGCACTCCCAACCAATCACTGTCACGTCAGAAACAGAGCGCACCCTCCTGACCTGACATCAGATGTCCAACCCAGTGTAATCGCACATTCGATAAAATCCGAACGCTTTCTTTCCACAATTCATATTTTGCGTTCTTTGTTGCCGCAGGGCAAAGCATCTGTCTTGAAATGCAAGAGCGGTTGTTCGTGCCGCGCGCAGCGAGGGGCCGGTTCAAGCCCGGTGGAACCGATGGTGGGCATTCCACCGGGAGATCATGTCACATCAGTTGACCTTATGCAGATCGCTTGGCTTCCAGCTGTAGTCGATCGCTGCTTGTCCGGGGCCATAGAGGCGTAGAATGCCGAAGAAGCCGCGGTCCGGTGCGGTTGGAAGCCAATTCACTTCTTCACCCTCGGGCGCTTCGGGCCCGATGTAGACATCGGTCGTGCCATCTTCATTCAGTTCAGGCTCGTCGCGCGATCCCAGCGAGGGAAAGCGCCGCGCTTCGGTCGCAAGACCCGAGGCGTTCTCGGCCTCATAGAGGGTCATCGACCAGAACAGTTTGGCAGGAACATCGGGCGGCAGGGTCAGCTTGTAGGAAGTGTCGCCGGTCAGCGGCGCGCCATCCGCGTCGTTGAACACGATCCAGTAGGCCGCGCCCTGATCCGGCGTTTGCGACACCATGCCGGGGCTCATCGAATAGTAATCGGTGAACATCCAGGCCCGCAGTTCGATATCGGTGTAGCCGTGTTCGGTATTGACCCAGAAGAGGTTCGTGGATTTCTCCGTGCCGGGTTCGGTCACGTTGTTAAACGGGGAGATATGGTTGAAAGTTGGTGATGGCCCCTG
>JAUNVT010000008.1 GCA_030540655.1 Rhodobacterales bacterium
ACCGCCCTGCTTACCAAGACCGAGTGGTTCGGTCCGCGCCCATTGCGCGTCGGTCAAGGTGCGTCTACTCAAAATCGCTTTCGATTTCGATCTTGAACCAAAGCTCAGCCCGTTTGGGAATCCTCCTGAATGAAGACGTCGCTTGAGGCGTATGTTTTACAATACGTTAATACCTGCAACGTCTGATTTCTTGTCAATCGAAAGTTGATCTGAATAATCTTACGCCATCCCCAAGGCCTCTTTATACATCTCCAGAACAGCCTCTTCTTCAGCGATGTCGTCCTTGTCGCGTTTGCGCAACGCGATGACCTTTCGCATTACCTTAGTATCGTAGCCGCGCCCCTTTGCCTCGGCCATCACTTCTTTCTGCTGGTCGGCGAGGTCTTTTTTTTCAGCGTCAAGACGCTCAATCCTTTCGATGAACTGCCGCAGTTCGTCTGCGGTCACGCGATAGCTGTCAGGGGTTCCAGGTGTTTGGTCGTCCATTCTGTGCTCCACATCCTCTTTTGCGCGTGTGACTAACGCCTGCCTGTTGCTCCCGCAAGCCCCGGCTCGGCTTGAGCTTGGCAACGTAATGCATTAGGCCAGCCGTCTGACCGGGATGTCACGAAGAGGCGCAAGATGGAAATACTCATATTGTGCGGCGCGGCAGTGTCGCTTTTGGGCGTCGGCGGGCTTGTCTGGTGTGTGGTCCGCGTCTGGCGCGCCCGGCGCGCGAAGGTGGACGATGCCGCCATGCGGAGTGTTCTGAGCAAAGTCGTACCAGTCAATACCGGCGCTCTTTTGCTGTCTTTCATCGGGCTCATGCTGGTCGTTCTGGGCATCATGCTGCGCTGAGCAAAAGTTCTGCCGGTAGGGCAGCACGTAAAGCATTCGGCCCATTCATTGCGCACGGCATCATCGATGCGGCAATCTGGTTTCAAATCGGGCGCCCCTTGCGTGTTAGGATGGCCTGTCCCTGTTTGCAGAACCTACTCCGGTTTTGACGTGCACTTGTATTTCACTATCGCGGACAGCCGGCAAGTAAGGCGCTAAAGCACGTCGCCGCGTGCAGGGCGGCAGCGCGAATGTTGTAGTCTGGCCGCCGCCGACCAGGAACTTGATTTTGCCTCCTCGTTGCTCGAATGCTCGAAGGCAGTGCCCTGAGGGCTTTTGTGGTGCAGAGTGCAGATCGGTTGGCGCACCGTATGGCATTGACCAATGAGCTGAACCTGTCCTCTTGCAGTCCCGCCGCCACCCGGCGCGACAGACAGGTGGCGCCTCGCCAGATTGCACCGTCCGAACCCGGCCAGCGCTGTCTCGTCCGCCCGAGGCGGTGCAGACCGCCTTCAGGACTATGGCTTCACGTTCCTTGTAGCAGGCAAAGCGCATGAGGCTCGGCGAGAGTTCCCATGCTGTGGGACGTGCCGACGAAGCCGCGATAAGAGCTGCTCATCGTTACGCAGCGAAGCGTCGGCATCATCTGGGTCAATTGGAACGCAATGCGTGGACTCGATCTGCCTGATCGCACCGTGATCCTTGACACCGGCGGTGTCGTATTTGACGGTAGGGCAGCCGAGGTTCTTGGCGACGAGAAATTGCGTTCAGAAAATCGGGCGATTCGACCCGGAGGCGGGCTTTGCCCGCGCCAGAATACCCGCCTGATCTTCCCGCACCGAACAGTACAGAGGTAACCTTATGCAAGACAGAAAATACCCACCGTCGCCGGAATTTGCGAAATCTTCCCATATCGACGCGGCCAAATATGAAGAAATGTACGCCGCCTCAATCAAGGATCCTGAAACATTCTGGTCCCGGTATGCACAGGAGCTTGAATGGATAAAGCCATTCACCAAGGTCAAGAATACATCCTTTGAACCCGGCAATGTCGATATCCGCTGGTTCGAGGATGGCGTGTTGAATGTGGCTGCCAACTGCATCGACCGTCACCTGGAAACGCGCGGCGACCAGACGGCGATCATCTTCGAGCCGGACGATCCTGAAACGCCAGCGCAGAACATCACCTATAAAGAGCTGCATGAGAAGGTGAACCGTTTCGCCAACGTGCTGCTCAGCCAAGGCATCATGCGCGGTGACCGGGTGGTAATCTACCTGCCGATGATCCCCGAGGCAGCTTATGCGATGCTGGCCTGCGCGCGGATCGGTGCAGTTCATTCGATTGTCTTTGCGGGCTTCTCAGCCGATGCGCTGGCCAACCGCATCAATAACTCGGGCGCCAAGGTGGTCATCACCGCCGACGAAGCACCGCGCGGCGGCCGCGTGACCGGCCTGAAGTCCAACACCGATGCGGCGCTTTTGCACTGCTCGGACAAGGTGCGCTGCCTTGTTGTCAAACATACCGGCGGCCAGACCACCTGGATCCAGGGGCGGGATGTGGATCTGAAGGCGCAGATGGAACAGGCGAGCCCCGATTGTCCCGCGCGTCCGGTGAATGCCGAAGATCCGCTGTTCATCCTTTATACGTCCGGATCTACGGGCCAGCCCAAGGGCGTGGTTCACAGCTCCGCCGGATATCTGCTCTATGCGGGGCTGACGCATAAATACGATTTCGACTACCATGACGGCGACGTCTTCTGGTGCACCGCCGACGTGGGATGGGTGACGGGGCACAGTTATATCATCTACGGCCCTCTTGTGAACGGCGCCACGACGGTAATGTTCGAAGGGGTGCCGACTTACCCCGATGCGAGCCGGTTCTGGCAGGTCTGCGAAAAGCACAAGGTCAATCAGTTCTATACCGCGCCCACCGCGATTCGCGCTCTGATGGCCAAGGGCCGACAATATGTCGAGAAATGCGATCTGTCCTCGCTCAAGCTTTTGGGTACCGTCGGCGAGCCGATCAACCCCGAGGCATGGAACTGGTATAATGAGGTTATCGGCAAGAAAAAGTTGCCCATCGTCGATACCTGGTGGCAGACTGAAACCGGCGGCCACCTGCTGACCCCCCTGCCCGGCGCCACGCCCACGAAACCGGGCAGTTGCACCAAGCCGTTCTTCGGGGTTCAGCCGGTCGTCCTCGACGCCACCTCGGGGGAGGAAATCACCGATACGGTGGCAGAAGGCGTGCTGTGTATCAAGGATAGCTGGCCGGGCCAGATGCGCACCATCTACGGCGACCACGACCGGTTCGAGCAGACGTATTTCTCGGACTACAAGGGGTATTACTTTACCGGGGATGGCTGCCGCCGCGATGCGGATGGATATTACTGGATCACCGGCCGGGTCGATGACGTGATCAACGTGTCAGGACATCGCATGGGCACGGCCGAGGTCGAATCGGCGCTGGTCGCCCATTCCGCCGTGGCCGAGGCCGCCGTGGTGGGCTATCCGCACGAGATCAAGGGTCAGGGCATCTATGCTTATGTGACCGTCATGAACGATGTGGAGCCGTCGGACGAGCTGCGCAAGGATCTGGAGAAATGGGTCCGTACCGAAATCGGCCCGATCGCCAAGCCCGATATCATCCAGTGGGCGCCGGGCCTGCCCAAGACGCGCTCGGGCAAGATCATGCGCCGTATCCTGCGCAAGATCGCCGAAAGTGATTTTGACACGCTGGGGGATACATCGACCCTCGCCGATCCATCGGTCGTGGACGAGTTGATCGAAAACCGCAAAGCGCAGGAATAGGAAAAACCGCCTCGCAGGTCATATGCCTGCGGGGCGGTCCGGCTTTCAGCCCCGGCCGCGATAGGGCGGCACGCCCTGATCGGGAATCCATACCCCCTCGGGCGCAGGTCCGGTCTGATAGAATACATCGATGGGAATTCCCCCGCGCGGATACCAATACCCGCCGATCCGCAGCCATTTCGCTTCGGTAAATTCGGCCACACGTCGCGCGATGGTGATGGTGCAGTCCTCGTGAAATGCGCCGTGATTGCGGAAGCTGCCCAGATAAAGCTTCAGCGACTTGCTTTCGATCAGCCAATCGCCGGGAACGTAATCGATCACCAGATGCGCAAAATCCGGCTGGCCGGTCATCGGGCAGAGCGACGTGAATTCCGGTGCGACAAACCGGACGGTATAAAGGACATCGCCTTGTGGGTTCTGCACCCGTTCCAGTTCAGCCTTCGATGGATCATCAGGCAGCGCGGTATTGGCACCGAGCTGTTTCAAGTCATCATAGATACTGTTGCTCATCCTTCGCCTTTTCTGCGGCTACACGCCGCGCTTGTTTCCCCAAAGCATCACATGCAGTTGCGGCAAAACCCGCGCCGCGTGCCAGCGATCCGCAATCACCCGGTCCACCAGCCAGCGCATCCGGTCGTCAATTCCGTCCAGATCGATCGCCGCATCCTCCTGATCGGGCGGCGGCGGCGTATGGTTGCCCGGCTGCAAATAGATCGAAAGGCCAGGCTGGCGCGCCGCAACGTCCCGCGCATAAGCATAATCGGCCTCGTCGAACACCACGATCTTCAGCACGGCTGGCGCGCCTTGGGCTGCATCGATGCAGCCTTGCAACATATCCCAATCCGTCTGCATCTTGCTGGAGGGCGGCTTGGGGCTGAGCACCAGCATATCTAGTTGCGCAAACCAGTTCTTCGCCACCGTCCCTTGCGTTTCCATTGCAAAGCCATAGCCCTCGGCCCGCCCCAGCGCGATCAGATCGCCCAAGGGCTGGATCGCCGGATTGCCACCCGAGAGCGTCACTGTCAGGGGCCGCGCGCCCGACAGGCGCCGCACCTCGTCCATCACCGCATCCGCGCTCATCGGTGACCAAGTGTGGCGATATTCGCTATCCACCGCATGCAGGCTGTCGCACCAGACGCAGCGATAATCGCAGCCACCGGTGCGCACGAAGACGGTGGGCACCCCGATCAGAGCGCCCTCTCCCTGAATGGTCGGGCCGAATATTTCCGAGATGCGGATCAGATCACTCATGGCCGGTATTCGGCCCAGGTCTTTGGTGTCTCGCTGACCTTCACCGCCGCCGTCTCGGGCCAGCGGGCAGAGCACCAGTCATACAGATGTCTGGCCATTCGCTCGGCAGTTACGCAATCATCGCCCAGCACATCGTTCAGGTGCCGGTGGTCCAGCTCATCATCAATATACCGTTTCAGCGGCGCCAGTTCGAGATAGTCACGCACAAAGCCATGCGCGTTCAACTCCTCCGCCGCCAGTTCGACGACGACGATGTAGTTATGCCCGTGCAGACGGGCACACTGATGGTCCTCGGGCAACCCGAACAACTGATGCGAAGCGGAAAAGTGGAACTCCTTGGTGATGCGGTACATCTTCTATTCCTCTGCCACCCGGCGCCAAAAGTCGGGGTCGGCATAAGATGTCGGATCCTCTATCCCGGCCAGGTGAAACGCCTCGCGCCGTTCAATGCAGGTGCCGCAGCGCCCGCAATGGAGATCGCCGCCCTTGTAACAGGACCAGGTTTCCGCAAATGGCGTGCCATATCGGGCACCATCTGTCGCAATATCGTCCTTGGAGCCATGTACATAGGGCGTCAGCAGCTGAACCTGCGCATAGCCGTCCATAGCGCGATCCTCCATCGCCTGAAAGGCGGCGATGAAATCGGGGCGGCAGTCGGGATAGATGAAATGATCGCCCCCATGCACGGCAGTCGCGACCGCCTCCGCCTTTTGCGCGGCGGCCATGCCAAAAGCGATGGCCAGCATGATCGCGTTGCGATTGGGCACTACGGTCAGCTTCATCGTATCTTCGGCATAATGGCCGTCCGGCACATCTATATCATCTGTCAGCGCCGATCCGGTCAATGCCGCGCCGACGCCCGCAATGTCGATAATGTGGTGCGGAACGCCCAGCCGGCGGGCACAGGCGGCAGCAAAATCCAGTTCCTTGGCATGGCGCTGGCCATAATCGAAGGACAGCAGCGCGTGCAGATCCTCTGTTGCCGCCATCCGGTGCGCCAATGCCACGGAATCCATCCCGCCGGAGCAGATGACAATTACCTTCATGTCTCGTCCTTGTTTTGAGCGGGTAGGCTGCGACCGTATGACGGCTCATGTAAACCCGGCGCCGGGCAGTGACAACCCTTCGGCCCGGACCCGGGAGTGATACACAATCCCGGTTTTATATGGCGCCTGATTGCAATATAAGCCATGCAAAACCAAAGCGCGCCCTCACGAAGGCGCCAGCCGCCGAGGAACCCGATGCCCAAAAAATCGCATGATGACGATGTCGCCTTCATCAAGGCGCTTGCCGAGCTTCTGAACGATAACGATCTGACCGAATTGCAGGTCAAGCGTGAATACGGCGAAGATGACAGCCTGAACGTGCGCGTGAGCCGCAAGAACGAGGCTGCAGCGCAGTTCATCGCGCAGGCGCCCTTGCAGATGGCTGCCGCCCCCGCCCCCACGGGCGCGAACCCGGCTACTGCCGCTGTTGCCGTGGGCGAGGATCCGGCGAGCCATCCCGGTGCGGTCACATCCCCGATGGTCGGCACCGTCTATACCCAGGCCGAACCCGGCGCGCCTGCCTTTGTGTCCGTGGGCGACAAGGTGTCCGAGGGCGACACGCTGCTGATCATCGAGGCGATGAAGACGATGAACCATATCCCTGCCCCGCGCGGCGGCACTGTCAAGCGCATCCTCGTCGAAGATGGCGGCGCCGTCGAATACGGCGCGCCCCTGATGATCATCGAATAGGGCACAGGCAATGTTCGACAAAATCCTGATTGCCAACCGCGGCGAGATCGCGCTGAGGGTCATCCGCGCGGCGCGCGAGATGGGCATCCATACAGTCGCCGTTCACTCCACCGCCGACGCGGATGCCATGCATGTGCGCATGGCCGACGAATCCGTGTGCATTGGCCCGCCCCCTGGAATTGACAGCTACCTTTCCATCCCGGCCATCATTGCGGCCTGTGAAGTAACGGGCGCTCAGGCGATCCATCCCGGCTATGGGTTTTTGTCTGAAAACGCGACTTTCGTGCAGATTGTCGAGGATCACGGCCTGACCTTCATCGGTCCCACTGCCGAGCATATTCGGATCATGGGCGACAAGATCACCGCGAAGGATACGATGAAGAAACTCGGGGTACCTTGCGTCCCCGGCAGCGACGGCGGCGTGCCCAGCCTGGCGGAGGCCAAGCGTATCGGCGATGAAATCGGCTATCCCGTGATCATCAAGGCAACTGCGGGCGGCGGCGGCAAGGGCATGAAAGTGGCCGAGAACGCTGCCCAGATGGAGCGCGCCTTTCAGACAGCACGCGCCGAAGGCAAATCCAATTTCGGCAATGAAGAAGTCTATATCGAAAAATATCTGACCACGCCGCGCCATATCGAAATTCAGGTATTCGGCGATGGCAAAGGCCGTGCGGTGCATCTGGGCGAGCGGGATTGCTCGCTTCAGCGCCGCCATCAGAAGGTATTCGAAGAGGCGCCCGGCCCCACCATCACCCCTGAACAGCGCGCCCGTATCGGTGCGGTCTGCGCAGATGCAGTGGCCCGGATCAATTACACCGGCGCGGGAACGATTGAATTCCTGTTCGAGAATGGCGAATTCTATTTTATAGAAATGAACACCCGCCTTCAGGTTGAACATCCCGTGACCGAGGCGATTTTCGGCGTCGACCTCGTGCGCGAACAGATCCGCGTTGCGGCCGGGCTGCCAATGGAGTTTCGGCAGGAAGATCTGAAAATCACCGGCCACGCAATTGAAGTGCGCATCAACGCGGAAAAACTGCCTGAGTTCGCTCCCCGCCCCGGAAAGATCACGCAGTTCCACGCGCCCGGCGGGCTTGGTGTGCGCATGGATAGTGCACTCTACGACGGCTATACTATCCCACCCTATTACGATTCGCTGATCGGCAAGCTGATCGTGCATGCGCAGGACCGCCCCGCCGCGCTGGCACGTCTGAACCGCGCCTTGGGGGAACTGATCGTTGACGGTGTCGACACCACTGTGCCGCTCTTTCACGCGCTGTTGCAGGACAGCGATATCCATTCGGGCAATTACAACATCCACTGGCTGGAACACTGGCTGGAGACGCATCTGCGGGGCTGAAGCACGCAATGAAAGATGACGATTTCATCCTGACGCCGGAGCTGCTGCTGAATGCCTACGCGGGCGGTATCTTTCCCATGTCGGAGGGGCGGAACGATCCCGGTGTTTTTTGGGTCGATCCGCGCCAACGGGGTGTATTGCCGCTCGACGGTCTGCACATCTCGCGCAGTCTGGCGCGCAGGATGCGGCGGGGCCTATACCAAGCGACGCTCAATACTGATTTCGCGAGCGTCATGGATGCTTGCGCCGCCCGGCCCGAGACGTGGATCAACGACGAAATCCGGCGCCTTTACTTGATGCTATACCACATGGGACATGCTCATTCTCTGGAAATCTGGCAGGAGGGGGTACTGGCGGGGGGTGTCTACGGTGTCACGCTGGGCGCGGCATTCTTTGGCGAAAGCATGTTCTCAAACCGCACGGATGGCTCGAAACTGGCGCTGGTGCATCTGGTGGACCACCTGCGGCGTTGCGGATACAGGCTGTTCGATACTCAGTTCCTGACCGACCATCTGGCCAGCCTGGGCGCGGTGGAGATCAGCCGGGCGGCCTACCGCCAGCGATTGGCAGAGGCGCTGGGCCACCACGCTGACATGATGCGCTATACGCTGGACCCCTCGCCTCAGTCCGTCTTGCAGCGAAGCACCCAGACATCGTAGCGCGGGTGATCCAGCGCGTTCAGCGCGGGCGAAGATGCAAACATCCAACCTGAAAACACGGGCGCATCGCTGCCCTGCTCTTGTATGGTCAGATAGGCAAATGCATCCGCTGCCGGATCCCCGAGAGGATAGCGGCATTCCCTCATTTCAATGCTCAGACGCCCGAAAACCGCCTGTTCGCCCGGCTTGAGGGTAAAGTCTGTCGTCTCGCCGGAGATCTTTTCCAGCGCGCGCAGCATTGCCCCGGTGCCGACCTGCGCGCCTTCCTGGGCCACAGCCATGGGGGCAAGAAGCGCCAGCAAAATCGCAAGCACCTTCATTCCGTAGCACCTGCGTCACCACTGCCGACGAATTTCATCAACAGCGAAACAAGGCTGACCGACCCTTGGGTAAATTCGATCTGATCGCCGGGCTCGAGAAAAAAAGGCGAGCCGCCCGGCAGCAGCTCTACATAATTGCCGCCCAGCAACCCTTCGGAGGATATCGCAAGCGCGCTGTCATCGGGAACGGCGATACCCTCGGCCACGCTGATCGTAGTGCCCGCGCGGTATGTCGCCGGATCGAGCGCCATGGACGTCACACGTCCCACCTTGACCCCGGCCAGCCGCACATCCGTGCCCACGGTGATCCCGTCAGCAGACCGAAAACTGGCTGACAGTTCATAGCTGGAGCCTGCGGCAGCAGAGGCGCCCGTCAGCTTTCCGGCATAGACGATGAAGCCGGCCGCGACGGCCACCACTACTGCCCCTGCGATGATCTCGCTCTTGTTTTCGGCCATATCCGCTCTCTGCCCGCCTCGCCTATTCGGGATGCCACGCCTCGTAATCGCTGCGCTGCTTCGGAACATTGTGCCTGATCGATCCGGCAGGCGCATAGGCGAGCGCGGTGCCTGTGAGGTTCTCCAGATGAGGTTTCTGCCAGGGCTGATGCGGCAGGGGCGCTTCGATCGGAGTATCCTGATAGGTATGATGCAGCCAGCCATGCCATTCAGGACTGACACGGCTTGCCTCGGCCTCGCCGTTATAGATGACCCAGCGACGGTCGCCAGCCTTGGAGCGATAAAAGATGTTTCCCTGCGAATCCTCGCCCACCTTCACGCCCTTGCGCCAGGTATAGAACTGCGTGTTCAGCGTCTGCCCGTTCCACCATGTCACTGCCCGCAGCAGCGAGTTGAGAATGCCCATGTCGTCCTCCGCCAGTCGTTGCCTCTGATATGGCGCATCGCTCGGGAAACGTCCAGTGCTCTGCGGGCAGGGCGAGGCGCTGAATGACCGTTTTCTCTCTGCAATCGTTCGACGCTCAAAAGGAAAAAGGGCGGACTTCACCGGCCCGCCCCCTCTTCACGCGATATGGTCATGCGTCAGCCTGCGCTGGCGCTTTCCTTTTTTTTGCTGTTCTCAGAATAGATCATCAGCGGGGCCGCGTCTGAATTCACAGCCTCCTCGTTGACAACCACTTCTTCGACATTATTCATGCTGGGAACCTCGAACATCGTATCCAGCAAAATGTCCTCCAGGATCGAGCGAAGCCCGCGCGCACCTGTCTTGCGTGTGATGGCGCGCTTGGCGATTGCCGTCAGCGCATCATCGGTGAAGCTCAGCTTGACGTTCTCCAGATCAAACAGACGCTGGTATTGCTTGACCAAGGCATTCTTCGGCTGGGTCAGGATCGTGATCAGCGCATCCTCATCCAGATCCTCCAGCGTCGCGATGACGGGCAAGCGCCCCACGAACTCGGGGATCAAGCCAAATTTCAGCAGATCCTCGGGCTCCAGGTCCTTGAACACCTCGCCGATCCCGCGGTCATCCCTGTCGCGCACATCCGCGCCAAAGCCCATCGCCGACCCCTTGCCGCGCGCCGAGATGATCTTGTCCAGACCTGCGAAGGCGCCCCCACAGATGAAGAGGATGTTCGTGGTATCCACTTGCAGGAATTCCTGCTGCGGATGCTTGCGTCCGCCTTGCGGCGGTACGGCGGCCACGGTTCCTTCCATCAGCTTCAGCAGCGCCTGCTGCACGCCCTCTCCCGACACGTCACGGGTGATCGAAGGATTTTCGGACTTGCGCGTGATCTTGTCGACTTCGTCGATATAGACGATGCCGCGCTGCGCCCGCTCCACGTTATATTCGGACGCCTGCAGAAGCTTGAGGATAATGTTCTCCACATCCTCGCCCACGTAGCCGGCTTCAGTCAAAGTCGTCGCGTCAGCCATGGTGAAAGGCACATCAAGGATCCGCGCCAGCGTCTGCGCCAGCAATGTCTTGCCGCAGCCGGTGGGGCCGATCAGCATGATGTTGGATTTCTGCAGCTCGACCTCTCCGCTTTTGCCGGAGTTGTTGAGGCGCTTGTAGTGGTTATGAACCGCAACCGACAGCACCCGCTTGGCCGTAGCTTGTCCAATGACATAATCATCCAGCACATCGCAAATCTCGCGCGGTGCAGGAACGCCGTCAGAAGATTTCAGCCCTGCGCTGCGCGTTTCTTCGCGGATGATGTCCATGCACAGTTCGACGCATTCATCGCAGATGAAGACTGTCGGGCCGGCGATCAGCTTGCGTACCTCATGCTGGCTCTTGCCGCAGAAGCTGCAATAGAGCGTGTTCTTGCTGTCGCTGCCTGAATTATTCGACATGATCTACCTTTCGGGCCGTGCGTTGCAAATCAGGGCCCGCCTCGGACGGCGGGCCAAGGGCTTGTCTAACTTAAGGCAGGCGCCGGGCGGCGACAATCGCAAAATTCGGCGCCAGCAACCCGTGGCCTTTTTCCTTTAAGACTTGGGCTTTTCATCATCTTCCGGCTTGATGCGGTTTTCCACGATCTCGTCGATCAGGCCCCAGTCCTTGGCCTGTTCGGGCGACATGAAGTTATCACGTTCCAACGCCTCCTCGACCTTTTGCAAACTCTGGCCGGTATGTTTCACATATATCTCGTTCAGGCGTTTTTTCAATTTCAACGTCTCTTCGGCGTGGATCATGATATCGGTGGCCTGACCCTGATAGCCCCCCGACGGCTGGTGCACCATGATGCGGCTGTTGGGCAGCGAAAACCGCATTCCCGGCGCGCCCGCTGTCAAAAGCAGCGATCCCATGGATGCCGCCTGCCCGATCACCAGCGTCGATACCTTGGGGCGGATATACTGCATCGTGTCATAGATCGACAGGCCCGAGGTGACGACACCGCCGGGACTGTTGATATACATGCTGATTTCCTTCGACGGATTCTCAGCCTCAAGGTGCAGCAACTGCGCCACGATCAGGCTGGACATGCCATCATGAACCGGGCCGCTCAGGAAAATGATCCGCTCTTTCAAAAGGCGCGAGAAAATGTCGTAGGCCCGCTCGCCCCGGCTGGTCTGTTCGACCACCATCGGCACGAGGGTATTCATATAGGTGTCCATTGGGTCTGTCATATTCCGCCTTGCCTGCTGAAGTGCCACTGATCCTTATCTGACCAGATCCTAAAAGAGTCTTAGTGTCGCGCCCATTTGGCTGCAAGGGCACGGCGGTGTTTTGTCGCCTTACCCGTCTGCTCCGCTTTCGCGCCCAATCGTGCGGCAAAGGAGCAGCACGGGAATCAAACCAAAACCCACAAGCGCGAGCGATGGGACCGCTGCCTCGCGCAGTCGCTCGTCGGAGGCAAGGCGGAAGGCCTGCACGGCCAGCGTGTCGAAGTTGAACGGATGCAGGATCAGCGTTGCGGGCAGTTCCTTCATCACGTCAACGAACACGATCAGCAGCGCCGTCAGCACCGATGTGCGCGCCACGGGCAGATGCACCTTCCACAGCAGCTTGGCCGAGCCTTTGCCGAGGCTGCGCGCGATCGCGTCATAATGCCTTGGGACCGTCGCCATGCCGCTGTCATAGGCATTGAGCGCAGCCGCCATGAACCGCGCCATATATGCCATCACCATCAGCCAGATCGATCCGGTGATCAGCAGCCCGGTGCGGATGCCGAAATTACTCCGCATGAAGCCATCCACTGCATTATCGAGCCCCGCCATCGGCACCATGAGCCCCACGGCAATCACACCGCCCGGAACCGCATATCCTAGCCCCGCCCCCACAACCAGCGCGCGCGAGGTTCGCCCCGGACTGGTGCGTGCACGAAATCCGATCAGGACCGCGCCCGCCACTGTCAGCAGCGACGCGACAGAGGCAAGCGTAACGGAATTGCGCATCAGTCCAACATATCGTGGCTGGATCAGGCTTTGTCCCGACCCCCATGCCATGACGCCAAGCATCACCACGGGGATGAGGAACCCCAGCAATACGGGAAGCAGGCAAAGGGCCGCAGCCCCCCACCCCTTCCACCCGGTCAGTTGCGGCTTGCTCAATACCTCGAATCGGGCTCCGCCCTTGGATGCACGGCGGGCACGGCCGCGCTGCGCGCGCTCCAGCCCCGCCAGCAACAGCGCGAAGGCCAGCAAACACAGCGCCAGTTGTGCCGCTGTTGCGCGCTCACCCAAGGAAAACCACGCCTGATAGATGCCCGTCGCAAAGGTCTGCACGTTGAAAAACGCCACGGTGCCGTAATCGGCAATCGTCTCCATTATCGCCAGCAGCGCGCCCCCCATGATCGCCGGGCGCGCCATTGGCAGCGCCACCGTCCAGAAGGCGCCCAGCGGCGTGCGGCCCAGCGTGCGTGCCACCAGAAACGCGTTCGAGCTTTGCTGGCGGAAGGATGCGCGCGCCAAAAGATAGACGTAAGGATAGAGCACCATCGTCAGCATCAAGGCAGCGCCGCCAAGGCTGCGGATTTCGGGGAACCAGTAATCGCGGGGGCCCCAGCCGGTAACGTCCCGCAGCAAGGTCTGCACCGGGCCCGGATGATCCAGAAGCGACGTGTACGCATAGGCCAGCACATAAGCTGGAAAGGCGAGCGGCAATGCCAGTGCAACCTCCAGCCAGCGCACGCCCGGAAACCGGTAGACGGTGACCATCCACGCTGTCGCCGTGCCGATCACCGCGGCGCCGCTGCCCACGATCACCACCAAAGCCAGCGTGTTGGCGGTGTAGCGCGGCAGAACCGTCGCCAGCACGTCGCGCCATGTCTGCAGATCGCCCCCCAGCGCGGCCAGAGCCGCGGCAAGGATGGGCGCCACACACAATGCGGCTACGGCCCAGGCCAGCCGGTACATCAGCCGTTCGGTCAAGAAAAATCCCCAGACACCAGGCGCCTATGCCTGAGCGTTTTGATCAATAATCACGGCTTGGGCAGGGGTCAAGGGCGCGGCAGTGGCCTGGCGGCGCTATGTACCGCAGAAGGTGGTGCATTCACGGTCCTGCCGCGTCGGCGGCAGGACGCCGGACTTTACATGGATGGGAATTCGGGACAACGTGACGCATCCGAGTGCGCGGACTGACATCAACTGCGCCTATCAACATCCGGGGGGAATATTTCATGAGATTACTTCGCACCTTTGCCACAGCGACCGCCACTGCACTGCTTCTGAGCGCATCCAGCATGGTTTCAGCGCAGACGCTGAACTTCGCCTATGATGCAGACCCGGTATCGATGGACCCTCATGAGCAACTCTCCGGGGGCACCCTGCAACTGAGCCATATGGTATTTGACCCGCTGGTGCGGTGGAATTCCGACTACGACTTTGATCCACGCCTTGCAACCGAATGGGAGCGCGTGGACGATACCACCATGCGCTTCACCCTGCGCGAAGGGGTCAAGTTCCACTCGGGCAATCCGATGACCGCGGATGACGTCGTGTGGACCATCGAACGGCTGAAGACCTCGCCGGATTTCAAGGCCATTTTCGCCAACTGGAAAACCGCCACCGCGATTGATGACACCACCGTCGAGATCAAGACCAAAGGTCCCAGCCCCCTGCTGCTGAACATCGCCACCTATGTCTTTCCAATGGACAAGAAGTTCTACGAGGAAGGCGGGCCTGAAATCACCAAGCATGGCGACAGCTTTGCGTCGAAAAACATCTCGGGCACCGGTCCCTTCATCGTGACCGAACGCGAGCAGGGCGTGAAGATGGTGTTCAAGCGCAACCCCGATTACTGGGATACGGACAGCCCCGGCAACGTCCAGACCGCCATCCTGACCCCGATCAAGGAGGCGCCGACCCGCGTGGCGGCCCTGCTCTCGGGTGACGTCGATTTCATCGCCCCCGTTCCGCCCACCGATCTTGACCGGATCCGCAATGACAAGAACACCGATCTGGTCACATTGAGCGGAACGCGCATCATCACGCTGCAAATGAACGGCAAACGGAACGAGGCACTGGCCAATCCCAAGGTCCGTCTGGCGATGGTCAACGCGATCAACAACACAGGCATCGTGGACAAGATCATGAAAGGTTTCGCCACAGTCGCCGCCCAGAACTCGCCGGAGGGTTATGTCGGCCACAACCCCGACCTCAAGCCCCGTTTTGATCTGGAAAAGGCAAAGGCGCTGATGGAAGAGGCCGGTTACGCCGACGGTTTCTCGGCCTCCATGATCTGTCCCAACAACCGGTACGTGAACGATTACAAGATTTGCGAGGCCGCCGCCGCGATGCTGGCCCAGATCAAGATCAAGGTCGATCTGACGACCCTGCCCAAGGCGCAGTTCTGGCCAAAATTCGATGAACGCGCCGCCGACATCATGATGATCGGCTGGCATGCCGATACTGAGGATTCGGCAAATTTCTTTGAATTCCTCAACATGACCCCGGATCCGGAGACCGGCGCGGGACAGTATAACTCGGGCAACTACTCCAACCCCAAGGTGGATGAGATGACCCAAGCCTCGCTGGATGAAACCGATCCCGACAAGCGTGCGAAAATCCTGCAGGATATAGAGAAGATCCTCTATGATGATGCCGCATTCGTTCCGCTGCACTGGCAGGATCTGGCATGGGCCGCGCGCAAGGGCGTCGATATCGAGCCGATCCTAAACGTGATGGATTTCCCTTATCTGGGCGATCTGGTCATTGAGGATTGATATATGTAGCGGGCCGGTATCACACTGGCCCGCCACACAACTGCCCTTCCCGCTTGACGCGACCGGCCGCCTGCGCGTAGACGCCCGCATCCTCCAGCTCTTGCCAGAGACGATAACACCATGCACATCATCGCATTCCTTATCCGGCGCGCCATTCAGGCGGTGATCGTGATGTTCGTCATTTCATTGATCGGGTTTTCGATACAGGACAATCTGGGCGATCCGCTGCGCGAACTGGTGGGTCAGTCGGTGTCAGAGGCCCAGCGCCAGACGATGCGCGACAATCTGGGCCTGAACGATCCTTTTCTGGTCCAATACGGCCGTTTTCTGGGCAAGGCCGTGCAGGGCGATCTTGGCAATTCCTATTTCTTCAAACGTCCGGCACTGGACGTCATTCTGGATAAATTTCCCGCAACGTTCGAGCTGGTTCTCGGCTCGGTGGTCATCTTTCTCGCGCTGTCCATACCGGGCGGTATCTACTGCGCCATCAACCACGACAAATGGCTGGCCAAGACGATCATGACGGCCTCGATTATCGGCATATCGATTCCGGTGTTCCTGACGGCGATCCTGCTGGTCTGGGTATTCGGCGTGGAACTTGGCTGGCTGCCCGCCTTTGGACGCGGCAGCACCGTGAGGCTGCCATGGGGCTGGGATACGGGGTTTCTGACGCTCGACGGTCTGGCGCATCTGATCCTGCCATGCATAGCGCTTTCATCAATCATGCTGCCGCTCTTCATCCGCCTTATCCGTGCCGAGATGATGGAGGCGATGGGCACCGACTATGTCCGCTTTGCCAAGGCCAAGGGGCTGTCAACCGCGCGCGTGCGCTATGTCCATGCATTTCGCAATACGCTGCTGCCCGTCGTCACCGTCGGCGGTCTTATGATCGGCACGCTGATCGCCTACACGATCCTGACGGAGACGGTGTTCCAGTGGCCGGGCATGGGTTTCCTGTTTCTTGAAGCGGTCAACCGCGTCGATACTCCGCTGATCATCGCCTATATCATCGTCGTCGGCCTGATTTTCGTTGTGGTCAATACCATTGTCGATTTTGTCTACACGCTCATCAACCCGATGGTGAAACTGCCCGGAGCCAAATCATGATCACCTGGCGCGGCTTTCTCAAACGCTTCCTGTCCGATCCGGTTGCCGTAGGCGCCGGAATCGTGCTGGCCATCCTGATCATCATGGCGGCTCTGGCACCTTGGATCGCGCCGCAAAATCCCTACGATCTGCTGCAACTGAACATCATGGACAGCGAAATGCCCCCCGCCTGGCGCGATGGCGGGGATGATCGGTTCTGGCTGGGCACGGATGCCCAAGGCAGGGGCGTCTACAGCACCATCCTCTATGGCACCGGAATATCTCTGCTGATAGGCATCGGCGCCGTCATCGTGCAGGGTATCCTTGGCGTCAGCCTTGGCCTCTGGGCGGGCTATCGCGGGGGCTGGGTCGACAGCTTCCTGATGCGCCTTGCCGACATCCAGATGTCGCTCTCCACCTTGATGATCGCCATCATCGTACTGGCCTTGTTCCAGGCAGCGTTCGACGCCAATATCTACGCCAGATACGCGATTGTCATGCTGATCCTCATTATCGGCGTGGCCGAATGGCCGAAATTCGCGCGCACGGTGCGATCGTCGGTCCTTGGCGAAAAGAACAAGGAATATGTCGATGCAGCCCGGGTGATCGGGCTGCCAGCGCGCAAGGTGATGTGGATCCATATCCTGCCCAATACGCTGACACCCGTGCTGGTCATCTCCACCATTCAGGTGGCCGAGGCGATCATGACAGAAGCGGCGCTCAGCTTTCTTGGCCTTGGCATGCCGGTGGACAAACCATCGCTGGGTTCCCTGATTCGGTCGGGGTTCGAATTTATCTTTTCGGGCAGTTGGTGGATCACGCTTTACCCCGCCCTCGTGCTGGTCACGCTGGTGCTGGCGCTGAACCTCTTGGGTGACTGGCTGCGCGATACGTTGAACCCGAAACTGCGCCGGGGAGAGGACTGATGGCACTTCTGGAAGTCACCGATCTGCACGTCGCCTTTCCGCGCGGCAAGAAGAACTGGGTCGAGGCGCTGCGCGGCGTCGATCTGACGCTGGAAAAGGGAGAGCGGCTGGGCGTTGTGGGCGAATCCGGCGCGGGCAAATCCATGCTGGCCTTCGCCATCCTGAACCTCATCGCCGATCCCGGCCGCGTGAGTCAGGGGAGCGTGATGTTTGACGGGCAAAATCTTCTGACCATGTCCGAACGACAGATAAGACGGATCCGCGGCAACCGCATTTCGATGATCTTCCAGGATCCAATGGTTACCCTGAACCCGGTGCTCAGCATCGGTACCCAGATGATCGAGACGTTGAAGGCGCATCGCAGCATCAGCACCTTTGATGCCCATACCCTTTGCGTGGAAAAGCTGAAACTGGTGGCGATCCCCTCCGCCGAATCCCGCATGGATGCCTACCCCCACGAACTGTCCGGCGGGCTGCGCCAGCGCGTGGTCATCGCCATCGCGCTCCTGACCGATCCGGAACTGATCATCGCGGACGAGCCGACGACCGCGCTGGATGTAACCATTCAGGCTGAAATAATGTCGCTGATCCTGCAGCTCTGCCGCGAAAATGACGTGGCGCTGATCCTGATCACACATGATCTGGGCGTGGTGGCCGAAGTCACGGAACGGCTGATGATCATGTATGCCGGCAAATGCGTCGAGACGGGCCGCACCCGCGACATCATCGACGCACCAAAACATCCTTATGCCGTGGGTCTGCTGAAAGCCTTGCCGCAAAATTCCGCGCGTGGGGCCAAGCTTTATCAGATCCCCGGATCCATGCCGCCCATCACCAATCTGCCTTCAGGGTGCCCCTACCATCCACGTTGCGAACGGGCGACCGAGGAATGCCGCGCAACGATGCCGCCTCTCGAAAATGGCGTGGCCTGCTTCCACCCCATGCATAGCGATGCGGAGGCCGCGATATGATCGATCCCATTGTTGAGACGCGCGGGCTCGAAGTGCGCTTTGCCTTGCCCTCCCATTTCCTCAGCCGCGAAAAGCCCGTTCTGCACGCTCTCTCGGGCGTCGACCTGCAGATCCGGCGGGGCGAGACGTTCTGCGTCGTGGGGGAGTCTGGCTGCGGCAAGACGACGCTCGGCCGCGCCATAATGGGCCTGCTGAAACCTTCGGCGGGCGAAATCTACTTTCGCGGACAGCGGATCGACACGATGGATGAGGGCACAAGAAAACCGATCCGCGCCGATATGCAGATGGTGTTTCAGAACCCCTACGCTTCCCTGAACCCGCGCCGTAACGTCTTCCAGACGCTGGCTGAGCCGATTCGCCACCTGATGCCTGAGAAGTCGCAGGCCGACGTGCGCGCGCAGGTCGAGGATGTGCTGAACGCGACCGGTTGCGATCAAAGCTGGCAGCGCAAATTGCCGCATGAATTTTCCGGCGGCCAGCGCCAGCGGATCGCCATCGCGCGGGCGCTGGTCACCAATCCCGCTTTCGTCGTCGCGGACGAGCCGATTTCCGCGCTGGATGTGTCGATCCAGGCGCAAATCCTGAACCTGCTCAACGATTTGCAGGATGAACGCGATCTGACCTACATGTTCATCACCCATGATCTGAGCGTCGTGGAACATTTCGGTGACCGTGTGGTCGTCATGTATCTGGGCCAGATCATGGAACTGGCGCCGACCGGGAACATCTTCGATACGCCCAAGCATCCCTATACGCAGCTCTTGCTGGACGCGATTCCCAAGCTGGGCGGCGGGTCCTTTGATGCACCGCGCGCACCGGGCGAGCTGCCCGATCCGGTAAACCCTCCCCCCGGTTGCCCCTTTGCCCCGCGCTGCCCTCTTGCGCAGGATATCTGCCGCGCCGAACGGCCCCTTCTGCGGCCCATTGGCGACAGCGGCACCATGGCCGCTTGCCACTTCGCCGAGTGATCCGCCTCTCAGGACAGCCCGCCTCCCCTGTCCTGCGCCCGCGACCGCAGTGACCTTCCCCATCGCAAAGCCCTCCCACTCCGCAGCAATTAACCAGTTCCATCGGCTACCCGGCCATTGCAACCTGTTGTTCTTTGGCCGCTCCTCGCCATATAGTTGACAAGAGCAAGAGCTGACTGACTGCAGCCAGGCGTATCAAAGCAGGAGGACCGCCATCCCGGGAACCTTGACGCATATCCCTATCGACATGAGCGACGCGCCCAAGACCGGGCTGCGCACTCAGTTCGCGGCGCTGTGCTTCCGGTCGCGGGGGGGCAAGCCGGAGGTGCTTTTGATCACCAGTCGCGGCTCCGGTCGGTGGATCGTGCCCAAGGGCTGGCCCATGGACGGCAAGACCCCGATGGAATGCGCCGAGATCGAGGCTTGGGAAGAAGCCGGCGTGCGCGGACGGATCTATCCGCGCTCCCTTGGCCATTACCATTATCAGAAAACTGCGCCAGACGGCAGTGATCTGCCTTGCATTGCAATACTTTATGCGTTGAAGGTGCAAGATGTGGCATCGAGCTTTCCCGAGGCAGGGCAGCGCAAGCGCAAATGGCTGCGTCCCGGAAAGGCCGCCAGACTGGTGCGCGAGCCCGAGCTTGCGCAACTGATCGCGAGTTTCGATCCCGATCTGCTGAAGCCTTGACCGCCCTGCCTGCGCGGCTTGATAATTGCGGCGCAATGTATAGTTTGGCAGGGTAGAACCGGACCCGGACAGATGATCAAATTTTCTCTGAAATGCGCTGAAGACCACCGCTTTGACAGCTGGTTTCAATCGGCTGCGGCTTTTGACAAACTGGCGCGCGCCGGAATGATCACCTGTGTGGAATGCGGGAATACCGATATCGTCAAGGATATCATGGCGCCCAGCGTCCGGCCCACGCGGCACACCGATGTGGCGCCCGCACCCGATACTTCTGCCCAGCACCCGATCGCCCGCATGCGCGCAAAGATCGAGGCCAGTTCCGAATATGTCGGCAAGGATTTTGCCCGCAAGGCCCGCGAGATGCATGACGGCACGATTCCTGAGCGCCCGATCTATGGCGAGGCGCATGTGGACGAGGCGCGCAAGCTTGTCGAGGACGGCGTGCCGATCCTGCCCCTGCCATTCCGTCCCGCGCGCAAGATGAACTGAACCCGCAAAGCCCTACGCGGGGCCGGGTTTGCGACGCCCGCGCGGTGCGCGGATGCGAGTCTGCGCGATGCGCGCTATTGCGCTGCCGCCGCGCGCCGCGTAAACCGCCTGCGAAGTTGCTTCAAGGGACGTAACCATGCCCGTTCTCGTTATGAAATTCGGCGGCACATCCGTCGCCGACCCCGACCGTATCCGCCGCGCTGCCAAACGCGTCGGCGTCGAAGTGGCCAAGGGATATGACGTCATCGTCATCGTCTCGGCCATGTCCGGCAAAACCAACGAGCTGATCGGTTGGGTGGGCGAGACATCGCCGCTTTATGATGCGCGCGAATATGATGCGGTGGTATCCTCGGGCGAGAATGTCACCGCAGGGCTGATGGCGCTGACCTTGCAGGAGATGGATATCCCCGCGCGCAGCTGGCAGGGCTGGCAGGTGCCGGTCAAGACCAGCTCGGCCCATTCTGCTGCCCGGATTCTTGACATTTCCCCCGCCAATATCATGGCCAAATTTGCCGAAGGCATGAGCGTTGCCGTGGTCGCGGGGTTCCAGGGCCTCAGTCCCGAGGGCCGCATCACCACGCTCGGCCGGGGCGGCAGCGATACCACCGCTGTCGCCTTTGCCGCCGCCATGGGGGCCGAGCGCTGCGACATTTTTACGGATGTCGATGGGGTCTACACCACGGATCCGCGCATTTCCTCCAAGGCGCGCAAGCTGGACCGCATCGCTTATGAGGAAATGCTGGAGCTGGCCAGCCTGGGCGCCAAGGTGCTGCAAACCCGTTCGGTCGAACTGGCAATGCGCTTCAATGTCAAGCTGCGCGTGCTGAGCAGTTTTCAGGAACAAACAGATGACGCCGGCACCCTTGTCTGCGCCGAGGAGGAAATCATGGAATCCAAAGTTGTGACCGGCATCGCCTATTCCCGCGACGAGGCCAAGATGACCCTTATGTCCGTCGCCGACCGGCCCGGCATTGCCGCCGCCATCTTTGGCCCCCTGTCCGAGGCCGGGGTGAATGTGGATATGATCGTTCAGAACATCTCGGAAGACGGGCGCACGGACATGACGTTTTCCTGCCCGACCGAGCAGGTGGCGCGTGCCGAAAAAGCGCTGAAGGCGGCGGTCGAGACCGGCCATATCGAATATGGCAGCCTGCTGGCCGATACGGATGTCGCCAAGATTTCCGCTGTGGGCATCGGCATGCGCAGCCAGTCCGGCGTTGCGGCGAAAATGTTCCGCACGCTCAGCAATGAGGGGATCAACATCAAGGTGATCGCAACCTCCGAGATCAAGATTTCCGTGCTGATAGATCGAAAATACATGGAACTTGCCGTTCAGGCGCTGCATGATGCTTTTGACTTGGACAAGGTCGGATAAGGCGACCGCGCCCGGCCGCGCGTCGCGGATCCGCATGGACAGAAAGGCGCAGCACGCTGATGAGTCATGATTTCCAGACCGACAGCCGCAAGATGCTGAAGCGCCTGCGCGCGGTCATGGCGCAGGATGCCGCAGGTCAGGCGCGTCTGAACCAGATCACCGCACTGATTGCCGAAGAGATGCAGGCCGAGGTCTGCTCGATCTACCTGTTTCGCGATGAAAACACGCTGGAGCTTTGCGCAACACAGGGGCTCAACCAGGCCGCTGTGCATGAAACAAGGATGCGTCTGGGCGAGGGTCTCGTGGGCCGCGTGGCGCGGACGGGCCAGGTGATCAATACCGATAACGCGCCCGCAACGCCCGGCTTCCGTTTCATGCCCGAAACCGGCGAGGAGGATTACTGCTCCTTCATGGGAGTGCCGATCCAGCGGCTCGGCGAAAAGCTGGGCGTGCTGGTGGTGCAGTCCCGGACTTCGCGCAGCTTCTCCGAGGAGGAAGTATACGCGGTCGAGGTCGTCGCGATGGTTCTGGCCGAAATGACCGAACTGGGCGCTTTCATCGGCGATGGCGCGGCGATGAAGGCGCGTCACAAGCATGCCGTGCTGGTACGCGGCACCCCCGCCCAGGAAGGCACCGCGCGCGGCCACGCCTGGATGCACGAACCCCGCGTCATCGTCACCAACCTGATCGCCGAGGATCCGGTGCGCGAAATGGAGCGCCTGACCGAAGCTGTGGAGGTATTGCGCGTCGGGGTGGACCGCATGCTCAGCAGCGCACGATTTGGTGACAAGGAACAGCTGGAAGTCCTTGAGGCGTATCGCATGTTTGCCAATTCCAAAGGCTGGATGCGCCGCATGGAAGAGGACATCAACCGCGGTCTTTCCGCCGAGGCGGCCGTGGAGAAAGAGCAATCGACCGCCCGCGCGCGGCTCAGCCAGGTATCCGATGCCTATCTGCGTGACAGGCTGCACGATCTGGATGATCTGAGTAACCGCATGCTGCGCATCCTGACCGGTCAGGGAACGGAGCGTAACACCGAGATCCCGCCCGATCCGATCCTGATTGCGCGGAATATCGGGCCGGCCGAACTGCTGGATTATGGCCGCTGCCTGAAGGGTATCGTGCTGGAGGAAGGCGCGGTGGGAAGCCACGCCACCATCGTAGCCCGCGCGCTGTCCATTCCACTGGTCATCCACGCGGGGAACATCACTTCCGACGCGCTGAATGGCGATCCCGTTCTGGTGGATGGCGACCAGGGGATCGTCCATCTTCGTCCCGACGAAACCGTCATTGCAGCCTTCCGCGATAAAATGGCAATGCAAGCCAAGGCGCAGGAACGCTATGCGTCGATCCGGGACAAGCCCGCAACAACGCTGTGCGGGCGCACCCTGTCGCTGCGGATGAACGCGGGCCTCATGGCGGACCTGCCCAGCCTCGAAGGGTCGGGTGCCGATGGTGTCGGCCTTTTCCGGACCGAGCTTCAGTTTCTCGTCCGCTCGAAAATGCCGAAACGCGCCGAGCTGAGCGAGCTTTACAGCCATGTCATGGATGCTGCCGGAGGCCGCGAAGTCGTGTTCCGCACGCTCGACATCGGCTCGGACAAGGTGCTGCCCTACATGAAGCCGAATGACGAGCCGAATCCCGCGATGGGCTGGCGCGCCATTCGCGTCGGTCTCGATAAGCCGGGGGTGATGCGGATGCAGCTTCAGGCGCTCATTCGCGGCTCGAAGGGGCGTCCCCTGTCAATCATGTTTCCCTTCGTCGCCCAGCGCGAGGAATTCGATGCCGGCCGCGCCGAACTGGACAAGGCGCTGGAGCGCGAACGCATCCTGGGTCATCCCATGCCCGCAACCATCAAGCTGGGCGCCATGCTGGAGACGCCGAGCCTCGCCTATGCGCCCGATCAGTTTTACCGCGACGTCGATTTCCTGTCGATCGGCGGCAATGATCTGAAACAATTCTTCTTTGCCGCCGATCGCGAAAATGATCGCGTCCGCCGCCGCTATGACACGCTGAACATCAGCTTCCTGACATTTCTGCAAAGCATTACGCAGCGCTGCATGGCAACCAACACGCCGCTCAGTTTTTGCGGTGAGGATGCCGGCAGGCCGGTCGAGGCGGCGTGCCTGGCCGCTATCGGCATCCGCACCCTCTCCATGCGGCCCGCGTCGATCGGGCCGGTGAAGTCGATCCTGCGCCGCACCAATCTGGACGAGCTGCGGGGCGTCATCGATGACGCCGGGCGCAATGGTATCCAGTCGGCACGCCCTTGCGTGATGGAGTATCTTCGGGAAAAATTATAGCGCGCCTTCAGCCGTGTTTCACTGGCGCGGCTACCCGTTGCCGGAACGCCTCCAGCACCTCGGCCTGGCTCATATCCGCCTCGATCGCCAAACGACGCAGCCCGAAATGCACATGCGCCATCTGCTGATAATAACTGGTAAAGGCATAGTTGGTCGCCGCGCCCGCTGCTGCCCCCAATACCGGAATTGTCTGCGCCGCCAGCTTCTGGCCCAGAACGATGCTCAGCCGCGGTGTGACGCGCGCGATGAGCGCCTGCATTGCCCGTCCCGTCATCGCAACGCGTGCCCCCAGAAATGCCAGATCCGCGCCGTCGTCATGATCCAGCGGGCCTGCGGCGGCAAAGACCTGGATGCAGTCAAAACGTACGCCCTCCTCGGATGGGTCAAACCCGTACTCCATCGCCACGTCCTGGATGGCGCGCAGCAGAACCGTCGTCGTGATCGGCAATTCGGCAAGTGCCGAGGGCAAGCCTGCCACACCGCCCGCCGCCCCCATGGCCGTGGTCACAGCCCGGTTCAGCCAAGCCGGCTGCCCGCCGATCACCCCGCGTGAGCGCTGCGCAGCGCCCATGGCGATTTCCAGCGCCCGCTCGGTCGATTCTGCCAGACCGCCGCGCACCACGCGTGGTAACCGCTCCACCAGAGCCTCGGCACGGCCGCCGACGATATTCAGCACACGAATGCCAATATTGCCTGCACGAGCATGGCGCCGCGCCAGAGAATCGATACGCGCAGCCACGGCTGCCTTGTCTATCGGGGGGTCAAGTAGATCCATCATCGGATATAGATCATCGCATCCTGCGCAAGATTCAAGCCGCACGTGTGACTTTTCCAACAACTCCATTCCACGCGTCCGGGGTAAGGTCCAGCCCCAATACGCGATCAGGGTTCGTGGGCGGGGGCATCCGCACATCCGCCAGCCGGTGAAAACCGAAACGCCCGTAATAAGGCGCGTCCCCGACCAGCATGACCCGGTCCCACCCCGCCGCCCGCGCAGCCGCCAGCGAGCCGTAAATCAGGTAGCCTCCCAGACCCTCGCCCTGACGGGTGGGGTGGACGGCAATCGGTCCCAAAAGTAAAGCAGGCGCGGCACCGACCTGCACTGGCCAATACCGGATCGCTCCCGCCAGAATGCCATTCTGGTCGCGCGCGACGATGCTGAGACCCGGCACCGGCGGCACCCCGTCGCGGAGCCGGTAGGAGGACAGCGCCTCGCGGCCCGGTGCAAAGCACAGATCCAGAAGCGCCTCGACTTCCCACCAATCACCGTCTTTTTCAGGGCTGAGTTCAAGCACCGCCTCGCCTTTCGCCTGTCGTCCCAGTCTGCGGATCTAGTGGCCGGCGCCCAGCACGCCGGTGCGTACATCGTAATCCACCGCGACCATGTATTCAGGGTCATCGTCGCTGTCGATCATCAGATGGCCCGCCCTGGCGAGAAGCCGGTGACAATCTCGGCTCAGATGGCGCAATTGCAGCACCTTGCCTGCGGCGCGATATTTTCCCGCCAGCGCCTCGATCGCCTTAAGCGCGGACTGATCGACCACGCGGCTCTGGTCGAAATCGACGATAACAGTTTGTGGATCGCCGTTGATATCGAACAGTTCCGCAAATCCTTCGGCAGACCCAAAGAAAAGCGGACCCTCCACGCTGTAGACGCGCGCGCCTGTGTCATCCAGCCGGGTCGTGGCATGGATGCGCTTGGCATTGTTCCACGCATAGGCAAGCGCCGACACGATCACTCCCACGACCACTGCAATGGCCAGATCATATTTCACTGTGACCGCCGTCACCAGCACGATGACCAGCGCATCGGTCAGCGGCACCTTGCGCAGGATGGTCAGCGAATGCCACGCAAAGGTGCCGATCACCACCATGAACATCACCCCCACAAGCGCCGCCAGCGGGATCTGCTCGATAAGGGGCGAGGCGTAGAGGATGAAGCTCAGCAGGAACAGCGCGGCGGCAATCGCCGCAATCCGGGTGCGCCCGCCCGATTTGACGTTGATCATCGACTGCCCGATCATCGCGCAGCCGCCCATGCCTCCAAAAAACCCCGTCAAAACATTGGCCAGTCCCTGCGCGATGCATTCCTGCGAGGCGCCGCCCCGGCGCCCGACGATTTCGCCGACAAGGTTCAGCGTCAGCAGGCTTTCGATCAGGCCAATGGCGGCCAGAATGATCGCATAGGGCAGGATGATCCCGAACGTTTCCAAGGTGAAGGGCACCATCGGAATATGCAGCGATGGCAAGCCGCCCTGAATCGATGCCAGATCGCCCACTCGCGGCACATCGAGTCCAAATGCGATGACCAGCCCGGCGACCACACCGATCCCTGCCAGCGGCGCAGGGATGATGCGGGTGATGCGCGGCATGATCCAGATGATCGCCATGGTCAGCGCCACCAGCGCCAGCATGATCATCAGCGGCTGCCCGCTGAGCCATTCGCCGCCCTGGCCGGTATCCATCGCCGCGCCCGGTACCTTGAATTGCCCCAGTTGCGCGAGGAAGATCACTATGGCCAGACCGTTGACGAAGCCCAGCATTACCGGATGCGGCACAAGGCGGATGAACTTGCCCCATTTCAGCACGCCAGCCATGACCTGAAACAGCCCCATCAGCACGACCGTCGCGAAAAGATATTCGACCCCGTGCTGCGCGACCAGCCCCACCATGACCACCGCGAGCGCGCCCGTCGCGCCCGAAATCATCCCCGGCCGCCCGCCGATGACCGCCGTGACCAGCCCGACAAGGAACGCAGCGTAAAGCCCGACCAGCGGATGCACCCCCGCCACGAAGGCAAAGGCCACCGCCTCGGGCACCAGCGCCAGCGCGACCGTGAGCCCCGACAAAAGCTCGACCCGAATGCGCGCCAAGGTGAACGGCTCGTCCTGCATGACGCGCAGATCGGGCTTGGCAAGGGTCTTGGCATAGGCAGCCAGCGAGGTTTTCAAAACGTGCGTCCTGTCATCAACGTATTTATCAGGCGGCCCGTTTACCCGCGCTCCGATGGCATTGCCACACCTGATTTCGCGCAGGTTTCGTTGCAAAATCATCGGGACAATGGCGTCGCTTGAATAAAGCCATGCGTTTTTTCCGCTCCAGTCGCAGCAGGGGCGCTTTTCATCCAATGCCGCAATGCGTAAACCTTGGCGTCAGCAAAATGGGAGGCAGCATGTGGCGGATACGATGATCGGGGTGATTGGCGGCTCGGGCGTTTATGACATCAGCGGGCTCGAGGGCGCCGAATGGCGCGCCGTTGCCAGCCCCTTCGGTACGCCCTCGGACGATATCCTGACCGGCACTCTGGACGGTCTGCCAATGGCATTCCTGCCCCGGCACGGGCGCGGCCATGTGCACAGCCCGTCCTCGGTGCCCTACCGCGCCAATATCGATGCGCTCAAAAGGCTGGGCGTCACAGATGTCATCAGCATCGGCGCCTGCGGGTCCTTTCGCGAGGAAATGGCGCCAAGTGATTTCGTCATCGTCGATCAGTACATTGACCGGACCATCGAGCGGGACTCATCGTTTTTTGGCGACGGCTGCGTGGCGCATGTATCGGTCGCTCAGCCCACCTGCCCGCGTCTGGGCGCAGCCTGCGCCGCCGCCGCCGAGGCCGCAGGCGTGCGCGTTCATCGCGGAGGCACCTACCTTGCGATGGAGGGGCCGCAATTTTCCACCTTGGCCGAAAGCCGTCTCTATCGCGACATCTGGGGCTGTGACGTGATCGGCATGACCGGCATGCCCGAAGCCAAGCTCGCCCGCGAGGCCGAGCAATGCTACGCCTCCGTCGCCATGATCACCGATTACGACAGCTGGCATCCTGATCATGGCGAGGTTGACGTGACCGCGATCATCGCCACCCTTCTGAGCAATGCCCAGCGTGGCAAGGACATGGTGCGCCGCCTGCCAGGCCTGCTGGAGGCGTTCCGCCCGCCCTGCCCCGCCGGGTGCGATCATGCGCTGGAACACGCGATACTGACATCGCCGGACATGCGTGATCCGACCGTGATGGCACGTCTTGATGCCGTTGCCGGACGGTTGCTGGACCGCTCCTCTTGATTGCAGCGCTCCCTCGATATGCGCTTTCGCACACCACACCGCGTCCATTCCCGGAGAGCCGCCGCCATGCCACAAAAGACGATCCGCGACCTGATCCGCACCATTCCCGATTTTCCCAAACCGGGGATCCTCTTCCGCGACGTCACGACGCTTCTGTCAGACGCAGGTGGGTTTTCCTTGACAATCGATCAGATGGCGGAGCCCTACGCAGACAGCAATATCGACATTGTCGTGGGGCTTGAGGCGCGGGGCTTCATCCTCGGCGGCGCCGTCGCGTATCGGCTGGGTGCCGGGTTCGTCCCGGTCAGAAAAGCAGGCAAACTGCCGGGCGAGGTGATTTCCACCAGCTACAGCCTTGAATATGGAGAGGCCGTGTTCGAGTTGCACGCTGACGCGATCCGTCCGGGCCAGCGGGTGCTGATCGTGGACGATCTTTTGGCGACGGGCGGAACGGCCGCCGCGGGGGTGACATTGATCCGGCAAACCGGCGCGCAGATAGAAGCATGTGCTTTTGTGGTGGATCTGCCGGGCCTCGGCGGCCGCGCCCGGCTGCACGAGATGGGCGCGGCCGTCCTCGCCCTCTGCGCGTTTGAAGGAAGCTGACTGCTCCCGTGCAGGCAATTCAGCCATCATGATCACGAGCGCTTGCCTCGTCCCTGCCTCGATAAATCTGCCGATCCCCATTTCCTCACAGCCCGAGGAATGGCGCAGTTCGGCTTGCCTTTGACGTCGCCACAACCGCAGGCGGCCCGGCCGCGACGACAGTGCCGCCTTCACTTCCGGCGCCGGGCCCGATGTCGATGATCCAGTCGCTGGCTCTGGCCACCAGCATGTCATGTTCGACCATGATGACCGAATTGCCAGCTGCGACGAGCCCGTTCAGTTGTGCCATCAGCATAGTCACATCCGCAGGGTGCAACCCGGTGGTTGGCTCATCCAGCACATAAAGCGTGTCACTGCGCCCGGCGCGCTGCAGCTCGGTTGCCAGCTTGATCCGCTGCGCTTCGCCGCCTGACAGCTCGGTCGCGGGTTGCCCGAGCCGCAGATAGCCCAGACCGACATGGATAAGCGCCGCAAGAGCCCGCAGGACCGCAGGCTCATCCGCGAAGAACGCGTGGGCCATATCAACCGTGAGGTCGAGCACTTCGGCAATGTTCTTGTCGCGGTAGGTAATCTCCAGCGTTTTGGCATTATAACGTTGGCCGTGGCATAGCGGACAAGGCGCATAGACGCTGGGCAGGAACAGCAGTTCTACGCTGACAAAACCCGCGCCCTCGCAATTTGCGCAGCGGCCCTTGGCGACGTTGAAAGAAAAGCGTCCTGCGTCGTATTTTCGCGCTTTCGCTGCGGGCGTGGCCGCGAACAGGCGCCGGACATGATCAAACAGGCCGGTATAGGTGGCAAGGTTGGATCGCGGCGTTCGGCCGATCGGCTTCTGATCCACCATGACCAGACGCCGGACGCGCTCCATCCCGCCGGTGATCTGCCCGCCGATCTGGGCCTGCGGCTCTTGTTCCAGAAGCTCAGTCTCGTCACTTGGGGTCTCCATGGGCTTCTTGTTCCCAAGCGCTTCGCCGACAAGTTCAACAAGGGCCTGACTCACAAGGCTCGATTTGCCCGATCCGGAGACGCCGGTGACTGTTGTCAAAACCCCAAGAGGAAACTCCGCGTCCAGCCCGCGCAGATTATTGCGCTCGATCCCCGCCAGTGTGAGCCAGCCTTTCGGGTGCCTCGGCGTACGCCCCGCCGAGATATCGGGTGAGAACAGATGGAGAGCGGTTTTCGATTCCCTTGCGCCTCCGAGACCGCCTGCCGGGCCATTATAGACAACTTCCCCGCCATGCGTTCCGGCGCCGGGGCCGATATCGACGATCCAATCGGCGTGCCTTATGACGCTGGCATCATGCTCCACCACAAAGAGCGAATTGCCCGCGCCTTTCAGATCGTCCAGCGCCCCCAGCAAGGCTTGGGTATCCGCAGGGTGCAGCCCGGCGGATGGCTCATCCAGGACATAGATCACGCCGAATAGTTGCGAGCGTATCTGGGTCGCCAGCCTCAGCCTTTGCAATTCGCCCGGGGACAAGGTTGGCGTGCTGCGCTCCAACGAAAGATAGCCCAGCCCGAGCGTGGTCAGCGCCTCGACGCGGGCCAGAATATCACTGGCGATACGCTGCGCCACAATTGCCTTTTCCGGATGCAGATTGCCCGCGCCCGGTGCGCCGGTGGCCGCGCCCCGCAACCTTTTGGCCAGTTCGCTCAGCGTCAACTGGGACAGCTCTCCGATATCCAGCCCGGCAAATCTCACCGAAAGCGATGCACGCTTCAGCTTCTTGCCATAACATTCAGGACATTCAGAAATCTGCATGAATTGCGACACACGTTTCTTGGTGCGCTGGCTTTGCGTTGTCGCAAATGAATGCAGCACATAGCGCCTGGCGCTCGTGAACGTGCCCATATAGCTGGGCGACATGTCCCGTTGCCTTGCTATCCGCGTCTGCTGTGGGCTGAGCCCGGCATAAACCGGCTCGACGGGTGTTTCATCGGTAAACAGGATCCAGTCACGCAGCTTCTTGGGCAGGTTCTTCCACGGAATGTCGATATCGTGACCCAGAGAGACAAGGATATCACGCAGGTTCTGCCCCTGCCACGCAGGTGGCCAGGCGGCGACAGCGCGCTCGCGGATGGTTTTGGTGTCGTCCGGAACAAGCAGTTTTTCAGTCACTTCAAACACCCGGCCGATGCCGTGGCAGCGCGGGCAAGCGCCGTCGGGCGTGTTGGGCGAAAATGCATCGGCATAGAGCATCGGCTGTCCGGGCGGATACTCCCCGGCCCGTGAATAAAGCATGCGCAGGCCGTTTGAAATCGTCGTCACGCTGCCAACAGAAGAGCGCGCCGATGGCGTTCCGCGTTGCTGCTGAAGCGCGACCGCCGGTGGAAGCCCCTCGATGGAATCGACATCCGGCTCTCCAACCTGATCGATCAGCCGCCGCGCATAGGGCGATACGGAATCCAGATACCGGCGTTGCGATTCCGCGAATAACGTGCCGAAAGCAAGCGAGGATTTTCCCGAACCCGAAATACCCGTAAACACCACCAGCGCGTTGCGCGGCACATCAAGGTCGATATTTTTCAGATTGTGGACCCGCGCGCCCCGTACCTGAATGCAGTGATCGGGATCGCACACGATGCTTGAAAATTCATATTCGGAAATGGATTTGGCCTCGTCTCTCTTGGGGTGATGGTCGAACTGGACCGGTCAGCAAATCCAGATCACGCCCTGACCCGCTGCATAAAAATTACAGATCGCGGCCCGAGAATGTATCACAAGCGCTCAACTCCCCGCCGTCATATCCGCGCGCAAACCACTTTGATCGCTGCTGCGACGTGCCATGCGTAAAACTGTGGGGGTTCGGATTTCGGCCCGCGTTGCGTTGCAAGGTGTCATCGCCGATCTGGCGCGCTGCATTCACCGCCTCGTCCAGATCCCCGGGCTCAAGCGAGCCGAACTCTTCCTGAGCCGAGCGCGCCCAGATGCCCGCCATGCAGTCTGCCTGCAATTCTATCCGCACCGACAGCGCGTTGCTGTCCGCCTGCGAAACCTGCTGCCGCAATCCATTGACCTTGCTTAATATCCCCAGCTCATCCTGGACATGATGCGCAACTTCATGCGCGACGACATAGGCCGAGGCGAAATCACCCTTGGCGCCCAGCCTTTGTTCCATTGTCGTAAAAAACGCTGTGTCGAGATAGACTTTCTGATCCTGGGGGCAGTAGAATGGCCCCGACGCGCTGCCGGCATCGCCGCAGGGCGATCTTGTGATGCCCTTGAACAGAACAAGCGTCGGCGGATTATATGTTCGATCAAGCTGCGTCTCGAATACCTTGGTCCAGACCTCCTCGGTATCGGCAAGGGTGACGGACACAAATTGGGCCGCGTCTTCATCGGCTTGGGTGATCGGCGCGGATTGCGATACGGATCCGCCGGGCTGGTCGTCCAACAAGGGCGTAAGGTCAACGCCGAAGAAGTATCCCACGACGACGATCGCCAGAACTCCAAGCCCGCCGGCCCCGCCGAGCCGGACGACGCCCCCGCGCCCTCCACCGCCCGATCTGCGGCGATCCTCGATATTGCTGCTTCCCCGTCTGCCCTGCCATCTCATCGCTAACATCCCCACAAACGTTGCAAACATCATCTGGCCAGTTGAGTTCCTGGACAGGACATCTTTGACAGGGAAAGCCGCGCGTTTCCACGACCTTCTTTGCACCTGCCCGTCAGGCAATCACTTTGCTGTGCTTAGAGGAGCACTCTTTGCTCTGAGAGGGGATGGGGTGAGAGGCTGGACAACGACCCAAGCGGGGCTCGTTACGGCTGCTTCCTTCCGGATCTGACCGGGTTGGCGAGGCGCCTGCCCGCGCCAACCTCTCATGTATCAACCTAATGCATATGCCGCGCTTTGGCAAGAGAACGCGGCATATGCATTTCCGTGGCGGCTGGTCTCGTCATACTTGCGTGGAGCGTCTGTCCATGCGCCATGGGCGAGGGACCTGAAAAAGCCGGGTAACGTACCGATCGGGCCGAGGATCCGACGATCATGGCCAATGAGCGCAGGTTCAACTTTCGGACGGGTCTTGCACTTGGGACAGTGGGCGTGACCATTGCGGTGAAGAGGGTATCTGGCGATCTCTCGCCGACATGGGCCGCCAAGGGGGCGACCAGCCTGTCCCTGATCGCGACGATCGCCGTCTGTCAGACTGCGCCACGGCAGGCGCACCAGCCCCATCAACGCCTGACCTGCCGCAGCGCCGGGCCGTCAGGATCGAGAGCTTCAACCGCCTCGCGGCGCAGCTGACAGTTGTTACTTTGGGCACGGGCGCGATATTATGGACGTTATGACCGGCCCTGCGGTTTACGCCCGCGCGCCGCGCGCCTACCTTGGCGGCCAGACCTCACCCGATTCACGCAGGCGTCCCAAATGACCGACACAGCCCCATCCAGCTACCGCGTTCTGGCGCGGAAATATCGGCCCGAAACCTTTGCCGATCTGGTCGGCCAGGATGCGATGGTGCGCACGCTGAAAAACGCATTCAAGGCGGATCGCATTGCGCAGGCCTTTATCATGACCGGTATCCGCGGCACCGGCAAGACAACCACCGCGCGCATCATCGCCAAGGGCATGAACTGCATCGGTCCGGATGGTCAAGGCGGTCCCACCACTGAACCCTGCGGCGTCTGCGAGCATTGCGTTGCCATCATGGAAGGGCGCCATGTCGATGTGATGGAAATGGACGCGGCCAGCCATACTGGCGTGCAGAACATCCGCGACGCAATCATCGAAACGGTCAGCTATTGCGCCGCCAGCGCCCGGTACAAGATTTTCATCATCGACGAGGTGCACATGCTCAGCACCTCGGCCTTCAACGCGCTTTTGAAAACGCTGGAAGAGCCGCCGGCGCATGTGAAATTCATCTTTGCGACCACCGAGATCCGCAAGGTGCCGGTGACGGTGCTCAGCCGCTGCCAGCGGTTCGATCTGCGCCGGATCGAGCCTGAGGTGATGCTGAAACTGGTCCGCCGCCTTGCCGATGCCGAAGGAGCGGATATCACCGATGACGCACTGGCGCTGATCGTGCGCGCCGCCGAAGGGTCGGCCCGGGATGCCACGTCGCTGCTGGATCAGGCCATCAGCCACGGCGCGGGCCAGACCGGTGCGGATCAGGTGCGCGCCATGCTGGGCCTCGCGGACCGGGGCCGCGTGCTGGACCTGTTCGATCTGATCCTGAAGGGAGACGCGGCAGGCGCGCTCACCGAACTGGGCGCGCAGTATTCCGATGGGGCCGATCCGCTGGCCGTGTTGCGCGATCTGGCTGAAATCACCCACTGGACATCGGTGATCAAGATCACCCCCGAAGCGGCCGACGACCCCACTATCGGTCCGGATGAGCGCGCCCGGGGCTTGGCCATGGCCGAGGCCTTGCCGATGCGGGTGCTGACCCGGATGTGGCAGATGCTGCTGAAGGCGCTGGAAGAGGTTTCTGCCGCCCCCAACGCCATGATGGCCGCCGAAATGGCCGTCATCCGCCTGACCCATGTGGCCGATCTGCCCAGCCCCGAGGATTTGCTGCGCAAGCTGCAAAATACCCCCGTGCCCGTTTTATCCCCCGCCACCGGCAACCGCCCTGCCCCCTCGGGAGGCGTCACGGCGACACCCGCGCAAAGCCCGGCGGCCCCGCACCCCTCCGGGAACGGCGGCGGGCAAACCTTGGCGATCGCGGCGGATGAGGAACACGCGCTGGCGCATTATCCGACCTTTCACCACGTGGTCGAGCTGATCCGCAGCAATCGCGATGTGAAGCTGCTGGTTGAGGTGGAGACTTGCGTCCAGTTGGCCGCCTACCGCCCCGGCCGCATCGAGTTCGTGCCGACCGAAGATGCCCCGCCCGATCTCGCCCAGCGCCTCGGCGCCGCGCTTGGGCGCTGGACGGGCAACCGGTGGGCGGTGACGCTGGTCAATGAGGGCGGCGCGCAAACTATTGCAGGCATTCGTGATGCCGAGGATCTGGAGCTGAAAGCACAGGCGCGCCAGCATCCTCTGGTTCAGGCCGTCATCGAGGCGTTCCCCGGCGCAGAAATTCTGGAAATCCGCACTGCCCGCCAGTTTGTGAATGCCGCCGCCGCTGATGCGCTGCCAGAGGTCGAGGATGAATGGGACCCGTTCGAAGAGGACTGACCCCCGCGCCCTTGTCCGCGCAGTCGCGCACCTCTATCTACGACCAAACCGCTTCACTTAACGGAGACAAGATATGTTCAAGGGACTGGGCCAGATGGGCGACATGGCCAAGATGATGAAGGCCGCGCAGGAAATGCAAACGAAAATGGCTGCGCTTCAGGAAGAAATGCACAGCCTGACCGTTACTGGCGAATCGGGCGCGGGTCTGGTCAAGGCGGTCGCCACCTGCAAGGGCGAGCTGAAAAGCCTCGACATCGATCCCTCCATATTTTCTGGCGATGACAAGGAAGTGGTTGAGGATCTGATCCTTGCGGCGATCAAGGATGCTCAGGGCAAGGCCAGCGACCGCGCCCAGGAAGAAATGGGCAAGCTGACCGAGGGCATGGGCCTGCCCAAGGATATGAAGCTGCCTTTCTAGGCACAACTGCGCGCCTTCTATACCTCGCCCTCCGCATCCAGGATTTCCCCTGCGTGACCTCGAACCGCGATATCGATACCCTCATCCAGATGATGGCCAAGCTGCCGGGCCTTGGTCCGCGCTCGGCGCGGCGCGCTGTCCTGCACCTGATCGCCAAGCGCGAGCTGAAGCTGATGCCCTTGGCGGATATGATGCAATCTGTCGCGGCCACCGCGCGCGAATGTGCGGTCTGCGGCAATATCGGCACGTCAGAGGTTTGCGATATATGCCGCGCCTCCAAGCGCGCAAATGGCCTGCTTTGCGTGGTCGAGGATGTGGCTGACCTCTGGGCGATGGAGCGGGGCGGCGCGTTTCAGGGCCGCTACCATGTCCTCGGTGGCACGCTCAGTGCGCTGGATCGAATCGGGCCAGAGCAGCTGCGCATCCCCGCGCTGATCGCCCGGATCGAGGCGGAGAGCATCAGCGAAATCATCCTTGCCTTGGGCGCCACGATCGACGGGCAGACCACCGCCCATTATATCGCGGACCAGATCGAGGGGCATGTGCGCCTGACCACGCTGGCCCAGGGCGTGCCCATCGGCGGGGATCTGGATTATCTTGATGACGGCACGATCAGCGCGGCCCTCAGCGCGCGGCGGGCGCTCTAGGCGCGGGGCCGCCTAGTCAAGCACCTTGTCCTCGGGCCATTTCATCTCATGCTCCAGCGTGATGGTCTGGGTTGCATTCGCCGCGAGGTCAAATTCCCACGCCAGGATTCCCCGCTGTCCATCCACATCCGTCTGGGCCGGACGGGGATCAGCCTGCCAATTGATCTTAAGCTCCTCCTGCTCGGAATAGGGCACACGGTCCAGCAGCCGGATTGCCCAAGGCTCAGCCGTCAGATTTTCGACAGCAATCTTCGCTGTCTCGGTCAGATCATTCGATTTGCGGATCAGGCCGCTGCCGCCCTCCTCGCGGTCCGGCACTGTCCGCGTCAGGCGCAGCCCCTCGATGGGACCAAAGGGCAGTTCGGCCTTCGCGCCTGCGGCGATAAGCTCGCCTGCGATCTGGCCGACATAGGTATCGTCCAGATAAAGGTTTGTCTGCCCCGGCAGAATCAACTCGTCCATGTCGTTGGTAAGATTGGCCATCAGATACGCCGTCTCGTCATAGAGCGGCACCGCGCGCGCCTCGATCCTTGCCTGCGTATCCAGATCGCCCAGCGCAATCCGCAGCGCGTCCGCCCCGGACGCGACAGAGGCAGGCGGCGCGTAACGATAGGTGACAGCCAGCCCGTCAAATTCCGCATCGGCCATGAATACGGGCGGCGCTGCGTCCATTCTCAAACTATTGGCTGCGCTCTCCAGCGCGCCCTCGGTCGCCTTGCGCATCAGTTGCACGGGATCACCGATCCGGCGCAGCATCGGGTCGATCACGCTGGGCGTCGTCCGTTCGCCGGGGCGCACCGTCGAGAGGGTCAGCGCGACATCCTTCCAGTTCTCCCCTGTGTTCTGCCGCACATAGGCTCCCCGCGCGATGGCCAGCGCGCCCGTGTCGCGTGTAAGCGTCATGTCATAAACCGGTGCCCAGCCCGCATCATAAACCTGATAGGTCACGCTCAGCGCGCCTTCGGTCGCGTCATCGGCGGTAATGGAAACCGCCAGAAGGGCACGCTCCGCATCCTCGGGCACCAGCGCGGCAAGCGCGCGGCGCGCCTCCTCCAGCGCCTCTTCCAGATCCTTCAGTCCGCGCGCGGCCTTTTCGGCATGTCGGCGCGCGTCATGCGCCGATTGCCGCGCCTCAAGCGTCTGCGCGCCGATCATCTGCACCATGTCGCGCAAGGTGGCCACATCCTGCGCCGCCATGCCATCGCCCTGCCCCAGCCCGGTCAGAAAAGCAACCTGCGCATCGGCTGCATCGCTCACCAGCTTCAGCCGGGCAATATCGGCGCGCGCATCGCTCAGCGCATCCTCGCGCCGCGCCACCTCGGCCTCGGCTTCTGTGACGGCGCCGGACATGCGGTCGCCGCGCGGCGGCACGAAATCACGGCGCGTGGTGACCCCGCCCATCCGGGCGCCGGTCACCGTGACGCGGACCGATTGCAGATCGGTATTCTGTGGCAGGTCCAGCAGGATCAGATCATGCTGCCCGGACGGGGCGCTGAACGGCACACTGCGCTGAACGCTTGCGCCCTGCGGATAAAGCGTGACAGCGGACACCGCACTGGTCAGAGGAATATCGCCCGCCCAAAGGGTGGTGGGCAGGGCAAAGATGACAAGAAAATCAAGGGCACGCATTCAACGGGTCTCCAGCCATTCGGCTGGTAGCTTTTGACGCGGCGGCGCGAATTGCAAGGAGTTTGGCCGCCCGCCGCCTCATGTCACGTTTTGTTTACAATGCGCCCGGCACCCGTCCCCGCAGAGCGCAATTTGCGGAGCCGGGGCTGCTGCACGATCAGCCCTTTTTCAGAACCCGCTGGCCCAGCGTTTCGGCGATCTGCACCGCATTCAGCGCCGCGCCCTTGCGCAGGTTATCCGACACGCACCAAAGGTTCAGACCGTTCTCGATCGTGCTGTCCTGACGGATGCGGCTGATGAAAGTGGCAAAATCGCCGACGCACTCGACGGGGGTCACGTAACCGCCATCCTCGCGCTTGTCGATCACCATGATACCGGGCGCCTCGCGCAGGATATCGCGGGCCTCGTCCTCGTCCAGAAATTCCTCGAACTCGATATTGATCGCTTCGGAATGGCCGACGAACACGGGGACGCGCACGCAGGTCGCGGTCACCTTGATCGCGGGGTCCATGATCTTCTTGGTCTCGGCGACCATCTTCCACTCTTCCTTGGTGTCGCCGCTATCCATGAAAGCGTCGATATGGGGAATCACGTTGAAGGCGATCTGCTTGGTGAACTTGCGCGCCGGCTTGTCATCGGTCGGGTTGTAGATCGATTTGGTCTGGTCCCACAGCTCGTCGATACCCTCCTTGCCCGCACCGGACACGGACTGATACGTACTGACCACGACGCGCTTGATCCGGGCACGGTCATGCAGTGGCTTCAGCGCCACGACCATCTGCGCGGTCGAGCAATTCGGGTTGGCGATGATGTTCTTCTTGTGAACCATCTCGACCGCTTCAGGATTGACCTCCGGCACGACCAGCGGCACATCCGCGTCATAGCGGTAGAGCGAGCTGTTATCGATGACGATGCAGCCGGCTTTCGTCGCCTTGGGGGCATAAGTCTTGGTCGCGTCCGATCCGATGGCGAAGAGGGCAATATCAAAGCCGGTGAAATCAAAGGCGTCCAGATCCTTGGTTTTCAAGGTCTTGTCGCCATAGCTGACTTCTGTCCCGATGGATTTGCGGCTGGCCAGCACGACCAGCTCGTCGGCCGGGAAATGACGCTCGGCCAGAATGTTCAGCATTTCGCGGCCCACGTTGCCCGTGGCACCGACGACGGCGACCCTGTAGCCCATTCACTTTACTCCTGATAATATACGGTTTGGCTGCGGGCGTCTTAACGCCTTGTGCCGCCGGAGGAAAGGGGGCCGGTTGCGGGCGCATCGCGGCTGAACAGATACATCAGTGTCCCAGCCAGCGTAATCAGCCCGAAAAACGCGAATAGCGCCGAATAGGATGCCACAGCACCCGACGCCGACGCCACCCGCCCCTGAAGCGCGCCCGAGCCAAGCTGCATCAGGCCCACGCCGCCAATGCCGAACAGGTTCATCAAGGTCACCCCCCTGCCCGCCAGATGCGCCGGGAAAAACCCCCGCGCATGAGCGATCATCACCGGGAAGGTGGACCCGAACAGCCCGATGACCGCACAAAGGGCGATACCCAGCCCGACGCTCTGCCCGACCAGCATCGCCAGCGTGAGGCAAGCGGCAGCGCAGACCATGTTGCCCGTGAAAATCACCCATTTGTGCGTGCCGAACACCCGGTCCAGCGGGCCGTAAATCAGTGTCCCGCCGATCATCGCGATCCCCATGACGAGCGAGGCCTGCCCCAGTTGCACCGTGCCAAGCCCGAAAACATCGTGGAAATACGGCCCGATCCAAAGCCCCCGGATCGCCGCGACGGGCGCGTAACAGACGAACATCATCGGAAATATGGGCCAAAGCGCGCGCATCTTCATCAGGTCTGTCACCGATCCGCGCTGGCCACCCGGCGCCGCCTCCGGGTCCCGGACAAAGATGAACAGAACAAGGGAGGCCAGCGCCGTGATCGCAGCGAGGCTGATCATTGCAGTGCGCCAGCCAAATGCTTCGACCGCCCAGGCCATCGGCCAGGATGCGCCCAGATTGCCCAGCGATCCGATGGCCAGAAGAAGCGCCGCGATGGTCGCAAATTGCGCGGCGTTGCCCTGGCGCGCGAGGATGAAATAGGCCGACACTAAGACCGGCGCGCAGCCCGCGCCGATCATCATCATCGCCAGATTCACCTGCCCCGGCCCTTGGGCAAAGCCGAAGAGAAGCGCGCCACCAGCCCCGCCGACCAGCAAGAGGGCCGACACCGTGCGGCGCGGCCCGATCCTGTCCAGCGCCCAGCCGATGGGCAGCTGTGCGCCCGCAAAGGCCAGAAACCACAGGCCCGAAGCAAAGGCCAGATCCTCGGGACCAGCGCTGATATCCTGTGCCAGCACCCCTCCCAGCACGGCCAGGAACGCGCGGTAGAACTGGCTGAGGACATAGGCAAGGCAGAGCAGGATCAGTCCGGCGCGCATGGGGCTCTTCCTTTCCAGAAGGCTTGGGCGGCCTGCCTTGCACGTCTGCGGCGTGCTGGCAAGCGGCGCCCGCTCAGCCTGCGCGCGCGATCAGCACATCCACATGGGCCGCCACGCTGTTTGCCAGTGCGCGCAGGCTGTATCCGCCCTCCAGGCAGGAGACGATGCGTCCGCTGGCATGGATACCGGCTGCATCGCACAGCTTTTCCGTGACCCAGGCGAAATCCGCTTCCTCCAGTTCAAGATTTGCCAGCGGATCGTCGCGATGGGCATCGAACCCCGCCGAGATCAGGATCAGTTCAGGCGCGAACCCATCGAGCGCGGGCAGGATCTGGCGCTCCATCGCCGCCCGGAACGCTGCGCTGCCATCGCCCGCACGCAGCGGCACGTTCAGAACCTGCCCCGACGCGCCCCTGTCCGACGCACTGCCGGTGCCGGGAAACAGCGGCATCTGGTGCGTGGAAAAAAAACCGATGCGCGGATCGGCCTGCACCAGATCCTGCGTGCCATTGCCGTGATGCACGTCAAAATCAACGATGACGACGCGGGCCAGCCCGTGGTGATCCAGCGCGTGAAAAGCCGCGGCCGCGACCGTGCCGAAATAGCAAAACCCCATTGGGGTTGTCCGCTCCGCGTGATGGCCCGGCGGACGCGTGGCGACGAATGCGCTGCGCGCCGTACCCGCCATGACCATATCGACCGCGCGAATGGCGCCGCCCACGCCGCGCCGTGCGGCCGCCAGCGTGCCGGGGGACAGCCATGTATCACCGTCGATCGCGGTAAACCCTTCCCGCGGCGCCGCGCCCGCGAGCGCATTCAGATAGGCCTCGGGATGCACGCGCAGCAAATCCGCATCCGTCGCCAGCGGCGCATCTTCGCGCAGCAGATCCCGGTCCTCCAACGCGCGCAGGACGGCCCGGAGCCTGCCCGGCCGTTCCGGATGATCGCGCGGAACATCATGGGCCAGACAATCGGAATGGGTGAGAAACGCAGTGGTCATCAGTATCGCCTCAGTGTTCAAGTCCGCCTGATGCAACCGCGAATCGTCGCGCAAGTCCAGTGCAGGCTTGCTGCGCCCACGGCGCGGTGTAATCTGCACGCCATGTCAGACCCCCCCCCGATTCCCCCAGTAGAGCAAGCGCAGGAAATTGCGCTGAGCCTGTGGGGTCAGGGCTCGGGGTTCGCGCTGGGGTTGCTGCGCACCTGGAACCTTTATCAGATGATGATCATTGTCGGCCTCTTCCTGGCCGCGCATCTGTTGCGGATGGTGATGGGCCCGCGCCTGCATGGCTGGATGCGCCGGCGCGAAGGCTGGCCGAAATGGCGGATACGTCTTCTGGTCATGGTGCACCGGCGCCTGCGGGTGATCTTTTTCGTCACGCTCGGCTGGATCACCTACGCGGTCATGCAGGAAGCAACATGGCCAAGCCGGTCCTATCTGATCGGAATTGTTGTCAGCCTTGCTACGGCGTGGCTCGTAATTGCCTTTGTCACGCGCCTGATTGCGAATGGATTCGCACGTCATGTCGTGCGATATGCGAGCTGGATCTGGGCGACGCTGATCATCCTTGGGCTGACAGAAGAGGCGCGGCGCCTCATGGACAGCCTGTCCGTCACTCTCGGCGAGACGCGGATTTCTGTCTGGATAATCGTTCAGGCCGTTGCGATCCTCTGGGGGCTTTTATTCATCGCGCGCCTGATCTCCTCGACCACGGCCAGCCGGATCAGGCGGAACGAACAGATCTCGCCTTCGATGCAGGTGCTGGCGGTCAAGCTGCTTCAGGTTTCGCTTTTCGGAGCGGCGTTCTTTGTCGGGCTCCGCATGGTCGGGTTCGATCTGACCGGGCTTGCGGTTCTGTCTGGCGCCATCGGCGTCGGCATCGGTTTTGGCCTGCAAAAGGTCGTCTCGAACCTGGTATCGGGCGTCATCATCCTGCTGGATAAATCCATCAAGCCCGGCGACGTCATCAGCCTGGGCGAGACATTCGGATGGATCAACGCGCTGGGCGCGCGCTATGTCAGCGTGGTCACCCGCGATGGCAAAGAATATCTGATCCCGAACGAGGATCTGATCACCGGCCAGGTGGTGAACTGGTCGCATTCCGACGAATTCGTGCGGCTCGACATTCATTTCGCCACTGCCTATGGCGACGATCCGCACAAGGTGCGCAAGATTGCCATCGATGCCACAGCAAGCGTGCCGCGCGTCCTGGCAATGAAGGAACCCGTGTGCCATATCGTCGGTTTTGGCGAAAGCAGCGTCAATTACATCCTGCGCTTCTGGATCCGCGATCCGGTAGAGGGGTTGACCAATATCCGGGGCAATGTCTATCTGGCGCTTTGGAGCGCGTTCCATGAAAATGGCATTTCCATCCCCTATCCGCAGCGCGAGCTGCGCCTGCTCGCCGATCCAGATGATCTGGCCAAGCCGACGCATTTCTGACGCTGCAACCGGATGACAAGGCACGTAATGCGCCAATTCGGAACTATTCTGACGTGTTTCATTGAAAGACGCGCCGCAGCTTGCTAGATTTAAGTATGACCCGGCACCGGGGCCACATTCAGGTGCGCCAGTCAGGAGGACAACGAGCTGTCCATTTCCGCAGCAGCGGCCAGTGCCGCCGATACGAAGGTGCCCAATATGGCCCTGAACGACAGCGCATCCAGCCAGGAGCAGCTTGCGCATATTTTGAAATCTCTGGACGATGACAAGGCAGAGGATATCGTGGAGATCGACCTGCGCGGTAAATCCTCGATCGGCGACTACATGGTGGTCTGTTCCGGCCGGTCCTCGCGACAGGTCATCTCCATCGCCGAAAAGCTGGTCGACAAGCTGAAGCATGATCTGGGCCGCTCCTCCCGCATCGAAGGCAAGGAGACGGGGGATTGGGTGCTGATCGACACAGGGGACGTGATCGTGCATGTGTTCCGTCCCGAAGTGCGCGATTTCTATCAATTGGAAAAGATGTGGCAGCCTGCCAGTGCATCGGGCGCCCCGGCATCCGCCTGAGCGCCATGCGCATGGCACGGCCAATCTGAATGAGGCTGCATATCTGCGCCGTAGGGCGCATGCGTGCAGGTCCTGAGCGCGCCATATTCGACAACTACATGCTGCGGGCGGAGCGCACCGGACGTGCGCTGGGCCTTGGTGCTGCGACCCTGCACGAGGTCGAGGACAAGAAAGGCGGTGGTCTCGACGCCGAGGCAGCCTTGCTGGAGCGGGCCCTGCCACAAGGCGCAGTGCGCGTCGCGCTGGACGAACGTGGCCGCTTGCTGACCTCCCCCGATTTCGCGGCCAGGGTGGCTGACTGGCGGGACATGGGGCGCAGCGATCTGGCCTTCATCATCGGCGGCGCGGATGGCATCGCTCCTTTTTTGCGCGAAACCGCCGATTTCACCCTGTCGCTTGGGAAGATGGTCTGGCCGCATATGCTGGCCCGCGTCATGCTGGCCGAACAGATCTATCGCGCGACGACCATTCTGACAGGCGGTCCCTATCACCGAACCTGACATTATGGGTTTGGCCCCGGCCTTGAAGACCTGTCTTGCAGCGCGAGATTGCAGCATAAGGAATTTCCATCACCTGTTAACGCTATCTCTGTTTCCACCCTTCTGCAACTTCGGTAAGAACATTGCCAAAGGCCCTGACCGCGGCCAGGAGCATGATATGAACACCCCCAAACCCGTTATTCTGTGCATTCTGGATGGTTGGGGGCTGTCGGATACCGAAATCGGAAATGCGCCACTTCTGGCAAACACGCCCAATTTCGACGCGTTGATGGAAAACTGTCCCAATGCGACCCTGGTCACACACGGGCTGGACGTGGGACTGCCCGCAGGTCAGATGGGCAATTCCGAGGTGGGCCATCTCAACATCGGTGCTGGCCGGATCGTAGAGATGGACCTGCGCCGCATTGACCGCGCGATCGAGGAAGGCACTTTTGACAGCCTGCCCGGTGTGCGCCGCTTTGTGGATGCGATGCGGGTCTCGGGCGGTACCGCGCATCTGCTCGGGGTGCTGTCCGATGGCGGCGTTCATTCCCATATCCAGCATATGATTGCCGCTGCCCGTGCGCTGACAGCCCAACGGGTTCCCGTGGCCATTCACGCCTTCACAGATGGGCGCGACGTGGCGCAGATCTCGGCGAAATCCTATCTGGACAACCTTCAGGCAGCATTGCCCGATGGCGCCTATATCGCCACCGTGTCGGGCCGCTATTATGCGATGGACCGCGACAACAGGTGGGAACGGGTTGCTCTGGCCTATCGCGCCATCGCACAGGCCGAAGGCTACAGGGCTCAGACCGCCGGAGAAGCCATTGAAAACGCCTATGACAAGGGGCGCACCGACGAATTCATAAAACCGCGTGTGCTGGGCGATTATGCCGGAATGCGGGACGGCGATGGTCTGCTCTGCCTCAATTTCCGCGCCGACCGCGCGCGCGAAATTCTGGCCGCCTTTGCCGATCCCGAATTTGACGCCTTTGACACAGGCCGCAGGCCGGAATTCGCCATCGCTTCGGGATTTACCGAATATTCCGCGCGCCACAGAACCTATATGGACTGCATCTTTCCAGACGAGATGCCGGAGAATACGCTGAGCGTCTGGGTGGCCAAGCATGGGCTGCGCCAGTTCCACATCGCTGAAACCGAGAAATACCCCCATGTGACGTTCTTTCTGAACGGTGGCCGCGAGCCTCCCGAGCCGGGCGAGGACCGTTATATGGCGCAGTCGCCCGGCGTGGCCACTTATGATCTGCAGCCCGAAATGTCCGCCCCCGAAGTGACCGACCATCTGGTCGATGCAATCGAGAAGAGATACGATCTTATCGTGGTCAATTATGCCAATCCCGACATGGTCGGACATAGCGGCGATCTGAATGCCGCCATCGCGGCCTGCGAGGCGGTCGACAAGGGGCTGGGCCGCGTTCTGGCGGCGCTGGAGATGCAAGGCGGCGCAATGATCGTCACCGCCGATCATGGCAATTGCGAGGTGATGATCGATCCCGCCTCAGGCGCGCCCTATACCGCGCATACCACGAATCCCGTCCCTGTCATACTGGTGGGCGGCCCCAGGGGCACCTCGTTGGCGCCCGGACGTCTGAGCGATGTGGCGCCAACCCTGCTGGAGCTGATGGGTATCGAGCAGCCGGTCGAAATGACCGGGCGGTCGCTTCTCCGCATGGTCCGGGCGGCGCAACCCGCATGAGGCGTGCGGCCGCGCTGCTGCTCTGCGCCGCATCGCTCGCCCTGGCACCCCTTGCCCTGTCCGCCCAGGAGGATACCGCCAGCGATCCGGCCACCGCCGCGCAGAATGCCGCCGCCATGCTGGCGGACGCCACCCGCGCGTTGGACGAAGCCAAAGACGCGGGCAGCAGCGTTAAGGCACTGACGCAGACAGTGCGCGCGTTCGAAGCGGGCCTGCGGGCAATGCGGGCCGGGCTGCGCGGGGCAGCGGTTCAGGAACAGGCCGTTGCGCTGGATCTGGCGGCGCGCCAGCGTGAAATCGGGCAGTTCCTGGGAGTGCTGAGCTCGATCAGCGCCATTCCCGCGCCGGTCACATTGCTGCATCCCGCAGGTCCCATCGGCACCGCCCGTTCGGGGATGATACTGGCGGATGTCAGCCCCGCGCTGACCGCGCGCGCGGACGAGCTGCGGGTCGCTCTGGAAGAGCTGACGTTACTGCGTGAATTGCAGCAAAGCGCGGCCGATACGTTGGCCGAGGGGCTGGCCAGCGCGCAGACCGCCCGCGCCGAGCTTGGTCAGGCGATCGACGAGCGCAGGGATCTGCCACGCCGCTTCACGGAAGATCCGGTGAAGACAGCCCTGCTGATCGCATCCGCCGAAACGCTGGAAGGGTTTGCAAGCGGCCTGAGCCAGATCGCGGTGGATGAAACGCCGGGAAGCCTGCCGGGGATCGAGGGCCGCAAGGGCAAGCTGCCGCTGCCTGTGCAGGGGCGCATCCTGCGCCGCGCGGGCGAGCCGGATGCCGCTGGTATCACCCGCCCCGGCATCGTCATGGCCGCGCCGCCGCGCGCCGTCGTCACCACCCCCGCCGCGGCCACGCTGCGCTATCACGGGCCATTGCTGAATTATGGCAATGTCGTCATTCTGGAGCCGCAATCAGGGATTTTACTGGTGTTTGCGGGGATGGACGTGGTTTATGGGCAGATGGGACAGGTTTTGCCGGGGGGCAGCCCCGTTGGCCTGATGGGCGGTATCGGGGATCCGGGCGGCCCGCAGGATGACGAAATCGTTCCCGCAGAACTGCTTGAAGCGGCTACCGAATGGACGCAAACGCTGTATATAGAAGTCAGGCAAGACAACATCGCCGTAGACCCCGCGCTGTGGTTTCAGACAGACAAGGATGAGTAATCTATGAAGAAATTCCTGATGGCGGCCGGCGCAGGCACGCTGGCAGGCGTGATCGTCACCACGCAGATCGCCGCCCCCCTTATGGCGCAGGAGAGCGAGCGCAACACCAATGTCTACGAGCAGCTTGATCTTTTCGGTGATATATTTGAGCGGATCCGCGCGCAATATGTCGAAGAAGTTGACCCCGGCGATCTGATCGAGGCTGCGATCAACGGGATGCTTACTTCGCTCGATCCGCATTCCAGCTATCTGCCGCCCGAAGACGCCGAGAACATGCAGGTCGAGACACGCGGGGAATTTGGCGGTCTGGGGATCGAGGTCACGCAGGAAGAAGGCTTCGTCAAGGTCGTCTCGCCCATCGACGGCACGCCGGCGGCCGAGGCAGGCGTTGAATCGGGCGATTACATTACCCATGTCGATGGCGAAAGCGTGTTGGGCCTGACCCTTGATGCGGCGGTTGACATGATGCGCGGCCCTGTGGGCAGCGAGATCGTGATCACCCTTGTGCGTGAGGGCAAGACCGAGCCGTTCGATGTGTCCATCATCCGCGACACGATCAAGCTGGTTGCCGTGCGCGCCCGGACCGAACAGAAGGCCGTGGTTCTGCGCGTGTCGAAATTCAACGACCAGACCTTTGAAAACTTGAAAGCAAGTCTTGCGGAAGAGGTCGAGAAGGCCGGCGGCATGGACGAGATCAACGGTTTCGTCATCGATTTGCGCAACAACCCCGGCGGTCTGCTGAATCAGGCGATCATGGTGTCTGACGCGTTTCTGGAAAAAGGCGAGATCGTCAGCACGCGTGGCCGCGATCCGCAGGATGGCGAGCGTATCAACGCGACCCCCGGTGATCTGGCCGAGGGCAAGCCTATGGTCGTTCTGATCAATGGCGGATCGGCATCGGCATCGGAAATCGTTGCGGGCGCGCTTCAGGATCATCATCGGGCCGTGGTCGTGGGCACCAGAAGCTTTGGCAAGGGGTCGGTCCAGACGGTCATGCCTCTGAAAGGCGATGGCGCGATGCGCCTTACCACGGCACGATATTACACACCGTCAGGCCGTTCGATTCAGGCGCTGGGCGTGTCGCCCGACATTCTGGTGGCGCAGCCCCGCCGCGACCCCGCGAAGGTGGAGGATGAGGAAAAAACCAAGCCGCCGCTTTTGCGCTCGGAAGCGGATCTGCGAGGCAGTCTGAACAATGACAGCCTGACCGAGGACGAGATCAAGCATATCGAGGAAACCCGCGCCCGCGCCGAGGAAAGCGCGAAACTGCGCGAGGAGGATTACCAACTGGCCTATGCCATCGACATCCTCAAGGGCCTCAGCACTCTGAACGGCAGTAACTGACACAACAGGCGGGCCGCGTCCGGCGCGGCCCTTGCCCCACTTGTGGAGAGCGATATGACACCTGAACAGATCGCTGCCCTGCCGTACCGCCCTTGTGTTGGCGTGATGCTGGTCAACCAACATGGTCATGTGTTCGTCGGCCAGCGCATCGATACGCAACAGCCTGCATGGCAAATGCCACAGGGCGGCATAGATGAGGATGAGGATCCGCGCATCGCGGCCTTGCGGGAACTGGTCGAGGAAACCGGGATCGCCCCCGACCTTGTCCGGATCGAGGCGGAAACGAAGGGTTGGGTGCGTTATGATCTGCCGCATGATCTGGTGCCGCGCATGTGGAACGGCCGCTATCGCGGGCAGGAACAGAAATGGTACCTGGTCCGCTTCCACGGCGATGACTGTCAGATTGATATCGTGACCGCCCAGCCTGAGTTTTCCAGCTGGCGCTGGCTGCCGCCTGCTGATCTGGCGGATCATATCGTGCCGTTCAAACGTGCGGTTTATACTGCGGTTCTGGAAGAATTTGCGCCAAGGCTGTGATGCCTCTCTTTCATGAAAATAATTCTGTGGATAATTCCATTAGGGACTCGGGGTGAGAACAAAAGGAGAATACAAATGAATTGCCATGCAAACCGCTATTCCCTTTGCCGAACTTTCGGCCCTGTCCAATTTCACTTTTCTCACCGGGGCGGCGCATCCCGAGGAGTACATGCAGCGCGCCGCGGCGCTGGGCCTGCCTGCGGTTGCAATCGCAGATGAAAACAGCGTTGCCGGGATCGTGCGGGCCTATGCCGCTGCCCGCGACATCGCCCGTCAGGTGGCCGAGCGGCAGAAAACCGAAGCGCAAGATGGCTCTATAGGCCCGCCTGCGCCGCACCCGCGCAGCCCGGACTGGGCGAACGTACCCCGCCTCATCCCCGCTGCGCGGCTGGTGCTGGCGGGGGGGATCACGTTGACCGCTCTACCGCAGAACCGTCTTGGCTGGGCCAGCCTTTGCCGTCTTCTGACCACCGGGCGCCGCCGTGCCACCAAAGGGAAATGCGAACTGCATCCGGGCGATCTGCTGGAAAGGGCGGAGGGGCTGACGCTGCTCTTGCATGCCCCCGGACGCGCCGGGCCAGCGTGGCTGAAAGAGGTGCATTCTCTGATCGATGCACTTGGCGCGCAGATGTTCCTGCTGATGGCGCCCGGCTATGACGGGCGGGATGCGTCCCGATTCGCCCGCCAAACCCGTCTTGCACAATCGCTGGGGCTGCAAACCATCGCCAGCGCCTTGCCGCGCATGCATCACGGGCGCCGCCGCCGTCTGGCGGATGTGCTGACTGCGGTGCGCACCGGCACCAAGGTTGACGATCTGGGCCGCGCCGCGCTCGCCAACAGCGAATACCGCCTGCGCAGCGATACAGAAATGCGTCGCCTCTTTCGCGGGAACGAAGACGCGGTGGATCGCGCCGGCGCGCTGGCGGCGTCGCTCACCTTCTGCCTTGGCAGCCTGCGCTACGAATATCCCAGCGAGGTTGCAGATGGCGAAACCTCTACCACCCGGCTGCGGCGCCTGGCCGAGGAGGGGCTGAAATGGCGCTATCCCCAGGGGCCCAGCCCCCGCGCCCGCCGCCTTCTGGAGCATGAGCTGGATCTGATCGTCAAGCTGAAATACGAGCCTTATTTCCTGACCGTGCGCGATATTGTCGCCTTTGCCCGCGCGCGCGGGATCCTCTGCCAAGGGCGCGGATCGGCGGCCAATTCCGTGGTGTGCTACTGCCTTGGCGTCACCTCGATCAGCCCGGAAATCGGCACGATGGTGTTCGAGCGGTTCGTGTCAGAGGCCCGCGACGAGCCGCCCGATATAGACGTCGATTTCGAGCATGAGCGCCGCGAGGAGGTGATCCAGCACATCTACGAGCGTTACGGCCGTCATCGCGCCGGCCTCTGCGCCACCGTGATCCATTATCGCGGCAAGCGCGCGATCCGCGAAGTAGGCCGCGCCATGGGCCTGTCACAGGACACGATCGGCGCGCTCAGCTCGCAGCTCTGGGGGTTCTTCTCGACCGGCGCGGTCGAGCGGGCAAGGATGCTGGAAATCGGCCTTGATCCCGACGACCCGCGCCTGAAACAGACCCTTGCGCTGGTGCAGGAAATCGATGGCTTCCCCCGCCATCTGTCGCAGCATGTGGGCGGCTTTGTCATCACCGAAGGGCGGCTGGACGAGTTGGTGCCGGTCGAGAATGCCACGATGGAGGGGCGCACGGTCATCTCGTGGGACAAGGATGATATCGAGGCGCTGGGCATCCTGAAGGTCGATGTACTGGCGCTGGGCATGCTCAGCTGCATCCGCAAGGCGTTCGATTTGCTGGCCCAGCATCATGGGCACCACCACACCCTTGCCACCCTGCCGCCCGACGATCCCAAAGTCTATGACATGCTGTGCCGCGCGGACAGTGTCGGGGTTTTTCAGGTCGAATCGCGCGCGCAGATGAATTTCCTGCCGCGCATGCGCCCGCGTAATTTTTACGATCTGGTGATCGAGGTGGCCATCATCCGCCCCGGCCCCATTCAGGGCGACATGGTGCACCCCTATATCCGCCGCCGCAACGGCGAAGAAACAATGACATTTCCTTCCGATGCGCTGGGCAAGGTGCTGGGCAAGACGCTGGGCGTGCCGCTGTTTCAGGAACAGGCAATGCAGATCGCGATCGTCGGCGCGGGGTTTACCCCTGATCAGGCCGACAGGCTGCGCCGCGCGCTGGCCACGTTCAAGAAACGCGGCAATATCAGCGAACATCGCACCTTGTTCCTGCGCGGGATGAAGGCCAACGGCTATGAAGATGATTTCGCTCAGCGCTGCTTTGCCCAGATCGAAGGGTTCGGCAGCTATGGCTTTCCTGAAAGCCACGCGGCCAGTTTTGCTCTGCTGGTCTATGCCTCGGCCTGGATCAAGTGCCATCATCCGGCGATCTTTGCCTGCTCGTTGCTGAACGCCCAGCCGATGGGGTTCTATGCTCCGGCGCAGATCGTGCGCGATGCCCGCGAACATGGAGTAATCGTGCGCCCTGTCTGCATCAATGCCAGTTTCTGGGATAACAGCATCGAGCCGGATGATACGGGCGGGCTGGCCATACGTCTTGGGTTTCGCCAGATCAGGGGTATTGACGAGGAGAGCGCCTCCTGGCTGGCCGCCGCGCGCGGCAACGGCTATCGCGCACCCGAAGATGTCTGGCGCCGCGCCGGTCTGGCTGCCTCCCTTATCACCCGGCTGGCCGAGGCGGATTGTTTTGCCGCACTTGGCCTGACCCGTCGCGAGGCATTATGGCAGGCCAAGGCGTTGACCGCGCCTGCGCCCCTGCCGCTTTTTGCCGGGGATCTGGATGGCGAGTTGCTGGATGAGCCTGCCGCCCATCTGCCCGCCATGACCCCCGGCGAAGACGTGGTCGAGGATTACGTCGCAATGCGCCTCAGCCTCAGGGCGCACCCCCTCAGCCTGTTGCGCGCTCGTCTGACGCCCGGCACCGCGGAACCTGTCCGTATGCCTCCCAAGGACTGAAGCTACCTGAAAAATTCTAGAGTGCCTTCAGCCGCCCAGCGCCTTCAGCAGATCGTGCGAAGGGTATCCGTCGGCGCGCAGCCCGGCAGAGCGCTGGAAGGCGCGGATCGCGTCGATGGTGTTGGGGCCGATAAGGCCGTCTATTTTTTCCACCGAAAAACCGCGGCTGCGCAACCGGTTTTGAATCTCGCGCTTCTGACCGGCGCTGATGGCGCGGTAATGGCGTGGCCAAGGCGTCTGAATCCCCGGCTCGCCCCGAAGCCGGTCCGAAAGGTGCCCCACACCGATGACGTAGGAATTCGCCTTGTTATAGCGCTCTATCACGCTAAAATTGTCGAAAATCATGAAGGCCGGGCCGCTCGATCCAGCGGGCAGAAGGATGGATGCCTTGCCGTAATTCGGCACTGCCCGCCCCGTCATGTCGCCAATGCCCTCGGCCGCCCAGGCAGAGGGGTTGCGCATCACATCGCGGCGCGCGCGCGCCGGATCGAAATTGGCTGGAAGGCGCACTTCGACGCCCCAAGGCTGCCCTTGTTTCCAGCCGAAATGCGCCAGATAGGCGGCGGTTGACGCCAGCGCGTCGGTGGGATCATCCGACCAGATGTCGCGCCTGCCATCCCCGTTGAAATCGACCGCGTAGCTGAGGTAGGAACTGGGCATGAACTGTGTGTGACCCATAGCGCCCGCCCAGCTTCCCGTCATTGCGCGCGGCGACACATCGCCTGCCTGCACGATCTTCAGCGCCGCGATCAGCTCTTCTTCGAAAAACGCGCCGCGCCGCCCGTCATAGGCCAGAGTGGCCAGCGATTCGATCAGCGGGCTCTTGCCCCGTGCCGCGCCATAGGCGCTCTCCAGCCCCCAGATCGCGGTCACGACCTCTTTTTCAACACCATAGCGCGCCTCGATCCGGTTCAGCGCGGTACCGTGGCGCGCCAAGGCCGCACGGCCATTGCTGACGCGCTGCGCCGAAACGGCACTGTCCAGATACTCCCATATCTGCTTGGAAAACTCTGCCTGGTTGCGGTCAAGGGCAATGATGCGCGGATCATAGCGTACGCCCGCAAAGGAAGCGTCGAACACTTGCGGCAGTATTCCCGCCGCCGCCGCGCGGGGCCGCAGGCCGTTGATCCAGTTCCAGAGCCCCACATCCTTGCCTGACGCGCGTATTGGCGTCGCCTCTCCCAGATTTGCCGGGCGCACAGCCGGCCGCAACGCGGTGCGCGGCGCCGTGGCGGCCGCGACGACGACAGGCCCTGTGGGGTGGCTGCCGGACGGGGGAAACTCGGGGCGCGCTTCGGGGCGCGGTGAATGCGTGACGGGCGCGGCGATTGCTGCTTGAGGAGCTTGCGCCATCAGGGTGAACAACGCCGCACTGATCCATATGGAAGTCTTCATCGCCTGCTCCTCTGCCATGGTTTTTGAGCCTACAATAGCAACCTGCGGGAGAATCGAAAGTGGGTTGAATGCTGATCCCGCAAAGAACTGCTGATTATATCTGGAATGTCTGAAACCGTGCTGTTTCTGGTTTGCTCTGATATCTGAATGGTGTGCGCGTTGCTTTCGCGCAGCGTTTGCGAGGGAGGGGC
>JAUNVT010000129.1 GCA_030540655.1 Rhodobacterales bacterium
ACGGGGTTTGTGGCGGCGTTCAACGAGGCGGTTTGCGCAGGTGCCTAAAACGAGCATTTTTGACTAGGGGGTTTTGACGACTCTGTTGCACAAATCAGCTGATGGCCGAGGCTCTCCTTTCCCCGGACAGAGTCATCCCACGGCCTCAGTGACCGGGATGCCGAGCGCTGTGAACGCGTTCAGGACAGCAACGCGGACTTGGAACTCGGCAACCTGGCGATCGAAATCCTGAGCGGCCAGACGTTGACCCAGCAGTTTGACACAATGCATCTTGGTCTCGACGCGGCTCCGACGGTGATAGCCGCTCTGGACGTCAGGGAGGCAGGTTAGCTCGTGCTAGGGGCTGTCCGGGAGCTTCGTTCCTTGGCGACTGCGCCCCCGGACGGCCCGGCCAGGTCGCGTGCAGATGGCAGCTCCGGGAGCGGGCAGAATCACGCGTGCTTGCGCGGCCTGCCGCCCTTGCGGCCGTTCTCGCGTGCCGCCGCTGCTTTGGCTGGGGAGGTCGTGCGGCCTGCCTGACGTGCGAGGGCTTTCCTCATCCAGTCGCGGGTGCCGAAGACCCCTGCGACCAGGGCGGGGACATAGAGATCGGCATCGAGCCGTGGCCAGTGCAGGTTAAAGCCCATCCCATCGACGACGACGCCTTCCAGATCGTCGGGGCTGGCCTCTGCCAGGTCCTGCACAAGATGAGTGGGGAACATGTATGTGCAGCCGTTCACAAGCTCGACCGTCACGCGCCCGGTCTTACGGTCATAGCGCGCAGATACGGCGCGCGGCTCTGTTTCCAGCATAGCCTTGCCGCGCGCTTTGGCGGCTTCGAACTCGTCTTCAGTCAGCTGTGCCATGGATACGGTTCCACTCCTGCAAAAACTCGTCGCGGCGGTCCTCACCTGGGCCATCAGCTTCCGCATGTCGGACCCCTTGATGCCCGCCGAGGACACCAGCTGGGGCCGTCCATTGGGCCCGGACAGGTTTATCTTCGCCTGCCCTGGCCCGGTGATGTGGATGTGCGCCGGATCGTGGTCGGCAGTGTAGATCACGAACCGGAAGCCGTGGGCGCGGTGGATGACAACCATGAATGAATCTTAACCCATCAGATGGGTTTATTCAAGATGCCGGGAATGCTTACAAGATATTCGGCAGCGACGAGCGCGTTGTGCACCATTCAGGATATGCCGCCTGCTCCTGCCATCAGCGGCGCCTCACGGCAGGGTCAAAGGCTCGCCGTCGGCGAGCCGGCGAACTGGCGGCAGCGGGATGGTCGGCTCGTCCCAAGCTATTCCGTGTACAGGCACCATGGCCTTTGGTGCGATTGCAGCCGCGAAGCGAGTAAGATCGGCCGGGCTGGCATGGCCCGACGTGTGCAGCTTGACCGTCTTCGCACCGGCCGCCTGCGCGTGCGCCCATCCCGAGTTCGCATCTTTGGGATCGAGATAACCGCTCCAATTAGAGAAGGCATATGCGTCGCCTGGGGTGAAGCCGAGACCGGCGCGGTCAAAATCCCGCACCATCGAGTCCCGGAGCATGATAATCGCCCGATCCTCAATTAAGCGCACCCGCGATGTAGCAAAGGGGCTGGTCGCCATCTCGGTGACGAACGCCTCCCGGCCCTGCCGAGCATAGAGGCGCTTGCCTCCGGGAGTAATGACCACCTTGAGTTCTGGAAAATTTGGGCCGGGCACCGGTAAGCGGGTACCGTTTGCGATCCGGCGAAGCACATCGGCACCGTAGAGATCGACGACGAGCTTGCGACCCGTTCGCCGCGCGGCTCGAAACAGGGTCACGCTGCGGTCGATGTTCTGCGCGGACCATTGCACGAACAGGTGCCGAGCCGTCCCATTTGCTAGTTCGACGAAGGCGTTCTCGAGTTCAGCTTCGCTGATGACGGGCTTGTCCGCGCCCAAGTTTGTGCCCTCCATGATGAGCACGTCAATGTCCTTTGGCGGAGAGGCGATCATCGCCTCCACCACCCGAGCCTTGCGGCCGTGCACGCGGAAGTCGCCGCTATAGAGAATGCGTTGGCCAGCTCCTTCGATCAGAAGCATATAAGCGTCAGGTGCCGAATGATCGGTCAGGTACGGGGTAATGGTGAAGCCGCCGATTGCGAACGGTTTCGAGCGGCTATTCCAGGTGTGCATCGGTCGGGAAATACTACCACCGAACAGCTCGGCCGACAGGCGCATCAGTTCCGCCGCCTTCTCACCCGTCCAGAGCGGCCAATCGGCTGGCAACTCATCGATCAGGCCCCAATGGTCCATGTGAGAGTGGCTGAACAGCACCGTAGCCGGTCGGCTGAGGTCCAAGGTCGGTGGTAGCAGCCCGGTTGCCTCGCGTAGGGCGTCGAGAGGACGACCCGCATCTATTATCAGGCGTTCTCCGTCGCCCCCCATAATCTCAATACACGATCCTCCAATCGACTGCGTTCCCCGATGAACGGTAAGCGTGACCGTCATGTTGATACCGGGGTTGCTGGAAGACAGGGCAGGACGGGTCCGTTATGGTCGGGACCGACCTCATGCACCCGAATACCGGCCTGATCGAGCTTGAGGCGATGTTTGTTCTTGGCGAAATTCGCTACCGCCTGCGCCATTCGGCTGCTCGCAACCCCTTCCGAAGATCCGTCCGGCCAGTAGTTTCCGACGACGATGCCTGGCTGCGCGATCACGGCTGGAGTGTCGAGCTCAGCCAGCGCCTTCCAGATCGCCACGCACTCCGGGTCACTTCCGCCGCTCTTGCGGAACACGCGGTGCAAACCTAGCAGATCGGTCCCGGTGTTCCGGTAGGCCTGCCGTACTTGGGCAACACGGCCGCTCTCCTCCATCCAGCGCACATATTTTCCGAGCTGCTCAAGAACTCTCGGCGCAGCATCCCCGCTCGCACGAAGTTCCCGGTTGTCGGCGCATTTGGCCTCCCAGAAGGCGATCGAGAGCAGTTCGCCGTTCATGCGCTGCGCGACCACGAGATCCATGCGAGGTGCTACCCGCTCCATACTAGGAAGATCACTCGCCGGCAGACCCATTTCGAGGTCGATCACTCCTGGGTTGGCGGCGATCAGGTCGTCGACAAAGCGCTTTTCTGCAGAGGCGTAGGTTTCCGCCGTCTCGATCCAGTCCGCTACCAAGCTGCCGGTTGCTGGGTCAGCAAGGGCTTTGGCGTCATAGCTCTGATAGTTCTGCACGGGAGGAGCGCCGTTGCCATTCCGCTCTTTCCGACGACGGGAGGTGTAGGCCTTATGAACCAAAACTTTCGGACCGCTTCGACCAATGGATAACTTGGCGACCGACTGCCCCTTAATGTAGAAATTTAGATAGCCGTCTCGCACTCCTAACCTCAGCACCGCCTTTCGGTCCGATGCCTCTCCCGGCAGGCTCCAACGATCGAAAAGCGTCCGGACTGCATTAGCCGGGCTGTTTGCATCCCACTCGGCAAGAGCGTCCACCGCAAACGAGCGGGCAAATGTCGGCATTGTGTTCCTCCCAAAGAGCAAGATTTGTTTTAGCGGGCGACCGAACGGCGCCGGACCCCGAAAATCTGCAAAAAGTCGTTATAGACGCAAAGCGGGCGGCGCTTGATCTCACTGAAACTCAAGCGCAATGGTCTGTCCCTCAGCCGAAAATGCGTTTCCAGAAGCCCTTCGGCTGTCTTGGGGTCTTTTGCTCTGCCGCCTCGGGGGCGGGCAGGGCCATAGCCAGTCGCTTTGCCTGTTCCCGCCACTCGTCCCGCTCGGCCTTGGCCTCGGCAAGCGAAGCTTCCAGATTGCTCACCTTTTCCTGTAACAACCGGGTTTCACTGAGGGTAACGATGGGGGTTTCACGTCCTAACTTTGACGGGGTTTCGTCGTTAGGGTGCGTTACCGCCGGAAAAACCCGGAACAGCTCGGACAGGTCTATGAGGTAGCTGCCAGATTCCGTCCTATCGGCCGAAATTCTACCGGATTTTATGGCTCTGGTGATGGTCGGGACGCTTTTCGCGGTTCGCTTTGCTGCCTCACTTGCGCTTACTTTCATAGGGTTGCAGAGCCTATCTCACATCGTAATGCAAAGGGTAACGTGAAACCTTTCATGTTTCCTCTGAATTTCTTCCTGTTGAAGGCAGGCTAGGTTCCATACCAAGGAAGGATGGCTATGAAATCGGCGGTAAACCGGAACCGGCAGGGATCTGAAGCTCACCAAGATGGGGCAGGTTATGAAGGGCGGCTTTAGGTTCATCGAGTGCGCCCGCTTCTTGCTCGTCCTCGGCCAGTAGCACATCAGCCTTGAGGGGGGCATAGCGCAGCCTGTCCCGGCCCTCTGCCCATGCCACACGGCTGTTGAGGACATAGGCGTTTACGGTTCCATTGGCGCCGATCCGGTGAACCTCGATCCAGTTTCCGTCTGAGAGGGTTTTTAGGGCGCGTTTTACGGTCGAGGGTGATGCACCCATGAGGCGGGCTAGAATTTTATGGCTGGCAACGACTGCGTTTTGTTCACCGACATTAGCGGCGAGGACATGCAACAGCGCCGATGCACCCGGATGCTTGGTGGCAAGACGCGCCCAAGCCTCATGCGCAGCCCGGTCGGTCTGGACGAAATGCCCACGGCGCGGCTTTCCTGGCAGGTCAGGCCGTACCTTGCTCTGATCAGACCCTAGTTCATCCATGACCTGCCCCTAGACCGTTCGTGCACAAAAATAGTTCAGCGATGATGCATCATCGCCCATGGATGAGCAATTATTAAAACCTAAAATTGTTCATCTGTGCACAAAAATCGTTCAGACCTAGGCCACAGCTATGACCTAGGGGTAGGTCATAGCTATGACCTACCCCCCCCTCATTATCCTTTCATTTTCAGAGGCTTATTTTTTCCCCTTCTAATGATCTAACTACAGGCAAAAAATCCACAGTCCGGGCGCGCTTGCGCGCCGGGGGGGAGCGCCCGCCAGGGAGCTGGCGACCCCCCGCCTTCGGGACGGGCTGTGGGGTTTTTGTCTGTCATCGGACGGGAGGCCCCTTGTGGGCCGAGCGGCCGATCTCTTGTGTTGTCGTTGATCGTTAGCGGCGCGGGAAGAGGTGGATCAGGCAAGGAGGGGAAGGGTTGCCAAAGAGGCATAAGGCATCTGCATATGGGTATGCCTCTTGGCTTCAGGAGCTTAGGTTCAGCGCCACTCGGATTTTCAACAACTTGTTAGAAAGGGCTTTCCCATGAGCGCAACAAGAGACGGGATCAAGAAATATGTGATCACTACAGCAATAACTGCGGTTATTGCTGCAGTGATCACTGCAGCAATAACAATTGTCTTTGGTATTCCAGCTTACAACGCTAGGACCGAAGAGCGGTTGAAGTCATTGGAAATGCAGTACGCAGAAGCGAAGGAAAAGATAGGTCTTCTAGATGACCAAACGAGAGGCAACAGCGAAAAAATCGCAAATGCTGCAAGAGATGCCTCTGAGGCTAGCAAACTTATAGATAATGGCCTTTCTGCTAGTGCGGGGCTGCAGGAACGTATTTCTGTTGTTGAGCAAAGTCTTAGATCGATTTCATCTACGAATCCAATTACCGCTGAGTGTGCTGAGATTATGAGGGATATCCGTCAGCCAAAAGGGATGGTAGTAATGTCTAGGGATGAAAGAACAGTTGAGATGATTAATAAAAATAATGCAGAACTTGAGAAAAGATTCAAAGAACTTGGCTGCTCGCAGCAAGTACAGTAAGAAAACTTACTTGCTTAACACCCGAAATTATTGGGCAGATTATCAAAAATAGCATGAGGTATGTCTAACCGTGCCCTAGGTCGTCATCGTGGCTCCAAAACCACCTATTTTGAACGCTCCCAACCGAGGATGCGTCGGCAATCATCCGTCGGTGCTCCGGGAGAGACGTTCCGCATGCCGAAACGTCCCGCAGGAAAGATTAAAGGGGACCTTTTTTCCTTGTGAAATTCACATTGGAAAAGGAGGTCCACCAATGGCACGCAGCAAAGAGAAGTTTGACGCGGCACAGGCAATCACCGACGAGATCATCGGCCTGCTGGAGAAGGGCACCGTGCCGTGGCGGCGGCCGTGGAAGATCGCGGGCGGCGGTGTGCCGCTGCGCCATAACGGCGAGAGCTACCGGGGCATCAACGCCTTCCTGCTCGGCCTGCGCTCGGCGATGATGGGCTACAGCTCGCCCTACTGGATGACCTTCAATCAGGCCAGGGCGCTCGATGCGGGCGTGAAGAAGGGCAGCAAGTCGAGCGTCGTGGTCTATTACGGCACCGCCGGAAAAAAGGCTGACGGCGGTGATGAGGCGGATCGCGGGCAGGATGGCGACGGCACATCCGGCGGCACCTACCGCTTCCTGAAGAACTACCGGGTCTTCAACGCGTCGCAGATAGAGGGGCTGGATGCCTCCTACCATCCCGAGCCGGAGGGCGATCCGGCCGCCGGGCCAGAGCCGATCCCCGAGGCGCAGGCATTTTTCGAGGCGATCGACATCGGCGTGACCTTCGGCGGCGACCGGGCCTGTTTTATTCCCTCGCTCGACCATATCCTGATGCCAGAATTGTCGCGCTTCGAGAGTGCCAGTCAATTCTATTCAACGTGGCACCATGAGCTTACCCACGCCACAAAACTGGCACACCGCCTCGATCGCAGTTTCGGGGCATCGAGCTTTGGCAATGAGGCATACGCGAAGGAGGAGCTGATCGCCTCGATAAGTGAAGTCATAATGGGTCAGCGCATGGGATTTCATGCTGATCACATCGACAACCACGCGGCGTATATTGACTCCTGGCTCAAAGTGCTTCGAGGGGAGAAACGGTTTCTCTTCACAGCCGCCGCCCATGCGCAGCGCGCGGTGGACTGGCTTACCGAAGCCTCCGCCAAGGGCATAGCAGCCCGGGCCATCGCGGCCTGATCTCCACCTGTATTTCCTGCGGCCTCCGTTCCTCCATCAAAGAGGAAAGGGGGCCGTTTTTCGGTTGATTTTGATCCCGACGAAAAGGAAACTCATCATGCCCGGCAGACCCCGTTACATCATCGCCTTCTATGAAATCGACCGCGCGTTCGGCGGCCCGGAGGAAGGCGGCTGGTGGTTTGACACCGGTGAGCTGCGCCGGGCGTTCAAGGTCGTGCGCAGCGAGGCCGAGGCTGTGTCCATCGTATCCCGCGCGAACCGGCTGATGGCGCGCCTTCAGCGCCACAAGCGCAATGTCTGTTCCGTGGCCTACGAGGGCGGCCAGTATGAGGCGCATATGTTCGAGGACAGCGCGCCGCTGTATTTCCCCCAAACCCGGCCGCATTACGAATAGACGCTCCGCCTGGCGGCCCCCTTTCTCCATCAGAGAGAAAAGGGGGCCTTTTTTCCTTTTGGATTTAACCCCACTGGAAAGGAGCCGATCATGGCCACTGAAAGACTCGTCGACCGCCACCGCATGAGCGACACGCACATCCGCGACCTTGATGTCTATTACGACAAGGGCGGCATGAATTACTTCGACTACAGCACAAAGCCGAAAGGCATCTACTTTTCCTCCACGGTCTATGAGCAGCCAATCGGATCGGCGTGGAAGACACTGAAGATCGGCACCGGCTCGCAGCAGCCGGGTGTCGGCTACATCCTCGTGGTTCCGCTCACCAGGTATCGTCCCAAGGCGCTGCGCGAGGTGCGCGAGCGGGTCAAGACCCATGCGGCGGAGATCCACGCGCTCTGCGCCGTCGGGGATACGGCGGCGATGGAAAAGCTCCGCGCGATCCTGACCGGCAGTGAGGTTGCAGCCGCCCCGGAGGCCGCAACGGCATAAGCCACCCCTTCCATCGCTTGCCCGCAGGGTGCCGCTTTCCAGACGGGAGGCGGCACCCTGTTCTCGTGGTCCCGGACAGAAGGAGAAAGACCATGACCGATACGATTTACGACAGCATCGACGCGAGCAGGGTCGCCGCACAGAACGACGCGTTCCGCCGCTGTGCCTGCCTTGCCATCCCCTACAGCCCCGGCGATCCGGTCTTGCGGGGCCGGGCGGTGATGACGAGCAACATTGGTGCCATGGGCCCGGCGTTCGTCCAGTCCTGCGTCGACGCGATCGGGCGGCTGGATCACTTCCCGGAGGAGAACGATCCGGACGGATACCACGATTTCGGATCGGTCGAGGTGCAGGGCACGGCCGTCTGGTTCAAGATTGACGCCTATGAGGATGAGAACATGGCGTTTGGATCGGATGCGCCGGACGATCCGGCCCGGACCTTCCGGGTTCTGACGATCTTGCTGCCGTCCGACTGGTAGCACCCGCCTGCGCACCCATAGCCCCGTCCCGCACGAGGCAAGGCTCCCGATCCCTGAAAGGGGAAAGGGGGCCTCTTTTTTGGGTGTGACCGATCCCGGTCAGAG
>JAUNVT010000130.1 GCA_030540655.1 Rhodobacterales bacterium
GCTATCGCGCTCGCAGCAACCGTCATCTATTGGTTATGAATCCTGACCCTAGAGTGTGCCGCGTAAGTGTCGCGGATAGCAGCATCAAGTGTGGGATAGGCGACATTTGCCGCATTATCGTTCGCGCTGCCCTGCCCCGCCGAATAAGGCGGTTTACCAATTATCACGCGGATATCCAGTGCCTTCTGGCGGGTCCGGCGCTCTGAATTATCCGGCAGCAGATTGGCGACCATGTCGCGTTCCTGCTCATACATCTGGAAGGTGTCGGTCAGCAGGATACCTGTGAAGGGATGATAGGGGGCGTCCGCACTCAACTCGCCCTGCGCAAGCTCATGATAGACCGTCTCGATATTCACCGCAGCAATGTAATAAGCCAGCAGCACGATCTCATTCGCGTGGATCTCGTGCTTGTATTTGTGCTCAAGCTGATCGGGCGCGATCAGGCCCGATTGCAGCAGGCGGGTGATGAAGGTGCCGGTGCCGGTAAAGGGGTCCAGGATATGCACGCCCTTTGATCCAAGCGTCTGGCCAAACTTAGCCTTCAGCACGTCATTCACCGAATGAATGATGAAATCCACCACCTCAACTGGCGTATAGACGATGCCGAGCCGCTGGGTCAGGCGCGGGAAAGCGTTGCGGAAGAAACGGTCGTAAAGCTCGGTTATCAAGGTCTGGCGGCCTTGCGCCGTCTGGATGCCCTCGGCGCGACGCTCGACACTGGCATAGAACTTCTCAAGGCTCTCAGATTCCTTGGCGAGATTATGTTCGTGCAATTGGCCCAGCACAGTCTCCATCGCACGGGAGACGGGGTTTTCTTGCGTAAACTTGCTGTCCTTGACAGGGCATCAAAGACCGGCTTCGTGATCAGGTGCTGAGCCAGCATCTCAATCGCTTCGGCCTCGCTGATCTCGGGGTTCAGGTCGTCGTGCAACTCCTCGAGAAAGGCGCGGAAGGCCGTCTGTTCCGGGCCAGGACTGGCCACGATGGTGGTTATGCGAGTGATGTGCGTTTGCGCAATCTGGGCGATGTCCTTGGCCCAGCTGTCCCAATAATCGCGTGTGCCGCATTTCTCGACGATCCTTGCCATGATGGCGCGCGTGAATTCATCAAAGACAAACTCACCCTGCACAACCGCGTCATTTTGTCGGCCCTCGGGGGTGTCTTTGCCAATGCCTGCGCCGGTCTTTTCGGCGCGGGTTTTGTTAATGTTGATGTCATCTACTACAGCGGTGAGTTCACGCAGCTCGGATTCTGACGAGATCCGCACCAACTCGACTTTGTCGCTAATATCCTCGCCCAGCTTGGCCTGGTTGATACGGGCGTCAAGGCGTTCATCATGGGCGCGTAGCGCGTTCAGGATCTGCCAGACAACCTGATAGCGCTCATTGTCCTTCAGCGCCTCTTCGGGCGTGGTGTTTGGCGGAATGGCTACGGGCAGAATGACATAGCCCATCTTCTTTCCCTCGGCGCGGCGCATAACGCGACCCACCGACTGCACCACGTCGATCTGGCTTTTGCGCGGGTGCATGAACATGATCGCATCGAGCGCCGGCACATCGACCCCTTCGGAAAGCACCCGAGCATTGGTGAGGATGCGGCAGGTGTCCTCGCCAGCATCGGCTTTCAGCCAGTTCAACATTTCGTCGCGCGAGGTCGCGTTAAACGTGCCGTCGACATGGCGGACTTCAGTGTTCAGGTGGCGGCCGTCGTCAATCAGATCGCTGCTGGTGTATTCGTCAACGACAGTGCTGAACTCTTTTTCGATGATTTTCGACTTGTCGATGGTTTGACAGAAAGCCAGCGCACGGCGCATCGGACGGGGATCAAATGCCAGATCGCCTGCGAGGTCGCTTTTGGTCAGCGCCTTGTAGCAACCTATGATCTTAGTAGCATCATCCAGCGTCAACTCTGCACCATCTTTGAGGCGGTTCTGGATCGTGGTTGAAATCAACCCCTCGTCCACGGCCAGCACCACGACCTTGTAATCCGTCAGCAGATTGTTTTCGACAGCCCAGCCAAAGCCGCGATGGAAGAGATCCGTGCCGAATTTCTCCTCGTCATCCATTGAGGCCAGTTCGGCGTCGTGATCATCGGCCTTGCGACGCGCAGCATTGCCGAAAATGCGCGGGGTCGCGGTCATATAAAGCCGCTTTTTCGCAGCCACGTGATCGTTGCTATGGATGCGCACAAAGGTGCTGTCGTCTTCGTCCTTCAAGGTAACGCCGGTGGTGCGGTGCGCTTCGTCGCAGATCACCAGATCGAATTCCGGCAAGTCGTGCTGCTTTTGCGCACGGGTCAGGACATCGATCGAGTGATAAGTCGAGAAGACCACCACCATTTGATCAGCAGGTGCTACTGCAACCTGATGTGCAATCTTTTCCGGATGGGTCGTCGCAGGAAAGGCCAGATCATGAATATTCAGATCCAGACTGTCCGCATCAGCGTTCCGGCCAATTTTTGTGTCCGAGCAGGCGGAAAATGCGGTGAATTCCTGCTGGCTGTCATTTCGCCATTCGCGCACGGTCTGCGACATCAGTGCCAGCGATGGCACCATGAACAGCACACGCTTGCCCGGCCCGGCCATTGTCTCGGCTATCCGCAGCGCGGTGAAGGTCTTGCCGGTGCCGCAGGCCATGATCAGCTTGCCGCGATCTGCCTCGGCCAGCCCCTCAGTCACGGCTTTCAGCGCATCTCGCTGGTGATCGCGCAGCTGCTTTTTCGGCGCAAGGCTGATATTGCCGGTACGCAGGAACTGCGACCAGTCGATCCGGCTGGCCTCTAGCTCGTTGATGCCGATCCGGTTCCATTCCTTCGACAGCTTGTCGAGCGTCTCGCGGGCGTTCCGACCGAATTCCTTTTGTGTGGTGTCAGCGATGATCAGGCGTGTGAAAAGATCATTGGACGCTGCCGAAATGAAGCTGTCGATATCCGGCTTCTGAATACTGTGCTCGGGGGCATAAAACTTGCACTGAATAGCCGCATAGCCCGAACCATCTGCGATAGTCGCCACGAGGTCGATGCCCGTATCAGCTTTGCTCCACCCTTGCTCCTTGGCCCAGTCAGCAAAGGGCACCACTGCGGAATAATATTGCTTTTGGGTGTCGTCGTTTTCCAGAAAGACGCGAACGACACGCTCGAAATAATCGCCCTTCTCACGCTCGGATCGTGCCGCTTGACGGTAAGAACTCAACAAATCACGCAATTGCATCAACGCTGCCTGTCCAGAAATGAATAGTTTCTTTTTTATCTTCAGGCACTCAGAGCGCCTGAAGCGCAGCCTAGCGACACCTTGCGGTTGAATCCATATCAGATTGCCTCGCAACACGGTCCCGATGCCTCAAAACATCCTCAATGCCCCTTTAATCCGGAAACCGTGGCTCTGCATCCGGTTAAACTAGGGAGTAGTTTTGCAAACCGCACCTTGACCGATGTATCACGCCTTGATACATGTAGCATCATGATACAGAGCACTAAGGGCGCATTGATCGAGCAGGTCTTCGCCGGCAAACCGGGCAAGGGATTTCCGGCCAACCTGTTCTCGGTAGCCGTGCGCAAGGTCGCGATGTTGCAGGCCGCGCACGTCCTCGATGACCTTCGCGTGCCGCCGGCCAACCGCTTGGAAGCGCTCAGGGGAGACCGGGCCGGGCAATACTCGATCAGGATCAACGCTCAGTGGCGCATCTGTTTCAATTGGACCAATACCGGCCCGGAGAATGTCGAAATCGTGGATTACCACTGAAAGGGACTGCCATGACCATGATGCAAGTGCCGGTCCACCCCGGCGAAATCCTGAAACACGAATTCTTGGACGAGATGGGAATTAGTGCCGGCAAGCTGGCACGGCATATCCACGTCCCGCGCACGCGCATTGAGCGGCTGGTCAAGGCAGAAACCGCGATGACCGTGGACACGGCGCAGCGCCTTGCAAAGGCCTTTGGGACATCCGTCGAGTTCTGGATGAACCTGCAGCTGAACTATGATCTGGTTAGCAATCAGCCAGACCCGGATATCTCCGCCATCCAGCCGCTGATCGCCGCGTAGCGGTATCTCAGCAGTCTGTTGCTAAGACATAAGTGACGATGTCCTTGGCCGAACCGTGGACTTTCTCATTCAATTGCCGGTTATTACGACCTGCCGCCGTTTTACTCGACCGGCGCGCCCTCCCCACTTCCCGCGCCGGTCCGCGCCTGTCTTCCGCCCACCGGATCAAGTCGTTGATAAGTCAGCACATCTACGCATGTGTCGGATCAGGCGATAGGAGGGTTTGAGCCTTGCGCAAAAGAGAAAGACTTACGGAAAAGCTGGTCCGGGGGGCTGAGACGCGCCCGAAGGCATGGCAGATCTTTGACACCGAGGTGCTGGGGCTGTCGATCTGCATCTACCCCTCGGGCAGCCGCTCGTTCATGTTTGATTATCGTGCGACGGGACGGCAGCGGTGGCTGACCATCGGGCGCTGGCCGGAATGGAATGTGACCGCCGCGCGCGAGCGCGCAAAAGCGCTGCGGCGCGATGTGGATAGCGGGCTGGATCCGATGGCAGAGCGCGAGGAAACCCGCGAAGCGCCGCGGTTTCCCGACCTTGTCGAGCGCTACCTGCGCGAGCACGCCGCCCATCTGGCCCCCCGCAATGCCGCCGATCAGGCCTCCATGCTGCACAAGCTGATCATGCCGCATTGGAAGCACCTGCTGGTAGCGGAGATTGATGCCGCTGATGTCGAACGCGTGCTGAATCTGATCGCCGAGGGGCGTTCGTGCCCTGCCAAGAAAAAGCCAAAAGCCAAGCGAAAGGGGCCATTGAAGCCGTCCAGACCGACACCGGTGCGCGCCAATCGCGCAGGTGAGATGCTGCGGCGGGTATTTAATCTCGCCATCGCATGGAAGATGCGCGCCGATAATCCGGCTGTGGGATTTCGCCGCCGCGTCGAGGTCGAGCGCGAGCGCTTTCTCAGCATGGAGGAGATCGCGCAGCTCGGCGACGCGCTGGCCGATGCGGAGGACCAGCGCGCAGCCGGGATCGTGCGCATGTGCATGCTGACCGGCGCCCGGCTGGGTGAGGTCCGGACCGCGCGGTTCGAGCATTTCGATCTTGAGCGCGGCGCGTGGACGAAGCCCGCTGCCAACACGAAACAGCGCCGGGTGCACCGGGTGCCAATCTCGAAAGACACGGCGGCATTGGTGCGAACGCGGGCAGCCGCCGTTCCGGTTGGCTGTGACTGGCTGTTTCCCGGGGATGTCGCCGACAAAGATCAGCCGGTGCAGGAAATCCGCCGCTTCTGGAAGACGATACAGGACCAAGCTGATCTGCCCGGCGTGCGCATCCATGATCTGCGCCATATATTCGCGTCGCTGCTGGTCAGCGGAGGTGCCTCGCTGGAAATGATCGGCAAGCTGCTGGGGCATTCGCAATCCAGCACGACGATGCGCTACGCCCACCTGATGGATTCGCCTTTGCGCGCTGGGGTGGACGCAGTCGCTGATATGATGCGACTTCGGCCACGGCTGGTGCATTTAGCGCCAGCAGCCGAAGCGGTTACACCCGCTCGCGCAGCATCCGCCAGATCGGGCTGACGCGCTTACGGATGGTGCTCTCATCCGGAGCATCCCCATCGACGCTGCCCGCCAAGAATCATTCCTGCATTTCGCCGACCAGATCCGCCTGTTTTTCAGGCAGGCCTTTTTCATAAATGCGCACCATCATTGCACCGTAGAAGCCATCCCAATCATAGCCCCGAGACGGGCCTGCCCCGGCCCGCCGGAAGATCCCATGCTCTTCCTCGAAGCGGGCGAGCATATCGGCGAGGATCATCAGATCGGCCCGCGTGATTGGCAATCCCTGCTCGGGTGGCGAGATATGCTTCCACTCGCCGCAGCCAAGCGCCCGAACGCGGCGGATCACTCCCTCGCGCGGGCCAGTCCCGCAGCGGCGAAACAGCGGTAAAATATCGCCCGGGGCAATCACCACAAGATCAGAGATGATCTCGCCGCCAAACTGAGTTGGCGGGATCGCAATCATGATTTCCAAATGGCCAGAAATTGCCCATTCAGCAATATCGGCAATCGCGCATCCCCAGCGGGCGGCGGCTTCGGTCAGCGTGTAAAACACACGTTGCGGCAATGACATGAATTATCTCCTGAACAAATGTCTCCGGAGATCGAGCTACCCTATCGAGCTACCCTTAGGGCTGTACTCACCCCCACCGAACAACTCAAAGTCGCGATGCGGCATACTGGCGCGCTCTGCACCCTCACTTCGCGCTTCATCGCTCGAATTTGCCGTCGTCACTTCACAGCTTCGCGCGGAAACACCCGCAAAGCCTTTAAAACAAGGGACCGGCGCGGCCTTCCGCCCTTCTGCGCCGGTCCGCGCCGTGCCGCCGCTCTCGTCACCATGTTCTGGCTGATCTCGTGAACATGGAAGAACGAGATCATGACGGTTCAAGACAACATTGCCCCTGAGGGCCTGCTGGATGACTGGATGGCGCGCAAAGAATTGGCCGACATCATTGGCGTCACGGCGGATACACTAAAGCGCTGGGAGACGCGCCGCATTGGCCCGCCCTGCATCCGGATCGGGCGCAAGGTGCTCTACCGGCGCGGCGCGGTGCGCGATTGGCTGCTGGAACAGGAAAGTCGCAAGACGGCAGGGCGCGGCAGGATTGGGCGATGAGCGGCGATCATGATGACGAGCGCATCCCGCTCGCTTGGGCGCTGATCTTTGCAGTCATGTCTGGCATTCTCGCCCTCCTCGCCGGGCTGCTGATCTCAGCCGCGCTCTCGGCCATCGACTGGACGGCGGTACTGCGCTTTGTCGCGCCAACTGCCTTCGAGACCTGCTCGATCGAAGAGATCCTAGAGGGGGTGCTGCGATGATCCTCCCTGCCCCAGCAAGGCTCGCCGAGCAGCGGAGGTCAGGATGAGCAACCTGATTTCTGCCGCTGTCCAACGCCGCGTGGTCGGCTCGGCCACGCGCAAGGCGGTGGTGCTCTATATGGCCGACAAGGCCGCCGATGACGGCAGCGGCATCTGGACCTCAAAGGCAAATATTGCCCGTGATTTGGAACTGTCGCGGCGTGCCGTGCAGATCGCCATTCAGGATCTGATCCGCAACGGGCTGCTGATCGAGACCGGCCAGCGCGACTGCAAACATGGCTACACGGTCGAGTATGCGATCAACATTGAGGCTGTGGATAACCTCGCTTCAACCCGCGAACGTGGTTCACCCCGTGAATCTGCTGCACGGGGTACCCGTGAACCTAGTTCACCCCAACCCGTGAACCTGGTTCACCCAAACCATCCTTATAAAGATACTACTACGCATCCCGAGGTCAGCGTGCCTGTGGATAACTCCGGTCCGCAAGCCCGCTGCCTCGCCGCCGGCGGCCCGGGCCTCTGCCCAGCTTCGCGCAGTACGATTATTGCAACCGCCGGGATAATCGAGGGCTGGCTCAGCGACGGCATCGACCTTGACGCTGACATTCTGCCGATGATTGCCAAGCGCACCACCCATATCCGCATCAGCCCGATCCGCACCTGGGCTTATTTTACCGATGCCGTGCGTGCCGCCCACCGGGCACGGCTGCGCGCAGCCGAAGCGCCAAAAGAGGCTGAGAAGGTAGAAAAGCCGGGCACTGCGATAAGCCCCCAGCTGCGCTTTTACGCCGATTGGGTGAACTCGGAGCGCTACCTGCCGCCGAGCGCCATCACCAATACCATCGCGCACGCGCTGCTGGGAGCCAGGCTGGTCAGCGACGAGCGGCTTGCCTTGCGCGGAATCCCCTTCTCGGCAGAAAGGACGCCGCAATGATCACCTCCCGCGAAATCGAGGATCGTTTCGAGGAAGCCGCGCTGACGCTGAAGCGCCTGCCCAATCCCGCTGGTTCTGGCGCGCGCGGCTATGGCCGCTCCTGGCCGGATTATATCCATGAGGCCAAACATGCCTATGATAGCGCGCCGTCCCGCATGCGGGTGATCCCCAATCCCCGCGAGATCCAGCGCATGGAGGAGGCTTTGGAATGGCTGGCCCTGATCAGCGGCGAGACCGAGCAACATGCTGCCGACAACCGCCGCATCGTCTGGATGCGGGCCGAGGGCTATCGCTGGCGGCAGGTCTGCATCCAGATTGGCTGCGTGCGCTCGACCGCCTGGAGGCGCTGGACGGCGGCGCTCATCACCATCGCCAACCGACTGAACAAGAAGCATAAATCACGCCCAGCCCACAGCACCACCAAATCGGCGGGTGACAAGCAGGCAGCAAACCGGGACGAAGCAGGCGCAAAGGGGCCGCTGTAGGGGCGTGAATGGGGCGAACTTAGGG
>JAUNVT010000131.1 GCA_030540655.1 Rhodobacterales bacterium
GACTTGTCCATTAGGCTGTCGCCTGCGCGGCGCGCGCATAGGCGTCCAGCACCAGCCCATGAAAATGATGCACCGCATGTTCGCTTTTGCCCGACCCCGAAGGGTCGCTTACTATGCGTCCTTGGGTGAAGGCAGGCGTGCTCATCCCGCGCTGAACGCTTTCCACCAACGCGATATCCTCAGGCTGAAGCACCTCATCTATATAGCGCATTGCGTCCAGTTCCATCGGATCGGGCTCGGGCGTCTCGAGGTAGAAATCGTAAGTCTCCAGCGTGCGGTATGGCCCCACAGGCACGATGTTCAGCACGATCATGCTGGACCGGCCGGGATAGCGCATCAGGCAGGTCGTCGGCCACAACCACCAGACGGCATGTGTTTTCACAGTGGCGTTCGAGACGTCATAGGCGTTGTTGGGCGCATTCCCGGCCTCGGCCATGTGAGACGAATAGATGTCGTGGGTGGTGACCTTGTATGTGTCCATATCCACCAGATCGCAGAAATCCTTGTGCGCAGTGGGGCAGTGATAGCACTCAAGGAAATTGTCGATGACATTTTTCCAGTTCGATCGGATGTCATAGGTCAGCCGGCGGGCGAAGGTCAGCGCGCTGATATCGGGCGCCCAGTGGCGGATTTCGGTCTCCAGATTCCCGGTCTGTTCAGCAAGCGATGCGGCCAGCGGGTCAAGATTCACGTAAATGAAACCGCAGAATTCCTCGACCTGCACCTGATCCAGACAGATGTCCGACAGGATGAAATCTTGCAGATAGTCGGTTTCGGGCGCGCGCACCAACTGGCCGTCCAAGCGGTAGATCCACGCGTGGTATGGACACATGATGCGGCTGGTCACCCCTTCGCCGCGCAGCAACTCATGCGCGCGGTGTTTGCAGACGTTGTAGAAAGCGCGCAGAACGCCCTTGCGATCGCGCACGACGGCAACCGGATGCCCCGCGATTTGAATTGTGACATAGCTGCCGGGCTGACGCAGTTTTTCAACATGACACACCCATTGCCATTGTTTGGCCAAGATGGCCCGCAGATCCGCTTCGAACCATTTCGGGTCGGTATAGGCATCGCTGCGCAGCGACAGCGACCTGCGGCTGTCGGCGTCATAGCCTTGGCTTATGCCGTCAAAATCATTTGCGGAGGGAAACTGCGTCATGACATTGCTCCGATAATCCATGCAGTGGACATTCTGTGGTCAGGTCAGTGACGTCAGCACGAAAATTCTGGGTCCAGATCCAGCATGGCAGGACGGCGGCTGATTACGCAAGTTCAATAGATCGTACTTCAGCCATGGTAATCCTTCCTTAATGCTTCTTGATGTAGATAAATATGGTAAAAATTTTCTTGAAATGTTCGCTGTCTGCCTCCACTTATGATCGGAACAGGACGCGAACAAACGCAGCAATTGCCGCTTGGGGCAGGGTGTGGGATAAGGATATAATCACAATGGCAATGGCAGACCTTTTGAGCATGGACAACAAGAAAAGCGCAGACAAGCAAAAGGCCCTCGACAGCGCTCTTGCGCAGATCGAAAGGCAGTTCGGCAAAGGGTCGATCATGAAAATGGGTGGCGAGAATGCCATTCAGGATATCGAATCGACCTCGACAGGTTCGCTGGGTCTGGACATCGCACTTGGCATCGGCGGCATCCCGAAGGGCCGGATTATCGAGGTATACGGCCCCGAAAGCTCGGGCAAGACCACGCTGACGCTGCATTGCGTCGCCGAGGAGCAGAAAAAGGGCGGGGTGTGCGCCTTTGTCGATGCCGAGCACGCGCTCGATCCGCAATATGCGCGCCGTCTGGGCGTGGATCTGGACGAGCTTCTTATCTCGCAGCCTGATACGGGCGAGCAGGCACTGGAAATCGTCGATACGCTGGTGCGCTCCGGTGCTGTCAGCATGATTGTGGTCGATTCGGTCGCGGCCCTGACGCCAAAATCCGAGCTTGAAGGCGACATGGGCGACAGCAGCGTCGGTGTGCATGCCCGCCTGATGAGCCAGGCAATGCGCAAGTTGACCGGCTCGATCAGCCGGACGAAATGTACGGTCATCTTCATCAACCAGATCCGGATGAAGATCGGCGTCATGTTTGGCAGCCCCGAGACGACGACGGGTGGCAATGCGCTTAAATTCTACAGTTCGGTCCGTCTGGATATCCGCCGCATCGGCGCGCTCAAGGACCGTGAGGAAATCGTCGGCAATGCCACCCGCGTTAAGGTGGTCAAGAACAAGGTCGCCCCGCCCTTCAAGCAGGTGGAGTTTGACATCATGTATGGCGAAGGGATCAGCAAGATGGGCGAGATTCTGGATCTGGGCGTGAAGGCCGGCGTGGTGGAAAAATCCGGCAGCTGGTTCAGCTATGGCGATGAACGCATTGGGCAGGGCCGCGAGAATGCCAAGACTTTTCTGAAGGAAAATTCCCGGATGGCACTGGAAATCGAGGACAAGATCCGTGCGGCCCATGGCCTGGATTTTGATCTGAAAGCCGATAATGGCGATGGCGGCGAGGACGATGTGATGGAGGGATGAACTCCAGACATTTGTGATCTGCCCGAGGCCCGGACGCCATGCGCGCCGGGCCTTTTTCTTGCGGTGGACAGCCGCGCCGCGGGCATATAATCATGGCACTCTCAAGATCTTGTAGAAATCCGAGAGAAGATACCCCCATGGCGACGCTGAACGATATCCGCTCGACCTTTCTGAGCTATTTTGACCGAAACGATCACCGCGTCGTCGCAAGCTCCTCTTTGGTTCCGCGCAATGATCCGACGCTGATGTTTACAAATTCAGGCATGGTCCAGTTCAAGAATCTTTTTACCGGTGTTGAAAAGCGCGACTATGTGCGTGCTGCCTCCAGCCAGAAATGCGTCCGCGCGGGCGGCAAGCATAATGATCTGGACAATGTCGGCTATACCGCGCGCCATCACACGTTTTTCGAGATGATGGGCAATTTCAGCTTCGGAGATTACTTCAAGGATGACGCGATTTATTTCGCCTGGAATTTGCTGACAAAGGATTTCGGGCTGGATAAGTCGAAACTGCTGGTCACGGTCTATCACACGGATGACGAGGCTGCGAAGATCTGGAAAAAGGTTGCGGACCTGCCGGATGAGCGGATCATCCGTATCGCCAGCGACGATAACTTCTGGTCCATGGGGGCGACTGGCCCCTGCGGCCCATGTTCCGAGATCTTTTACGATCACGGTCCCGAAATCTGGGGCGGCCCCCCGGGCAGCACGGACGAGGATGGCGACCGCTTTATCGAGATCTGGAACCTTGTCTTCATGCAGAACGAGCGGTTCGAGGATGGCACCCAGCGCGATCTGGACATGCAATCCATCGACACGGGCATGGGGCTGGAGCGTATCGGCGCGCTGCTTCAGGGCAAGCATGACAATTACGATACCGACGTGATGCGCGCCCTGATCGAGGCCAGTGCCCACGCCACGAGCACCGATGCGGACGGGCCCGGCAATGTGCATCATCGGGTGATCGCGGATCACCTGCGCTCGACGTCGTTTCTCATGGCCGATGGTGTGATGCCATCCAGCGAAGGGCGGGGATACGTGCTGCGCCGGATCATGCGCCGCGCCATGCGTCACGCACACCTTCTGGGCGCGAAGGATCCGGTAATGTATCGCCTTGTGCCGGCGCTGGTGCGGCAGATGGGGCAGGCGTTCCCCGAACTGGGCCGCGCCGAGGCCATGATAGAGGAGACGTTGCGACTGGAGGAGACGCGTTTCAAACAGACGCTGGAGCGCGGGCTTGGCCTTCTGGACGAGGTTCTGGAGGATCTGGAGGAAGGCGCTGACCTGCCGGGTGAGACGGCGTTCAAGCTCTACGATACGTTCGGTTTTCCGCTGGATCTGACGCAGGACGCGCTGCGCGAAAAAGGCCGCGGTGTTGACACAGCCGGTTTCGACAGCGCCATGGCCGCGCAGAAGGCAAAAGCGCGCGCTGCCTGGGCCGGAAGCGGAGAAGCTGCGGATGCCACCGTCTGGTATGATATCGCCGAGGCCACAGGCGTTACCGAATTTCTGGGCTACGATACTGAAACAGCCGGGGCGCAGATCGTCGCGCTGGTGCAGGATGGCACCCGCGTCGCCGAAGTGAAGGAGGGCGACAGCGTTCAGATCGTGCTGAACCAGACGCCATTCTATGCGGAAGCGGGTGGTCAGGTCGGCGACAGCGGCTCGCTTGTTTGCGATGGGGGCGCCGCGCGTATCATCGACACACGGAAGGTGGCTGGCGTTTTCATTCATTTCGCCGAAGTCACAAAGGGCACTCTGACGAAGGGGGCCGCCGTTCAGATGGCGGTGGACCACGATCGGCGTAATGCCATCCGGGCCAACCATTCGGCTACCCATCTTCTTCACGAGGCGCTGCGCGCGGAGCTCGGCGATCATGTCGCGCAACGGGGCAGCCTGAATGCCCATGACCGCCTGCGCTTCGATTTCAGCCACGCAAAGGCGCTGACGGACGATGAACTGTCGCGCGTTGAGGACGAGGTAAACGCGTTCATCCGGCAAAATTCCTCCGTCGAGACGCGTATCATGGCCCCGGATGAAGCGCGCGAACTGGGCGCACAGGCGCTTTTTGGAGAAAAATACGGCGATGAGGTCCGTGTCGTATCGATGGGCCACAAGGACGGCTCGGGCAAGGGTTCTGATGCGCGCACCTATTCGATCGAGCTTTGCGGCGGCACGCATGTCGCGGGCACCGGGGATATCGGTTTGTTCGTGTTGTTGAATGATGCCGCCTCCAGTGCCGGTGTCCGCCGGATCGAGGCGCTGACAGGGGCGGCAGCGCTCCGCCATCTGAGCGATCAGTCCCGGACCCTGACCGAGATCGCTGGCGCGCTGAAGGTGCCCCCCTCAGAGGCACAGACGCGGGTGCGCGCCATGATTGACGAACGACGCGCGCTGGTGAATGAGGTCGCGCAGCTGCGTCGTGATCTGGCGTTGTCGGGCGGCGGGGGTCAGGACGGCGCTCCCGAGGAGGTAGGTGGCATGAAGTTTCATGCTCAGGTTCTGACGGGGATTTCGGGCAAGGATCTGCCTGCGCTGGTGGACGAGCACAAGACGCGCATCGGGAGCGGTGCGGTTTTGCTGATTGCCGATACGGGCGGCAAGGCCGCCGTGGCCGCCGGTGTGACGCAGGACAAGACCGCTGTCGTCTCTGCGGTCGATCTGGTGCGCGCTGCGGTCGCCGAACTGGGCGGCAAGGGCGGGGGCGGGCGCTCCGATATGGCGCAGGGCGGCGGCGCCGATGCGTCGCGCGCCGGGGCCGCAATCGACGCCGCAAGACAATTGTTGAAAGGATAAAAATCATGCCTGCACTCTGGATCGCCCATGTCACCGTTACGGATGACGAGGCTTATGGCAAATATGCGGCGCTGGCGGGGCCGGCAATTGCCAAACATGGCGGGAAGTTCATCGCCCGTGGTGGCCGCTTTGTACAACTTGAGGGCCGCGAGCGTCCGCGCAATGTGGTTGCCCGCTTTGATAGCCTTGAAGCGGCGGAGGCATGCTATCGCTCGCCCGAATATCAGGAGGCGTTGAGCCATGCGCGAGATGCGTCCGAACGCGAGCTTTTGATTGTGGAGACGACAGACTGAGGCACTGAGCCGAGGCAAATCCCGGCTGAAAACGGTCGCGATCACATTTTGGCAACGGCGCCCAGGAGGCGCCGTTGGTGTATCGGTTGGCTTTTTATATCACGCGGTCTTTGACGCGCGCTTGCGTTCATGTGGGTCGAGGTGGCGCTTGCGCAGACGGATGGAGAGTGGCGTGACCTCGACCAGTTCGTCATCGTCGATATAGGCGATGGCCTGCTCGAGGCTCATTTCGATCGGGGTGGTCAGACGTACAGCCTCATCCGTGCCGGAAGCGCGCACGTTGGTAAGTTTCTTGCCCTTGAGCGGGTTCACTTCCAGATCATTTTCCCGGCTATGCTCGCCAATGATCATTCCGGTATAGATCTTGACTTGAGGGCCGATGAACATGCGGCCACGGTCTTCCAGATTCCAAAGGGCATAGGCAACGGATTCGCCGTTTTCCATTGAAATCAGCACGCCGGCGCGGCGGCCCGGTATGGACCCTTTGTAAGGCGCCCAGCTGTGGAACACGCGGTTCAGCACGCCGGTCCCGCGCGTATCGGTCAGAAATTCGCCGTGATACCCGATCAGGCCGCGCGACGGTATGTGCGCTATGATCCGCGTCTTGCCTGCGCCTGCCGGTTTCATTTCCGTAAGCTCGCCCTTGCGACTGCCGGTCAGCTTTTCAATCACGACGCCGGAATATTCATCATCGACGTCGACTGTAATTTCTTCGATCGGCTCCAGCCTTTCGCCGTTCTCACCTTCGCGCATGACAACCTGTGGGCGGCTGATGCTCAGCTCAAATCCCTCGCGTCGCATGTTTTCGATCAGAACGCCCATCTGCAACTCGCCACGGCCAGCCACCTCGAACGCGTCTCCGCCGGGTGTATCTGTCACCTTGATCGCGACGTTCGATTCGGCCTCTTTCATCAGGCGGTCGCGGATCACGCGGCTCTGAACCTTCTTGCCCTCACGCCCGGCCAGTGGGCTGTCATTGATGCCGAAGGTGACAGTGATCGTGGGCGGATCAATGGGACGCGCCTCCAGCGGCTCGTCAACGGCCAGAGCGCAGATCGTATCGGCGACGGTCGCCTTGGACATCCCCGCAAGGCTGACGATATCGCCGGCCTGCGCTTCTTCGATGTCCTGGCTGGCAAGACCGCGAAAGGCCTGGATGCGCGTGACACGAAACTGTTCGATCTTCTGGCCGATGCGGCTGAGGGCCTGAACGGTCGCGCCAACCTTGAGCTTGCCCGATTCAACACGGCCCGTCAGCAAGCGTCCGACAAAGGGATCGGCTCCCAGCGTGGTGGCCAGCATACGGAAATCCTCGCCCTGGCGCTTGACCTGTTTGGGCGCAGGAACGTGGTCCACGATGAGTTGGTAGAGCGCATTCAAATCCTTGCGGGGCCCGTCCAGCTTGTGATCCGCCCAGCCTGACCGGCCAGAGGCATACATATGCGGGAAATCCAGTTGGTCGTCATCTGCTCCGAGGCTTGCAAAGAGATCGAAACATTCGTTCAGCGCGCGGTCGGGCTCGGCATCGGATTTATCGACCTTGTTCAGAACCACAATGGGACGCAAGCCCAGTGCCAGTGCCTTGGAGGTCACGAATTTTGTCTGCGGCATCGGGCCTTCGGCGGCGTCCACCAGCAGAACGACACCATCCACCATGCTGAGGATACGCTCGACCTCGCCGCCAAAATCGGCGTGGCCGGGCGTATCGACGATGTTGATGCGTTTGCCTTTCCATTCCACCGAAGTCGGCTTGGCAAAGATGGTAATTCCCCGCTCGCGCTCCAGATCATTGCTGTCCATCACGCGCTCGTCCACAGCCTGGTTGGCGCGGAATGCCCCCGATTGTTTCAGAAGCTCGTCCACCAGCGTCGTCTTGCCGTGGTCAACGTGGGCGATGATCGCGATATTGCGAAGGTCCATTCGGGTCAATCCTTGGGGTTTTTTCACGCGCCTACAGTCTATACGCGGATTTTACCAGAGGCAAAACAGCTGTTGGAAGTGATCTGTCCCAGATCTTCGACAACACTTGCCAGATACGGCGCTTGCAGATAGATGTATCGCGCGGGTGATTAGCTCAGTTGGTAGAGCGTTTCGTTTACACCGAAAATGTCGGGGGTTCGAGCCCCTCATCACCCACCATTTTTGCACTGTTTCGCACTGTAATGATTGGGGCCATATCACGGCGCAGGAAGCGCGGACCGGATTTGAACTTTGCCAAAAAGTGCATTACTGCCAAGCCAATATTCTAAACTTCTCCATCTCCACTTTGTCATGCTGCCCCACCAGCGACCTTGGCCGAGGCTGGTGAGAGGGCGGTGTATGGCGTGTGAGCCTTGTGGATTTGGCCACGTTTGTCGACGAACCAGCACCATCTCTCTTCAGCATCCCGAAGAGTTGAATGTGGCCGATCAGGAGCACCGAGCAGAAGGAAGAGAGCATGGAAACGGTATCATACGATCGGATCATCGGCATAGATGTCAACCGCGATTGGCGGTACATTCATTGTCTGTCTGTGGGTCGGACAGCGATTGCGATTTGCCCGCCACGGCTGCAAAACATGCAGCGCGGGAGTGTCATGACCTCTGTGCATCCGGTCTCCGATAGTGTCCCACCGGATGGTGTAATACCGCCGACCTTCGGAAAGGCCCGGA
>JAUNVT010000132.1 GCA_030540655.1 Rhodobacterales bacterium
TTGAAGAACTCCGGCATCGCAACAGCTAAGCGCAACGCCGTCCAGCATGGTATTTCTTCATTCGCAAACGGACGTTATACCCGGGGCCACTGAAGATCTATTCTGACGAGCCGAGGGATGAACATGGATAACGTGATCGATCATTTTGGCGCCTATACGCCACTGATCATTGCCGCAGTCAAGGCGCTGGTAGTGCTGATCGTCGGCTGGACCATCGCGGGAATGGTCGGCCGGGTCGTGCGCCGTCAGGTCAACCGGCATCAGCGCATCGATCAGACCCTGGGCAGCTTTGCGGCCACTGTGGCCACCTGGGCAATTCGGATCGTGGTCTTGCTGGCGGTGCTGAATATCTTTGGCATTCAGGCCACCAGCGTCGTCGCTGTCCTCGGCGCGGCGACGCTGGCGGTCGGGCTTGCGCTTCAGGGCACTCTGGCCGGCCTGGCCGCAGGGATCATGCTGGTGGTTTTTCGCCCCTACCGTCTCGGCCAATATGTCGATATTGACGGAATCGGTGGCACGGTGACGGAAATCTCGCTGTTTTTCACCGAGTTGACCACCCCCGAGAATGTTCAGGTCATGGTGCCCAACGGCAAGGCGTGGGGCGCGGTCATCACCAATTATTCGGCGCATGATACGCGGCGGCTGGATCTGACGTTTCGGATTGATTACGCCGATAGTGCCGACGCGGCGATGGGGATCATCCTTGACCACGCCCGCGCCGATCCCCGCGTGATGAGCCAGCCGGAACCTTGGATCCGCGTGACGAATCTTGGTGAAAGCGCCGTCGACATCACCTCGCGGATTTGGACCTCCACCAATGATTTCTGGAACACCAAGTTCGATCTCACCAAGGCGATCAAGGAGGATTTCGACGCGCAAGGCATCTCCATCCCTTTCCCGCATCGGGTAAACGTCACGCCAAAGACGGCGACGCAGAACGGCCGCATCTAATCCACCACACGGCAGGTCAAATTGAGTCGACCTCCCTTGGGCAGCAGGCTGGAGGAGCCGAACCTGATCCGGTCGATCCCGTGATAGGTCAGCCGCGCAGGCCCGCCCATGACCACCACATCCCCGGACTGCAGCCAATGCGACACGGTGCTGCCGCCCCGCGCCGTGTTGCCGATCCGCAAGAGCCCCTCATCCCCCAAGGAAACCGACAGCACCGGCCAGTTGAAATCAGCCTCGTCGCGGTCCTGATGCAGCCCCATGCGCGCGCCCGCGCCATAGTAATTCACAAGGCAGCATTCAGGATCGCGCGCAGTGCTGACCAGATCGCGCCAGGCCTCCAGCAATATCTGCGGGATCGGGGGCCATTCCTGCCCCTGGGGATGGGTCCGCGCATAGCCATAGCCGGACCGGCCCGGCACCCAGCCATAGCGCCCGGCCGAGGTGATCCGCACGCTCATCGCCTTGCCCGAGGGAGTGACCGGCGCGAACATCGGCGCCTGCGCCACCACATCTCGCAGAGCAGAAACCAAGGCCGCCTGCCGCCCTGCATCCAGATAGCCCGGCAGGATGCGAAAGCCGCGCAGATCAAGCTCGGTCATGGCGCCCTCCGTCTGACGCAGAAATTAGCGCTAAACTTCAATTTGCATCTCCTTGCATGGCTTGCAGCGTCCGGAACCCCTCCCTATATACGGCTCGACGCGGGGCAAACACGAGACTTCGCAACGTCAAAATCGTCAACCGGGGCCGGGATGCCGTAACGGGTCTCGCTCTGTCATATCGCCTGAGAGAAAGGGATGAAAAAATGTCCAAAGTCATAGGAATTGACCTCGGAACAACCAACAGCTGCATCGCAATCATGGACGGCAAGACCGCCCGCGTGATTGAAAATTCCGAAGGCACGCGCACCACGCCGTCGATCGTCGCCTTCACCGAAAACGAGCGTCTGGTAGGCCAGCCGGCCAAGCGTCAGGCGGTCACCAACCCCGAAAACACCGTCTTTGGTGTCAAGCGCCTGATCGGCCGCCGCGCCGATGACAGCCACCTCGCCAAGGACAAGAAGAACATGCCCTTCACCATCATCGATGGTGGCAACGGCGACGCATGGGTTCAGGCGCGCGGCGAGAAATATTCGCCCAGCCAGATCAGTGCGTTCATTCTGGGCAAGATGAAGGAAACCGCCGAAAGCTATCTGGGCGAAGGTGTGACCCAAGCCGTCATCACCGTTCCGGCCTATTTCAACGACGCGCAGCGTCAGGCAACCAAGGACGCGGGCAAGATTGCGGGTCTGGAAGTCTTGCGCATCATCAACGAGCCGACTGCAGCCGCGCTGGCCTACGGTCTGGACAAGGAGGATGCGCATACCATCGCGGTCTATGACCTTGGCGGCGGTACATTCGACGTGACCATCCTTGAGATCGAGGACGGCCTCTTCGAGGTCAAGGCCACCAATGGCGACACGTTCCTTGGCGGTGAAGATTTCGACATGCGCATCGTCAACTATCTGGCGGGCGAGTTCAAGAAAGAGCATCAGGTTGATCTGACTCAGGACAAGATGGCGCTCCAGCGTCTGAAGGAGGCCGCAGAGAAGGCCAAGATCGAGCTCAGCTCGTCCAGCCAGACCGAGATCAACCAGCCGTTCATCTCGATGTCCTCGAACGGTCAGCCGCTGCACCTCGTCATGAAACTGACCCGTGCCAAGCTGGAAAGCCTGGTTGGCGATCTGATCAAGGCATCGCTCAAGCCTTGTCAGGCCGCGCTGAAGGATGCGGGCCTGTCGGCCAGCGACATCGACGAGGTCGTTCTGGTCGGTGGCATGACCCGGATGCCCAAGGTGATCGAAGAGGTGACCAAACTGTTCGGCAAGGAGCCGCACAAGGGCGTGAACCCCGATGAGGTCGTGGCCATGGGTGCCGCCATTCAGGCTGCCGTTCTGCAGGGCGACATCAAGGATGTGGTTCTTCTGGACGTTACCCCTCTGTCCCTGGGCATCGAAACGCTGGGCGGCGTTTTCACCCGCCTGATCGACCGCAACACCACGATCCCGACCAACAAGAGCCAGGTCTTTTCGACCGCCGAGGACAACCAGAGCGCCGTGACGATCCGGGTGTTCCAGGGCGAGCGTGAGATGGCGGCCGACAACAAGATGCTGGGCCAGTTCAATCTGGAAAACATTCCGCCCTCGCCGCGCGGCATGCCCCAGATCGAGGTGACCTTCGACATCGACACCAACGGTATCGTCTCCGTGTCCGCCAAGGATAAGGGCACAAACAAGGAGCAGAAGATCACCATTCAGGCTTCGGGTGGCTTGTCCGATGCGGATATCGAAAAGATGGTCAAGGATGCCGAGGAGAATGCCGAATCCGACAAGGCGCGTCGCGAGTTGGTCGAAGCCCGCAACCAGGCGGAAAGCCTGATCGACTCCACCGAGAAATCGATGGAGGAGCATTCGGACAAGGTTGATCCGACCACCATCGAAGCGATCGAGTTGGCAATCTCTGCCTTGAAGGACGATCTGGAGAAGGATGACGCGGCCAAGATCAAGTCCGGTATCCAGAACGTTACCGAAGCGGCCATGAAACTGGGCGAGGCGATCTACAAAGCTGCCCAGCAGGACGAGGATAGTGGTCCCAAGGCAACTGATGAGGCGTCGGGGCCGGGCGACGACGATATTGTCGATGCCGATTTCGAGGATCTGGACGACAGCAAGCGCGGCTGATGCGCCGCTGATGAACCTTCGGGCCGGTCCTTTGTCAGGCCGGCCCGTTTGGTTTCAGAAATAGGAGTTCTCGAATGGCCAAACGCGATTATTACGAGGTTCTGGGCGTCGCGCGCGGGGCTTCGGCAGATGAAATAAAGAAGGCATATCGCCAGAGGGCGAAGGCGCTTCACCCCGACGGAAACCAGGAAAATCCCCACGCCGAAACCGAGTTCAAGGAAGCGGGCGAAGCGTATGATGTTCTGAAAGACGCCAGCAAGAAGGCGGCCTATGACCGGTTCGGCCACGCAGCCTTCGAGGGTGGCATGGGCGGAGGTGGCGGCAGGCCGCGCCACGGACAAGGTCAGGGCGATTTTGCGAGCGCGTTCTCGGACGTGTTTGATGACCTTTTTGGCGATTTCATGGGCGGCCGTGGTGGTGGCGGCGGACGGCCGCGGGCCGCGCGCGGCTCTGACTTGCGCTACAATATGCGCATCACGCTTGAGGATGCATATAAAGGCCTTCAGAAGACCATCAATGTGCCGACATCCGTCCAGTGCGGGTCCTGCGACGGATCGGGCGCGGAGGGCGGCGTGGAGCCGGCCACATGCCCCACATGCTCGGGCATGGGCAAGGTGCGCGCACAGCAAGGATTCTTTACGGTCGAGCGAACCTGCCCGACCTGTTCCGGCATGGGCCAGATCATCCAGAACCCGTGCAAGACCTGCGGCGGTCAGGGCCGGGTCGAAAAGGATCGCGCACTAAGTGTGAATATTCCCGCGGGCGTCGAGACGGGCACGCGCATTCGCCTCTCGGGCGAAGGCGAAGCCGGGATGCGGGGTGGCCCGCCCGGCGATCTTTATATCTTTATCGAAGTCACCCGGCACGGCCTGTTCGAACGCGAGGAAAACAATCTTTTCTGCAAGGTTCCCGTGTCAATGATTACCGCCGCGATTGGAGGCGATATCGAGGTGCCAACGATCGATGGTGGTCGCAGCAAGGTGAAAATCCCGGCAGGCTCTCAAACCGGCCGGCAGATGCGCCTGCGTGGCAAGGGGATGCCCGCGCTGCGCGGCGGCAGTGCCGGCGATATGCTTATTGAAATGGCAGTGGAGACGCCGGTAAATCTGACTACAAGACAAAAGGATCTGCTGCGCGAATTCGAAGCCTTGTCCGAGGATAATAATCCTGAAAGCAAGAGCTTCTTCCGGTCGGTCAAATCCTTCTGGGACAGCATGAAGGGGTAATGCCCTGCACTGGGTTGAGGCGGCAGACCCGCCGCCCCTGACCTTATCTCATCTTTCAGGCCAGGGGCAGTCCACATAGCGGCTGCCCTTTCCTATTGGTAACGCGCGCGATAATATCGGCAAAATGCCTCGGAACCGGAGGCAAGCGGCAAGGGATCCTGGGCAATGGCGCATATCATCGTCGTCGGAAATGAAAAGGGCGGCGCGGGTAAATCGACCGTTTCCATGCATGTCGCCACCGCCCTCGCGCGCATGGGCAAAACGGTCTGTGCACTTGATCTTGATCTGCGGCAGAAAACCTTTGGCCGCTATTCGGAAAACCGCCGCGCCTTTGTCGAGGATTCCGGCACCGACCTGCCCAGCCCGCATTACCGTGAACTGCCTGAAGTGCCTCAATCGGCGCTCGGCGCAGGAGAAAATCTGTATGACCGCCGCTTGTCAGAAGCGGTCGCAGCCCTGCAACCCGATAGTGACTTCATTGTCATCGACTGCCCCGGCTCGCATACGCGGCTCAGCCAGGTCGCGCACAGCCTTGCCGACACCTTGATCACTCCGCTGAATGACAGCTTTGTCGATTTCGATCTTCTGGCCCATGTCGACGCGGAGGGGCGCAAGATCCTGAGTCCCTCAGTTTATTCCGAAATGGTCTGGAACGCGCGCCAGCTGCGCGCCCAGGCCGGGCTACAGCCCATCGACTGGATTGTCGTGCGCAACCGTGTCGGGGCTCAGGCGATGATCAACAAGGAAAAAATGGGGGCGGCTCTGGACAACCTTGCCAAGCGGATAGGCTTCCGCGTTGCCCCCGGCTTCAGCGAGCGGGTCATATTTCGCGAGCTGTTCCCGCGCGGGCTGACCCTGCTCGACCTCAAGGATGTTGGTGTCAAGCAACTGAACATCTCCAACATTGCCGCAAGGCAGGAATTGCGCGATCTGATTACGGCGCTGAACCTCCCTGGCATCGACCCGAGCTTTTAAACATTCTGGATAACAAGCGGTACGGCCGAACTCTCGGTAGCGTCCGCCTTACCTGCGAGGCTGGGATTGTAACGTCCGGCGAAGGCTGCACGACCCTTGTGAATTTTGGCGGGCGGCACGTTCGGGCACCTGAGCCGCCCCTGCAGTGACACGCAAGGGTCGCTTTCAACCGGACCTCCGGTCTGTCATAATCGCCGGACCTCAAGAATAAAAAGAGCAGCGCAGCTTATGTCCGACCTTTTGTCCGCCGCCACGTCCTCGGGCGACTATGACGCATCCTCCATTCAGGTGCTGGAGGATATGGAGCATGTCCGCCTCCGCCCCGGGATGTATATCGGGGGCAAGGATGACCGCGCGCTGCACCATATGGTCGCGGAAATCATTGACAACTCCATGGACGAAGCGGTCGCCGGCCACGCATCATGGATCGAGGTGGAACTGCACCAGAATGGCCACGTGTCGGTGCGGGACAATGGGCGCGGCATTCCCACCGGCCCGCATCCCAAAGACCCTGCCAAATCAGCGTTGGAAATCATTTTCTGCACGCTCAACGCAGGCGGCAAATTCTCCGGCGACAGCTATCAGACCTCGGGCGGCCTGCATGGCGTCGGCTCGTCGGTGGTGAATGCCCTCTCGGATCATTTGCGCGTGGAGGTTGCGCGCAACAAGGAACTTTTCGCGATGGAGTTCTCGCGCGGCCTGCCTGTCGCGCCCTTGGCCAAGGTCGGCGCGGCCCCCAACAGGCGCGGCACGGCCGTCACATTCCATCCGGACCCCGAAATTTTCGGCGCGCTCAAATTGAAACCAGCGCGGCTGTTCAAGATGGCCCGTTCCAAGGCCTACCTGTTTTCCGGCGTCGAAATTCGCTGGAAAACGGATATCGATGACGGCGAAACGCCGCGTGAGGCGAAGTTTCACTTCCCCGGTGGCCTGTCTGATTACCTCACCGAGGCGATGGGCGGCGCGACAACCTATGCCGATACGCCCTTTGCCGGGTCCGTCAGTTTCGAAAAATTCAAGGCTCCAGGCAAGGTCGAGTGGGCCATCAACTGGACCCCGGCCCGCGACGGGTTCATCCAATCCTATTGCAACACCGTCCCCACCCCCGAAGGCGGCACCCACGAGGCCGGATTTTGGGCTGCGATCCTGAAGGGTATCAAGGCCTACGGCGAATTGGTGAACATCAGGAAGGCGGCGTCAATCACCCGCGAGGATCTGATGACGGGCGCGGGCGCAATGGTGTCCTGCTTCATTCGGGAGCCGGAATTTGTCGGTCAGACCAAGGACCGTCTGGCCACCGTGGATGCGCAGCGTATGGTCGAAAACGCTGTTCGGGACCATTTTGACAACTGGCTGGCCGCCGATACGAAATCCGCCGGAGCCATTCTGGATTTTCTGGTTCTGCGTGCGGAAGAACGTTTGCGCCGTCGTCAAGAGAAAGAAACTCAGCGCAAGACTGCGACTAAAAAATTGCGCCTGCCCGGCAAGCTGGTCGATTGCTCGTCCTCCACCCGCGACGGCACCGAGCTGTTCATCGTGGAGGGGGACTCGGCGGGCGGTTCGGCCAAGATGGCCCGTGACCGCAAGACGCAGGCGCTTCTCCCGCTACGTGGCAAGATCCTGAACGTCCTTGGCGCTGCCAGCTCGAAACTTGGCAGCAATCAGGAAATCAGCGATCTGACGCAGGCCTTGGGGGTGGGGCTCGGCTCCAAATTCAAACTGGATGATCTGCGCTATGACAAGATCATCATCATGACCGACGCGGATGTTGACGGCGCGCATATTGCCGCGCTGTTGATGACTTTCTTTTTCACGCAGATGCGCCCGATGATCGACGCGGGGCACCTCTACCTCGCCTGCCCTCCCCTCTACCGGCTCAGCCAGGGCGCGCGCCGCGTCTATTGCATCGACGAAACCGAACGCGACGTGTGGCTTGCGAAGGGGCTGGGCGGAAAGGGCAAGATCGACGTCAGCCGCTTCAAGGGCCTCGGCGAGATGGACGCCAAGGACCTGAAGGAAACGACGATGGATGTGGCGTCCCGCAAATTGATCCGCGTTACCATTGATGAGGACGAGCCGGGCGAAACCAGCGATCTGGTTGAACGGCTGATGGGAAAAAAGCCAGAACTCCGCTTTGATTACATTCAGGAAAATGCCCGATTTGTGGAAGAACTGGACGTTTGAGACATGCGGAGAAACTGGAGCTGGCCGGGGCATCCTGCCGCAAATAATCATCCGTCGGCCGAGCTGCACCATTAGGCAGCACACCGATTGATTCCCGTTCAATCCTGCGCGCTTGTGATCAGTTTCGGGCAAAACTACGGGTGGGA
>JAUNVT010000133.1 GCA_030540655.1 Rhodobacterales bacterium
TCCGTTCAGCCGTCAACCCGTCAATCGTCAGATCAGGTCGAACCGCGATCCGGCCTGCCACCCAATCCTTGACACCTGTCAGCTTGCCGCGCCCGGGATTGCCCTGCACCTTTGGCGAAAGCGAGCCGGTCTCGCGCTTGAGCCGCACCATGTCACTGACGAACTTGATTGAAACGCACAGCCGCCGTGCCGCCTCGGTATGCGTGTTGCCTTGTTCGACAAGTGCAACGGCGCGGACGCGCAACTTGAAAGGATGCGGTTTACCCATTTTCGACCCCATATCTGCCTCAGCAGAAGGGAATCACAGAAAGAAAACCTTGGGAATCCCGAATCCGATCAGGGCCGATACGCTCTAACACCCGGAAGCCGTCTGTGTAAAAGCATGACCTGCCGCGCGGGTGGCGGCAGGTCCGAAGTTGTTCAAGTCCCGGGCAATCAGGGGGCTGTTATCTTGCCCTCGGAGATTATCAGTCCAGCGTGCGGACGATTTCCTCACGCTCGAAAATCTCGATTACGTCATCGGGGCGCACGTCGTCATAGCGCTCGAACGCCATGCCGCATTCCTGACCGGACTGAACCTCGGCCACTTCGTCCTTGAAGCGCTTCAGCGTTTTCAGCGTTCCCTCATGTACGACGACATCATCGCGGAGCAGGCGCACACCGGCCGATCGGCGCGCAACACCTTCGGTAACAAGGCAGCCTGCAACCTTGCCGACGCCAGTCACCTTGAACACTTCCTTGATCTTGGCATAGCCGATGAACTTCTCGCGAATTTCGTTGCCCAAAAGACCCGAGGCCGCAGCTTTGACGTCGTCGACCAGATCATAGATCACCGAATAATACCGGATCTCCACACCTTTCTGATTCGCGCTTTGGCGCGCGGGCGCATTGGCGCGGACGTTGAAGCCGAACACCGGTGCGCCGGAGGCTTCGGCCAGGCTGATATCGCTCTCGGTGATGGCGCCGACACCGGAATGCAGCACGCGGACGCGCACTTCCGCGTTGCCGATCTTCTCCATCGCCTGCACGATCGCCTCGGCTGACCCCTGAACGTCCGCTTTGACCACAATCGCCATTTCAGCGATGTTCTTGTCTTCCTTGGCCTGCGCCATCAGCTGATCGAGCGTGACGGCGGCCCCTGCCGCGGCGCGCTTTTCCTTGGCCGCGTTCGAGCGATATTCCGCGATCTCGCGCGCTTGCGCTTCGGTGTCGACCACGTTCAGGACATCGCCCGCTGCCGGTGCACCATTGATGCCCAGAACCTCTACCGGCACGGATGGGCCCGCCTCCTTGATACGATCGCCCTTGTCATTGATCAGCGCGCGCACCTTGCCGTAATGCTCCCCCACTACAAAGATGTCGCCCTGACGCAGCGTGCCTTTCTGAATCAGAACAGTAGCGACGGGACCACGTCCCACGTCCAGCTGCGCCTCGATCACCGCGCCTTCGGCGGCGCGGTTCGGGTTCGCCTTGAGCTCCAGAATTTCTGCCTGAAGCGCGATGGCCTCCAGCAGATCGTCCAGACCCTTGCCCGTCTTGGCACTGACCTCGACATCCTGAACATCGCCCGACATCGCTTCGACGACGATCTCGTGCTGAAGCAGGTCCGTACGCACCTTCTGCGGGTTGGCGGCAGGCTTGTCGATCTTGTTGATCGCGATGATCATCGGCACTTTGGCCGCTTTGGCGTGGTTGATCGCTTCGACTGTCTGCGGCATGACCGCATCGTCAGCGGCAACCACCAGAACGACGATATCGGTCACCTGCGCGCCGCGCGAGCGCATCGAGGTAAAGGCCGCGTGGCCGGGGGTGTCGAGGAAGGACAGAAGAGATCCGCCGGCAGTCTTGACCTGATAGGCCCCGATATGCTGCGTGATGCCGCCTGCCTCGCCCGACTGGACCTTCGCATCACGGATCGCGTCCAGCAGCGATGTCTTGCCGTGGTCGACATGACCCATGATGGTGATGACCGGCGGGCGCGGCAGCATGTCTTCCGGCTTGTCCTCCACAGAGGCGATGACATCTTCCACATCCGCGTCCGAAACGCGCACCACGCGATGGCCGAATTCCTCGACGATCAACTCGGCGGTGTCGGCGTCGATCGCCTGATTCTGGGTAACCATCATGCCGATATTCATCAGCGCCTTGACGACATCGGCCACGCGTTCGGCCATCCGCTGCGCCAATTCGCCCACGGCAATGGTTTCCGGCAACTGCACGTCACGAATGATCTTTTCACGCTCCTGCGTGCCGCCCATCGCCTTCTGACGATTGCGCTCCTGCTTGCGCTTCATCGCGGCCATGGATTTCTGACGGCCACCTTCGCCGCCCGACAGTGCCTGGTTCAGCGTGAGCTTGCCCGCACGGCGGGTATCCTCGCCCATGCCCTTGCTCTTGGCGGGGCGTTTGCTATCGGCGTCGCGGTCCTGCTTGCGCGGGGTGGATGCGGGGGCCGGGCCTCCGCGCGGCGCGACCCGGGCAGCATCGGGCTCCTGCGCGGGGGCGGCGGCCTGCTTGGCCGCGTCCTGCGCGGCGCGCAACTGGCGCGCATCCTCTTCTTCCTTGGCCTTCAGCGCCTCGATGCGCTCCTGCTCTTCGCGCTCCTTGGCCTCCGCGTCCTCGCGGCGACGCTGGCGTTCTTCCTCACGTTCCTTTTCCTCGGCCGCGCGGCGTGCTGCGTCCTCGCCCTCGCGGGCCTTGGCCGCCTGAAGCGCCTTCAGACGGCGCTCCATTTCGGCATCGGAAATGCCGGCCGGGCGCCGGGAGGGATCACCGACGGGCGCAGGCTTGCCAGCGCCTGCCAGGTTGCCGGCCCCCGGCTTGGGCACGACTACACGCTTGCGCTTGGTTTCCACCACGACGTTCTTGGTCCGCCCATGGCTGAAGCTCTGCTTCACGTTGCCCGCACGCGGACCGCCACGGACACCCAATGTCTTCTTACCGTCGTTGTCGCTCATCTGGTCTTCTTTCCTTTCCGATGGCCGCTGCCATCGTCCGAAACGCGCAGGCCCTTGAGCCTTGCCGCCTCATCTACAACACGTTGCGTCAAACCACCAGCAGACAGTGCTGCATGAATCGTCGTTTGTCGCCCGAAGGCCTGTCCCAGTTCATCGGCGGTCAGCCAGCCGATAAAACTGCCGTAATGCGGCGTGCTGAGCTTGGATTTCCCCCGCTCGGACCCGTCGCTGGCCTGTATCAGAACCTCGGCTTCTTCCTTGGCCAGCCAATCCTTGACCTTCTCATAGCCCGAAACGGCGCCGCCCCCCTTGCGTGCGAGGCTGATCAGGTTGACCACCCGCTGCGCCAGAAGGGATTCGACCCAATCGGTCAGCCCGTCCTGCACCTTTACCGGCTGCTTGGCGGCGCGGGAAAACAGTCCCTTGGCCGCTGCCTTGTCCAGCGCCGCCCGATCGGCGGAGACCCAGATGCCCCGGCCCGGCAGCTTCTCCATCAGATCGGGGGCAACCTGCCCGTCCGGGCCGATCACAAACCGGATCAGGCCGAACTTCGGCTGCACTTCGCCCGTAGCGATGCATTTCCGCTCGGGACCATCCTCGTGGTCTTTGGGGTGTCCACCTCGGCCCATTGCGTTTTCCGAAGCCTGCGATCAGGCTTCAGGCTCCTCTTCGATGTCATCTTCTTCGGCATCCGCCCCGGCCTCTGCAGGATCAACCCAGCCAAGCATGACGCGCGCGGTCATTATCATGTCCTGCGCTTCCTCCAGCGAGATATCGAAGGGTTCGAGCAGGCCGTCATCCTTGATGCGCTCGCCGTCCTGAACCGTCCAGCCACCGGCCAGTTCCCAATCAGCGCAGGTTGCGAAATCTTCCAGCGTCTTGATGCCATCCTGCGCAAGCGCAAGCACCATCTGGGGTGTCAGGCCCTCAAAGTCAACCAGGCTGTCCTCGACGCCGAATTCGCGCGCCTTGTCCAGCGCCTCGCGGGCGTTCGCCTCGAGGATGTCGCGGGCGCGGGCCTGAAGCTCCTGGGCGGTATCATTGTCGATACCGTCGATCACCATCAACTCGTCCAGATCGACATAGGCGACCTCTTCAAGATTGGTGAACCCTTCGGAAACCAGAAGCTGGGCAAAGAATTCATCCAGATCCAGTGTTTCCATGAAGAGCCCGGTACGCTCCTCGAATTCCTTCTGGCGGCGCTGGCTGTCTTCTGCCTCGGTCATGATGTCGATGTCGAGATTCGTCAGCTGGCTGGCAAGCCGCACGTTCTGGCCGCGGCGGCCAATGGCAAGGCTGAGCTGCTCTTCCGGCACGACCACGTCGATCTTGCCCGCCTCCTCATCCAGAACCACCTTCGTCACCTCGGCGGGCTGAAGCGCGTTCACAAGGAATGTCGGCTGGTCATCGTTCCACGGGATAATGTCGATCTTCTCGCCCTGAAGCTCGTTCACCACGGCCTGCACGCGGCTGCCGCGCATCCCCACGCAGGCGCCGACCGGATCGATCGAGCTGTCATAGCTGATGACCGCGATCTTGGCGCGGCTGCCCGGATCGCGGGCCACGGCCTTGATCTCGATGATTCCATCATAGATTTCCGGCACTTCCATCTTGAACAGCTCGGCCATGAATTCAGGTGCCGTGCGCGACAGAAAGATCTGCGGGCCCCGCTGTTCGCGGCGCACGTCCTTGATATAGCAGCGGATGCGGTCACCGGGGCGATATGCCTCGCGGCCGATCTTTTCGTTGCGGCGCAGGATCGCCTCTCCGCGGCCCACATCGACGATCACGTTGCCATATTCCTCCCGCTTGACCAGCCCGTTGATGATGGTGCCTGCGCGATCCTTGAACTCTTCGAACTGGCGGTCGCGCTCGGCCTCGCGGACCTTTTGCAGAATCACCTGCTTGGCCGATTGCGCGGCGATGCGGCCCATCTCGACGGGCGGCACCTCCTCGGCGAATTCATCCCCGATGGCGGGATTGGCCATATATTGCCTGGCCTGCTCGACAGTGAATTCAGCCTGATAATTTTCCACGGCATCATCGGCGACAACGGTGCGCACGCGGGTGAATGTGGCGCGGCCTGTCTTGCGATCGATCTTGACACGGATATCCATTTCGGCGCCGTAGCGCGACTTGGCCGCGCGCGACAGGGATTCTTCCATCGCCTCGACCACCAGACCGGGATCGATCATCTTTTCGCGGGCCACGGCCTCGGCAGTTTGCAACAGCTCAAGCTGGTTGGCAGATGTGATTGCCATGGGTTTCAGTCCTCCTCGGAACCGGTGTCGGTCTGGATTTCGTCAAAATCGGTTTCTTTTATCGTGCCCGCTGCCTTGCGCGCGCGCAGCATGTCGCGGATCAGATCGTCCGTCAGGATCAGCTTGGCATCCGCCAGCCAGTCAAATTGCAGCCCGATCGTGCCCTCATCAAGATTGATCAGAACCTCGCTGCCCTCGACCCCGGCCAGCACGCCCTTGAACCGTTTGCGCCCGTCGATCAGATCGTTCGTCTCGATCCGGGCCTCGTAGCCCTCGAACATCTCGAAATCCTTCAACCGGGTCAGGGGGCGGTCGATGCCAGGGCTGGAAACCTCAAGCGTATAGGCATCGGACAGCGGATCCTCTACATCCAACGTGGCGCTGACGGCGGTGGAGACCGTGGCGCAATCCTCGACCTCGATCCCGCCTTCGGGCCGGTCGACCATGATCTGAAGTGTGTGATATTTTCCGCCCATCAGCCGCACGCGCACCAGTTCAAACCCCAGATCCTCGATCACCGGAACGATGATCTCGGCCAGGCGGCGGTCGATGGCGGCTTTGGCGATAAGGTCGTTGGTCATGTCGTGTCGCAGTCTTTCAAGCACAAAAAAACGGGCGCGCGGCCCGTTGAATTATCCGGTGGTGCGTTTTGGTGTGGACCCAAGGCGCGCCGCTATTGCGCCGTCTATAACCAAGCGCGCAGTGACGTGCAAGCGAATTGGCGCAGCGCGTCTCAGCGCTGTGTCAATCTGTCCATGACGCGCACCAGCTCGGCGCTGATACCCGGCTCGGACAGGGCGTGTCCTGCCAGCGGAATCATGTTCAACCGGCATCCGGGCCATGCATTTGCCAGTTCATAGGCGATTCCGGGCGGGCAGATCATGTCATAGCGGCCCTGCACGATGGTTCCGGGCACCTCTGCCAGACGCGCGATATTGGCGAGAATCCATCCATCATGATCCAGAAACCCGCCATTGATGAAATAATGATTCTCAAGCCGGGCAAAGGCGCGCGCGTAATCCGCCGGACTGTCGCCGCCCGCGCCGGTGGAGTGAACCGTCGCGAGTGCATTCTCCCACGCGCTCCACGCCTTGGCATGCAGGATCTCGGTATGCAGATTATCGGAAAAGAGCCGCTTGTGATAGGCGCCGATCATATCGCCGCGTTCGGCCTGGGGAATGAGATCGACGAATCTTGCCCATGTTTCGGGCCAGAACCGCCCGGCCCCGCCGCCATAGAACCAGTCCAGTTCGGCTTTTGTCATCGTGAACACGCCGCGCAGCACCAGATGGGCGCAGCGATCGGGGTGGGTTATACCGTAAACCAGCGCGAGCGTCGCACCCCAGCTGCCACCAAAAACGACCCACCGCCCGATCTCCAGCGTGCGGCGAATCAGTTCCATGTCATCGATCAGGTGCCACGTCGTATTTGCCTCAACCGAGGCGTGGGGTTTGGAGCGCCCGCAGCCGCGCTGATCAAACAGGATGACGCGGTAGATCTCGGGGTTGAAATAGCGCCGCATGGCCGGGCTGCACCCCCCGCCGGGCCCGCCATGGCACACGATCACGGCACGCCCTTCAGGGTTGCCCGACTGCTCGACATAGACCTGATGGCCATCGCCCACGTCCAGCATCCGCCGGTCATAGGGTTCGAGCGGAGGGTAAAGATACTGAACCGCGCTTTTATGACCCGAGATTTTATCCATGCCCATCCTATGTTATAGCCTAGGCATAATTGACCATACGGAGAGTGAAATGCAAAGGGCGGCATCCACCATAGACGAGGGCGAAGTCGCCAAGTTCCAGGCCATGGCCGAGGAATGGTGGGACCCGTCCGGCAAATTCAAGCCGCTTCACATGATGAACCCTTGCCGGCTCGATTATATCACCCGGCAGATCGCCGCGGAATTTGAGCGCGATCTGAATGGCAATGCGCCATTCGCGGGGCTGCGCATCCTCGATATTGGCTGCGGCGGGGGCCTGCTGGCCGAACCGATGGCCCGGCTGGGCGCCGATGTGGTGGGCGCCGACGCGGCCGAGCGAAACATCCCCGTAGCGCGCCTGCACGCACAGCAGTCAGGGCTCGACATCGATTACCGTCACACGACGGCCGAGGGGCTGGCGGCCGAGGGTGAGCAGTTCGACGCCGTTCTGAACATGGAGGTGGTCGAGCATGTCAGCGATCCGGCCGCCTATCTGGCCGCCTGCCGCGCGTTGTTGAAACCGGGCGGTCTGCACATCTGCTCTACCCTGAACCGCAACCCCAAAAGCTATGTTGCCGCGATCATCGGTGCCGAACGCGTGATGCGCTGGCTGCCCAAAGGCACGCATGACTGGGCGAAATTCATCACCCCGGACGAGCTTTATGATTTGCTCCGCACCGCCGGGTTGGAGCCGGTGGATCGCAAGGGCTTCGTGTTCAACCCTGTTACTTGGAACTGGTCCATCTCGGACCGCGACCTGAGCGTGAACTACGTCACAGCCAGCATCAAACCGAAATGACGGAGCGCGCTCCTGCGCATGGAGAATTGCTTAAAAAGATAAAACCCGAGTGCTGGTAACAGGTGCTGGTAAGCGGAACGGGCCGCACCTGTCGCAAGAGAGGCTCCCGTATCATCATCCCCATGACAAGGCCAATATCATCGCTGCTGTTGGGTGAGACGGCTTGCGGTGATGCTGAACCATTCAGGGGCTGTAATACCAAGCTGCACCGATCAGAACTCATGAGCCTATTGGCGGTGTCCGATGGACATGATGCGTCCAGGCTGGCTGATCAGCTTGTTCCAGGCATGACAGCAATGATCGACGATCTCGTCGCAGGATCCAAGGATGCGGTGGGAGAGCCGGTTGTCCCGCATGAATTGCCAGATGTTTTCGACGGGATCGAGCTCCGGGCATCTGGCTGGCAGCGGAATGATGCTGATATTCCCGGGTATGGTGAGCGCGGCGGTCGTATGCCACGCGGCCT
>JAUNVT010000134.1 GCA_030540655.1 Rhodobacterales bacterium
TCCCTGTAGCTGCCATCATTACGCTACCTTGGCACATTTCGAGGCCATAGGGGCGCCCACCCCATCGGAATGCGCACGCGGGGTTCATGATGCAGGCCATCGTGCATTCGGCCGCCCTTCAGGACCACGCCGGAGGCATTCTGCTGAGGAGCGCGCTGTTCGGGCGGTATCCTTCCTTTGCTGAAACTCCATGCCGGCAGCGGCTATCGGGGGACGAGGTTTCAGGAGGGAGTGAAGAAGGTGTGCCGCAAGATCAATGTCGGGATCGCCAAGCGGACGGAGCGTCCCAGATTTATGAAAGCGTAGTCAGCTCGACAACGGCGCGTGTTCAGCGGTATGTGCGTGTAATGGACCATCCAGCATTGATGTAGGCTGAATCGCTTCTATCAGCCGTTCCAACTGCGCTATTTCCGCGGGCAGGGTTGAAACGTCAATAGCATGATATCCCGTTCCGTCATGGGGCCAGACCGGTAGATCGTGTTGCCGCTCGGAGAGCCACTTGGCTGGCGGAAGCGCCTCGTCAATGACATAGCTTCCGCCCCCCACCCGTGCCTTCAGCGCGTCCGACATGCCCCCCGGTGCGCGCCCGTTCAGCCGAAGCGACGCCCGCACCCAGACATCATCCGCATGCATGACAGTGTGGCCGCTGGCCTTCAGCCTGCGCACAATGTCTCGATCCTCGGATGTGCGCACATCTCTGAAACCGCCCACCGCCTTATACGCACTCGCTTTCATAGCCAGACTCGCACCCGAAGCTTCGCCATGGTGCAGGTTGGTGCCCGTGCACAACTTGAAGAACTCCATTACCAATGCGCGGTATCGACCCTCAAGCTCCGCAAGTTTCAAATCCATTCCCTGGATAAGATGGCTCTCCGCCTTGATGGGCCCAATATTGCCGCACACTGCATCCACGTCACGCAGATGAACCAAATTGCGCTCCAGCCAATCCGGATCTGGAATGGAATCGGCATCCGTCGTGAGGATATGGCGCAAATCCGGCATAGCAGCGAGCGCGGCCTGCGCTCCCATGCGCCGCACGGACCCTACACCCAGACCGGTATCAAGCTGAATGTCGAGAATTTCAGCAGGCAGATCAAGAGTGCGACAAGCATCGCGCGCAAGCGCCGCCGTGCCATCATCGCTGTTATTCACGACAACGAATACCACCAATCGCCCCTTCGCCTGCCGCCCAAGCGCATCAAGGCATGTCACTATGCGCGCCGCTTCGTTCCGCGCGGGGATCACAACGGCACTGTCTGGCTGGTTCCGGATCATGATTTCTCCCTCGCGCTGCCCCGGTCTATCCGGTAGTCCCGCGTTTCGCTGCAGGTGTGAAATTCGTAGGAAGACCCCATCGCGGCAATAAAGATATTCAACGCCTCGGCCCCCTCAAGCGTGTTCCGCGTTGGCCCCAGATAGGATACGCATATCAGCAATGCCGCTGGCCATCGCTTCGCGATCAGACCGGCCAGCGTCCTGATGGCGTCGGCCGAAAGAAAATAAAGCACTTCAGAAAGCACGATAAGGTCGAAATTGCCTTCTGGCAGATCCGTCGGCAGGAATCCTTGGATAAACTGCCCCTCGGGAACCACGCGACGCGCAGCCTCCAGCGGTCTTTGAACCGCGTCGAGCCCGGTGTAGGAGGCGCAGAGCGGAACGATATGCCGCGCGAGCTGCCCGTTACCGCAGCCCAGCTCCAACGCCGCATTAAAATACCTTTCCTCCAGCGCAGCGCGGGTAGCGCGGAACTTCTCCTGCTCATAGCTGCTGTGGGCAAAATTCCAAGGATCATCCGACTCGGCATAGATCTGCTCGAGGTCGCTCTGACGATGTGACATCACATCAACCTCCAGAAAATCTCGGGCCCGGTTGCGAATTTTTCAACGAAATCAGCGCTCATGGAAAATCCCTGCGGGTCATCTGGAACGCCGCCCGGCAACTGGCTGCGATGCGCTTGAATCGCGCGACTTTTTTGCGGATGATAAGCCGAAATTTCGAGCGATACAGGGCGGTAATGCCTTACATTGGCGTCAAAATCCGGATCGTCCCACCGGGACCAGATCGGATAGGCATAAATTTCCAGCTCGGGACGAGCCTCGCACAGCAGCATGGCCGAGCGCGCTACCGCTTTGTGGTCCGCGTGGTGATCCTCTTCGGCGGGGACAAAGATACGCTGCGCCCCTACCCGATCCACGATATCGGAAACCTCGTCGGCCAGACCTTCCTCGGGGCACGCATGAAGGCCACCGTCAGGCAGTCCAAGCCACGTAAAGTCGTCGCGGCTTCCGCCCAATGCGGCGATGGCCGCCTCCAGTTCAAGACGCCGCATTTCGGCCAGCGCCGCCGGTGGGCATTCGGAGGAGCCGGGATGCGAGGCCGATCCGTCGGTCATGCAGATAACATGCGCTCCGAAATTCTCAAACGCATGGGCCAGCAACCCGCCGCACCCCAGGCTTTCATCATCGGGATGCGGCGCCACAACCACGATTGGCGCTGTCCCGGTCATTTCGGAAAAAGACACGGGTCTGGATGCAGTCATGGTATCAGCCTCCACAGAGATCCTGCATCTTCGAACGATGTCTTTGACATGTTCAGTAGCATTGCATCTCCCGCCGCCTGACGCAGGTAAACCGACAGATCGCGCACCATCCTGTCGGTCTCCGACCCAGCGCGAAAATGACCGAGCCCCAGTGATTGCTGAACCCCGCGGATCGTGTCCAGCGCGACATCTTCGGTCAGCAGCCGCGCGGCGATGGATGTTGCGACGGCCTGATCGGGCGGCAGGCTTACCACCTGCCCGGCCGCGCGTTGCGTCAATGCCGCGGCACCCAGCGCCCGTGTCACCAGCCGCCCCAGCCGGATATGCTGGGCCTCTGCCCCCATCCGGCCCAGCTCGCGGAGCTGCGCGGCTGCGCGTTCCAGCAAACCCACTGCGCCGCCCGTCTGAAGCGCGGCGATACGCCAGACACCGCCGACGAAATGCGGCTCCTTGAAGTAATCCCCGGCGTTGCCGATCCAGGTGATGTCCCTTACCGGGATACCATCAAAGTCGAAATTCCCCGAAACCGTGGCTTTCATTCCTTGCATTTGCCAGGTTGATGCGTCCTGCCTGCGCTTGTCTGTCACATCGATCAACGCGAGCCGCGCGCCAGCGTCGGTTCCAACGCTGGCGACGGCATGGGTCACGACACCCAGCCCCGATGCAAAGGTCTTGCCACCCTGCAACATTGCACCATTGGCCGACACAACCAGCGGCGCAGGACCATCCGCGCCCCATACGCCCAGCATGGCCCCCTGTTTGACCAAGGCATCAACGCGGCTTTGCAAGGCAATATGACCATGGGTGCGTATAAGGTAGAGGCCGTTTACATGCCCCTCGATCAGGCGTCCGACGGACAGGTTCGCCCCGCCCAGTTGCATCAGATGCCGGGCAGTGGAGGCGGGCGCATTGGTGCCGTCATCTGTCCAGAGGCTCGTCGACTTCAGCAGCGCTATCGAATCTGCGATGTCGCCAGTGCCGATATCCTCGGCAGTGGCGTTCTCCATCAGAGTGGCAATTGTTCCCGTCGCCAGATCGGAGGGCGCTTCACTGTCGGAGGCGAGGGGGACGGATTTGACGGCGTGGTTCATTCAAGCCTCCTGCATGGCCGGGTGGAAATCGCAAGCCTGCATGCCGCCGCTCAGCAAACGCTCCCAGCGCCGCGCAACGGACTTCAGTCGAAATTCGGGATTGGCTGTCGGGGATGGCGGAGACGCCTGCCACCGGTGGATGGTGGATGCGATTGCGACCGGATCAGTGCAGTCAATCACCCCATCCGCGCCGCCCTGAAAATCTGCATTCAGGATTTCGTTATTGGCGCCAAGGCCGCGATGTGCCAGAACCGGCGTGCCCACAGCAGAGGCTTCGGCCATGACCAGCCCGAAGGTTTCGGCAAAACCGGTCTGAGCGTAGAACAGGCAAAGCGCCTGCCGCATCTGAGCTATCAGCGCCTCATGGGTGAGATGACCCAAGAATACCGCGTTTTCCGGCGGCGGCCCTGCATTCCAGCGCAGATAACCGGGATCGGCAACTGCAAGCCGCAGCTGTGGCATCTCGCGGCGCAACTTGGTGAAGCGCTCGAACACTTCTTGCAACCCCTTGTGAGGGGAGCTGCAGAATAGCAGCAGGTTTGGATCGCGCGAAACGGGCCGGGGTGCAAGGTTATCCGCAATAGGGTTGTAGATCCATGTGATCCGCGGCTGCGGGCCTGCGCCCAAAAAAGTGCCCAGCTGCTCCGCATGGCTTTTCGACACACAGATCAGCCCGATATCAGCCATCCTGAGGGCACGGCCCATGGGTCTGTTATGCCTGCCGGGAAAGACATGCAGCCAGACATGGATGGGTACGCCCGGATGCGATTTGCGCATCCTCACCGCCAGCTTCCACGAATTTATGACGACTATCCCGTCCGCCCTGCCCATTGACGCAGTATCCTCAAGGGGATGCATCTGGCCCGCTTCGGTGGCTTCAGCCTCGCGGCGGCCTGCCTGATAATGCGAAACATTCACCCGACCCTTCAACCGGGCAGCCACGCGCAGAACCGTCGCCTCGGTTCCGCCCAACACACCTTTTGCCAGGTCGATCGGCCCGTATCCCGTTTTGCACATAGGGTCCACCAGAGCGATCTGCGGCGCCATCGAGGATATCTTTCCATGTCTCATTGCGCCGCCACCAATCCGCCCGGTGAGGTGAACCCTGAAAATATTCGCTCCGCAGCGCGCCGCGTGGCGGAGGTAGACAGAATATCGCGCAGGTGCAAAAGCTGCGGATTGCTGACAAAGCCGATGTCCATGCACGGAATGTGCACAGGTTCAGGATCAATCCGGCCCGTTTTGCGCCAAGCCTCGACCTTATCCCACACCTTTTGCCGATCTGCGCTCCTCGTGTCGCTTTCGTAATCCGAGACGACCGACTGCGTCAGGCTATCGGACGTCTCTATCTTGGTCAGCAGGATTTCGGGCAGAACCCGGGTGATTTCACCGCCCAGTACCAGACGGTTACGGAACTCGCGATCCTCCTCTATGCAATCGGCGAACCCGCCCTGCCGATCAAACAGTTCGGCGCGGAACAGGCCGGAATTCACATGGGTCCATTCGCCCGGCACCCCTGACCCCAATTGCAGATTGGGAAAAACATCATCGACAATGGAAAGATCCCGGCGCACCTCGAACCGGCGCCCGTCGGGAAGGATTATTTCATGATGAATAAGCACGGCACCGACATCCAGCGCCTCCCCCGGAATACGGCGCGAAGATGACCAGTTCAGGCAGTCCGCCGCATGAATACCCGGCTCCCCCAGATACCTGACCTGACGCAGCACCTTGTCGCGATGGGGAACGTCGTCAGAATCGTGGAAGGTCAACGCATCTCCGGCTGTGAACAAGATACCCACGTTCTTGGCCTGCGCTGTCCCGAGGTTTCTATTCAGGCGGATATAATTGAAGTTCTGCCGTCCAAAGAACTGCTCCAGCACGGCGCGTGTGCCGTCAGTGCTGGCATCATCAATGACGGTAACGCGCAGGTTCCACCACGACTGCTCCAGCGCTGTCCTGACGGCTGTTTCGATGAGATGCGCACGATTGAATGTGGGGATGATAATATCAACCAGCGGTGCAGATGGATGGGTCATGCGGCTGTCCGTTCTGAAAGGGGCTTTGAGATCCGGCGGCGGTAGGCGCCCAGTGCTCTATCCGTCAGCAGAGCGGCAGGCAGAGGCAGAAGCAGCAGAACTACGGCCATGGCTGCCATTGGCCCTTCGCCCACCGCTGCCGGAAGTGACGCGGCCGCCGCAACGGCCGTAAGGGTCGCCGCAATGGGCATGCCGCTTTGGTAAGAGGCGCAATCCTTGTTCGTGACCACAAATGTCGCTTTTGCACCGATCAAGGCGTCGAACGTCGCCTGCGCTGCTACGGGCGACAGTGCGACGCGGCTGGTCACGGCCAGAAATATACGCCGCCAATCGCTGCCGTCCGCTGCTCCGCGACGTGTAAGGCGCCACAAGATATCCGCCGCGCAGACAAGGATGCTGAGCGCGGCCAGATGAATTGCAAGAGGCGTCCCCCGCCCGGTCATCAACATGGTCAGTAACACGCAGGCAGGCAGCAGGCAGAAATTGACCCATGCCGTCAATTGCGAAATTATCACAAGCCTCTTGCGAAGCTCGATCGCGGACCCACTCCCCGCCAGAGCCCGAAGATGCAGCGCAAGCGTCTGGAGGTTGCCGCTGGTCCAGCGGTATCGCTGCTTTTGCAGATCTTTCAGCGAAAGCGGCAGCATACCGGCACCCACCACCTCAGCCTCGAACCGGCCCACGAAATGCCGCGCGCAAAGCCTCACCCCAAGCTCTGCATCTTCTGTCGTCGTGACGCCTGACCACCCCCCGCACGCCCGAAGCGCCTTTTTGGAGATGACGCAAAGGGTTCCCGTCAGAAGAAGGCTCTCGGTATCGTTCGCCAATGGGGCGCTGGAGAGGAAATATTCCTCCAACTCCGCATCCACGCCTTCCGCGTAGCCATCCGATCCGGCATAGGCCTGCGGGTATTGCACGTAATCGGCATTCGTTCGGGTCAGTGCATCCGCAGCCCCAGACAGGAACCGCGGCGTCACTACGTAATCCGCATCAACTGTAACAATATACGTGGCATCCTTCCGTGCTTCATCCAGCGCGATGTTCAACGCGCCGGCTTTTGCGCCTTTAACACCCGAGCGGTGCATGAAGCGGAAACCGGGGCCCAATTCACGGCACCTCTGCTCTACCGGCATCCATAGACGGCGATCCTCGGTGTTGTTGTCCATGACAATGACCTCGAACCGATCACCGGGAAAATCCTGCCGGGCGAGCGCATTGAGAGTATCGATGACAATTCCGGCAGGTTCGTTATGGGTGGCGATATGTACCGAAAAGACAACTTGCTTCGGTGTGCCTCCGGGAACTGGATTGCTATCCACAAGATGGCGACCCGTGCAAACTGTACCAAATCCTGCCGCCGCCATGCGGACAAATACGGTAATCAGTTGCAAAGCCAGACAGACAGCGCACAAGATTGTGCCTGCCACCGGATTCACTAATGCCGCGCCCACCAGGCAGACAAGCATCATCAGGCCAAGCGTCATTGGCACTCCCCACAGAATGTCAAAACCATACCTTTTTCGTAAACGATCTGTGCCTGCTCCGTGTCCGGCGTCGGCACGGTGCTAACTTCGATCGGCAAGCTTCGGTTCCTGCAAGCCATGCCGCGACCATAGATTATCGTGCGCAGTATGCGTGTACTGTTCGTTTGGCGAACCGCTCGGAATACGTTTGGTTCAATTCACTACCCGGGTATCGGAACGATAGATTGATTGGATCGTTTTTGTCCGGTCCTTCTCTCGGGCGTCTCATCTACCCTTCGTCTGCCATCAAAACACGGGATCACGCGATGTTTTTCGACCCTCCCATTCTCGACGCTTTCGCCAAAGGAGGAGTGCTTAGCATTCTGGGCCTTTTCTGGGTCATTCTACTGGTCCGGATTGTCGGTCTCAGATCTTTCTCAAAAATGACGAATTTCGACTTTGTGATGACAGTTGCAATGGGATCCCTGCTGGCTGGCGCGTCGCAGTCGAATGAATGGCCTGCTCTGCTCCAAACTCTTATCGCTATGGCCACGCTTTTCGCTGTTCAATTTGCTGTCGCCTACATTCGGCAACGAAGCGCAGGTTTCGACGCTGTCGTTCAGAACACGCCGGTCCTGCTGATGAAGGATGGCCAGATCCTGCATGACGCCCTGCTCCGTACGCGAGTGTCCAAGGAAGATCTGATCGCCAAGCTGCGGGAAGCGAATGCGCTGAACATGTCCACCGTACGCGCCGTCGTTCTGGAAACCACCGGGGACGTTTCAGTGCTGCACGGCGATGGCATGGATGACATCCTCCTCAAAGGCGTTCGGCGGGACTGCGAGCAGTGAACGAGCAGGTAGGCCGGGCCTGCATGCCGTGCTTGTCTTATGCTGATCACGGCTCCTGTGCGAAGAAAACGCCACTGCACGTCCCAGCCCCTGACAGTAAATGTTTATGGCCCTCCGGTTCTGCGGCGGGCCAT
>JAUNVT010000135.1 GCA_030540655.1 Rhodobacterales bacterium
CTTGGCCCCCGGCGCGCGATTTGCGCCCGGCCTCCGGCTTGCGCCAGATCCTCTCGAGCGTTGGCCGGAAGTCCTCCCATGGCACTACGGGCGTCGATCGCGACCGGCGGGTCCTTCCGGGCGTCCAGGCTCGCGCAGCGGTCTGAAAGATCGAAGAAACCCATCTGTGCCATCGTCATACCTCAAGCCATGGAAACCCCGGGCATCATACCGCCGTAGCAAGGTCAGGGCAATTTTTCGAGGTGCCCTTGAATGTGTGCTTCCTCGTTCAGGACTTGAACCCAGATCGTCTTGCACCCCTGCGCGCTCCAGACGCTGCATCATATTTCAAATCGGCGCAAAGCTGGTCCAATCGTCTTGCAAGGTTTTGCCGCCCACCACCGCATCATATACTCTGCCACCACAGCTGCATGAATTCGCCCGCGCGTCGGCCGATCCAGCCCCGCCATCAGCCGCATCAGCGAGGTCATGCCAGAAAGGTTCGGCCACAGCAGCACGTTCATCGTGTCCCTTTCCAGCGTCAGCATCGTGTTAGGGAGGTGGGTCCGGGTGCCAAGTGGGTAGCCTGTGATCTTCAAGCGTCAGAGTTACCTGCGCCGCGCTCCTCACTCCGCAGCCGGAGATAGGTGCCGCGTACCGCGCCGACGCATATATTCGTCCAGCAGTTCGGCTTGCCCGTCTGTCAGGCGCAGGCCCAGCTTGGTGCGGCGCCACAGCACATCCTCGGCGGTGCGGGCATATTCGCGGTCCATCAGCCAATCCACCTCGACTGCCGTCAGCGTCGCGCCGAAATCCTGCCCCAGATCGGCGGCGCTGGCGGCCCGGTTCAACATGCGCGCTGCATCCGTACCATATGCGCGGATCAGACGGCGCGCCCAGACGGGGCCGAGAAAAGCAAATTGCCGCTGAAGATCGATGATCCTGGCTTCCACTTCCGACACGGCAAAATCGCCGCCGGGAAGCGGCACGCCCGCAGTCCATTTGCCGGGCAGATCCGGCGCGTGGTGACGGACCAGATCCATCACCCCTTCTGCCAGGCGCCGGAAGGTCGTGATCTTGCCGCCGAATATGTGGATCACCGGCGCGCCTGCCGATCCGTCCAGCTTCAGCGTATAATCGCGCGTCGTTGCCGTGGCCGAGGAGGAGCCGTCATCATGAAGCGGGCGCACCCCGGAATAGGTCCAGACAATATCTTTGGCCGATATCGGATCCTTCAGATAGGCGTTCACGAAATCGATCATATAGGCCTGTTCCTGCGGGGTGCAGACGGGCAGAGTTTCAGGATCATCATGCTCCTGATCAGTTGTGCCGATCAAAGTGAAATCCGTCTCGTAGGGGATGGCAAACATGATGCGCCCGTCGGTCCCTTGGAAAAAATAGCATTTGTCATGCTCGAACAGGCGGCGCGTGACGATATGGCTGCCCCGGACCAGACGAACGCTGTCCTTGCTGCTGGTATGGATCGCATGGAGGATCACGTCGCCCACCCACGGACCGCCCGCATTCACGATCTGCCGCGCGCGCAGCGTCCGGACCTCGTCGGTGGTGATGTCCTTCAGCGCGACGTTCCAGAGACCGCCCTCGGCCTTGGCCGACATGACCTGCGTGCGGGTCAGGATCCGCGCGCCGCGCGCTTCGGCGTCCCGCGCGTTCAGCACGACCAGACGCGAATCCTCGACCCAGCAATCGGAATATTCATAAGCTTTCCGGAAGCGGTCCTGCAGAGCGCGCCCCTCGGGCGCGGTGGTCAGATCGACAGTGGAGGTGCGGGGCAGAATATGGCGCCCGCCCAGGTTGTCATAAAGGAACAAGCCCAGACGGATCAGCCAGGCGGGCCTGCGGCCGCGCATCCAGGGCATGAAAATGTTCAGCAGCTTGGACGCCGGGGTATCGCTCTCAAACCGCGTGTCCTTGTGATAGGGCAGCACAAAGCGCATGGGCCAGGCGATATGCGGCATGGCGCGCAGCAGCGTCTCGCGCTCGATCAGGCTTTCGCGGACCAGCCGGAATTCAAAATATTCCAGATAACGCAGACCGCCATGAAACAGCTTTGTCGATGAAGATGACGTGGCCGAGGCCAGATCGGACATCTCCGCCAGCGTGACAGACAGACCGCGTCCTGCTGCATCACGGGCCACGCCGCAACCATTGATGCCGCCGCCGATCACCAGCAGATCGCAAATGCCGTCGGCCGTGGTCACTGTAATTTCCCGCTTGTGAAGACCCGGCACAAGCTTACAAAATCGCGAGCAAAAGAACAGTCTTTGTCTTCGTTCATGTTCGGTTACAAAACAGTCGTGCGGCGGTTTTGCACCACCCACCAGAAACCGTACTGGATGCCCGATGTCGCCGACCATTCGATACCCGGAGATCCTTGCGATTGCCCGCCGCGACGGCATGGTTACTGTCGAGCATCTGGCCGAATATTTTGGAGTCACCTTGCAGACAATCCGGCGGGATCTGTCAGAGCTGGCCGATCTGGGCCGGCTGGACCGGGTGCATGGCGGCGCCGTGCTGCCCTCCGGCACCACAAATATCGGCTATCCCGAGCGGCGGCGCATGAATGCCGAAGGCAAGGCCGCCATTGCCCGCGCCTGTGCCGCGCAGATTCCCGATTCCAGCGCGATCTTTCTCAATATCGGCACCAGCACCGAGGCGGTCGCGGCCGAGCTGGTGCATCATCGTGATCTTCTGGTTGTCACCAACAACATGAATGTGGCCAACATTCTGGCGCAGAATTGCGATTGTGAGGTTATCGTCACGGGTGGCACATTGCGCCATTTCGACGGGGGGCTGATCGGCGACATCACCAGGGCGTCGATCAGCCAGTTCAAGTTCGATATCGGCATCATCGGTTGCTCCGCCATCGATATCGACGGCGATATTCTCGATTTCGATGTGCAGGAGGTCGCGGTCAGTCAGGCGATCCTGACCCGCTCGCGCCGCAGGATGCTGGTGGCTGATCACAGCAAGTTCAAGCGCACCGCTCCGGCGCGGATCGCCACGCTGGGCGAGATCGATCTGTTTTTTACCGACTGCCCCGTGGATGCAAAGCTGCAAGAAAGCTGCGACGTGTGGGAGACAGGCATCGTGATCGGCAGCGCCTGAACTGCACCGCAAGCTGGACAAACAGCCGCGGGCAGGTCCAAGCTGCGCATCACATAGCAAGGGATTTACCATGACCAGATCAGTCGTCATCGCGTCAGGCGTTCGCAGCGCCATCGGCACATTTTCAGGATCGCTGTCGGGAATGACCCCGTGCGATATGGGCGCGTTTGTCGCCACCGAGGCGATTGCCCGCGCTGGCATCGACGCCTCGCAGGTGGAGCAGACCGTGTTCGGCAACGTGCTCCATACCCTGCCCGAGGATATGTATGTCAGCCGCGTCGTGGCCATTCGCGCCGGCGTGCCTGAAACATCGCCCGCCCTGACGCTGAACCGCCTGTGCGGGTCGGGGCTTCAGGCGGTAATCACGGCGGCCGAGCAGATCATGCTGGGCAACGCACAGATCGCGCTGGCGGGCGGGGTGGAATCCATGAGCCGCGCGGGCCATCTGCTGACGACCGCGCGCCACGGCCAGAAAATGGGCGACACGCGCGCGATCGACATGATGATCGGCGGGCTGACAGACCCTTTCGGCAATGGCCACATGGGTGTTACGGCCGAAAATATCGCGGCCCGCCACGGTATCAGCCGCGAGACGCAGGACGAATTTGCGCTCGAATCGCACCGCCGCGCGGCACAGGCCATCGCCGAAGGACGCTTCAAGGATCAGATCCTGCCACTGACCGTCCGGCAGGGCCGCGGTGAGGCAATTTTTGAAACGGATGAGCATGTGCGCAACGACCTGACAGCAGACCGCCTGGCCGGGCTGCGCCCCGCTTTCGCCAAGGACGGAAGCGTGACCGCAGGCAACGCCAGCGGCATCAATGACGGCGCCGGAGCGCTTGTGCTGATGGGCGAGGATATGGCGCGGAAAAGTGACGCCGCGCCGCTGGGCCGCATTGTCGCCTATGGGCTGGGGGGTGTTGCGCCTGAAGTCATGGGAATGGGCCCTGTTCCCGCCACGCAGCAGGCGCTGTCGCGCGCCGGTCTGAGCGCCAGCGATATGGACGTGATCGAAAGCAACGAGGCATTCGCGGCGCAGGCCTGTGCCGTTGCGCAGGAACTGGAACTCGATCCTGCGCGCGTGAATCCCAATGGCGGCGCGATTGCGCTGGGCCATCCCATCGGGGCATCCGGTGCGATCATTCTGGTCAAACTGCTTTATGAGTTGAAGCGCAGCGGCGGTCGTTACGGGCTTGCCACAATGTGCATCGGGGGCGGGCAGGGCATCGCAATGATTGTCGAACGAATGTAAGGCACTTCTGCCGGGTTTGACCGGCATCGGTCCCCGGGCGCACTTTATTTTCCGGACCGTGCCGCGATCAGGGCAGGATCCGGAGGCCCGGCGCAAAGAAGCGAGGGGGCGGTATGACCGAACAGTCCCAATCGGAAGCCATCGACTTCCTGTGCCGCCTGATGCGCCGCGCCGATGGTATTGCGCCACAGATCCTGCGCACCCATGGTGCGACCCTTCTGCTTGGCCGGACCGATGCCTACAAGATCAAGCGCGCCCTGCGCTATGACTACCTCGATTTCTCGACCCAGCAAAAACGTCATGACATGTTGCAGCGCGAGCTGGATCTGAACCGGCCCCGCGCCGCTTCCATTTACCGCGATGTGATTGCCGTGACGCGCAATGAGGACGGGGGGCTGCGTATGGGTGGCGGGGGGCAGGTCGTCGAATGGGTGCTGCGGATGCACCGTTTCGATACGGCAAATGAGCTGTCGCAGGTGGCGCAGCGCGGTGCGCTGAGTGATGATCTGGCCGCGGATCTGGGCACCGTCGTGGCCCGCTATCATGACGCAGCGCCGGTATCATCGCTGTCCGGGGCCGCATTGATTGATGGCGTGCTGAACCAGGTCAATGCCGCCTTTGCGGACATGACGGATCTGTTTGGTGCGGGCGCGGTGGCAAGGTATAGCAGGGTATCAAGGCGCGCCTTCTGTGCCCTCCGGCCCCAGATGGACGCGCGCGGTGCGGCGGGGCATGTCCGGCGCTGCCACGGTGATCTGCATCTGGGCAACATTGTGTTGATGGAAGGCGCGCCCGTCCTTTTTGACGCGCTGGAGTTCAGCGAAACGCTTGGCACCTGCGATGTCCTCTATGATCTGGCATTTCTGCTGATGGATCTGGATCACAAGGGCCTTCGCCGCGCGGCCAACATCGTTCTCAACTCCTACCTCTCCCAGAGGGCCGGCGCAGAGCATCTGTCCGCGCTGGGCCTGCTGCCGCTCTTCCAAAGCCTGCGCGCCGCGGTTCGCGCGATGGTGTCGGTGCAAGCAGAGAAGGGCGAAGAGGCGCGCGGTTATCTGGCTCATGCGCTCAGATGCCTGAAGCCGCCACTCGCTTGGATGATCGCGATCGGCGGGCGGTCAGGCACCGGCAAATCCGTTCTCGCGGCATCCTTGGCCCCCCTGATCGGCGCCGCGCCCGGGGCCGTGCATCTGCGCAGCGATCTTGAGCGCAAGGCGTATTTCGGTGTGGCACCGCTGGTCCGCCTGCCGGAATCAGCCTACACTCCCGATATCAGCGCGCGCATCTGCGAGATCATGCGAAACAAGGCGCGCCAGGCGCTGGCGGCTGGTCATGGCGCGGTATTGGATGCAACATGGCTGGGACCGGGGGAAGGCGCGGCGCTTGAGCAGCTTGCCCGGCAGACAGGCGTGCCCTTCACCGGCCTGTGGCTGACTGCAGGCAGCGAAACTCTTGTGGAACGGGTGAGCGCGCGCCGGGGCGATGCGTCAGATGCGGATGCGGCGGTTGTCCGCAACCAGACAGGGCAGGGGCCTGCGGGTTGGGAATGTATCGATGCAGGCGGCAGCCGCGCCGAGACGCTGCACCGTGCCGCCGCTGCGTTGAATCTCGCGCCGGTTGCGGATCGCCGCGCCCAAGACAGAAAAGGATGACCGCATGGCAAAGCCGAAAACAACACGCTCCGCAAAAGTGACTCCGCTGCGGATGCCGCCCGCGCCGCAAACGCTGCCCACGCCCGAGCCGATACCGCCCGAGCTGGGCCTGCGCTGCTCCGCGCCCGTGCCGGGGCGGCACAGCATGAAAAATATCGACCGCGCAGTGAAGGCGCAGCTTGCCCACCTGACGCAAGGCGTCTCTCCCTTTGGCATCTCGTCCAGTGTCTTCAACTGGTGGATGCATCTGGCGTCGTCACCGGGCAAGCAGATGGAGCTGACGGAAACGGCGCTGCGCAGCGCGGCGCGGCTGATGATGGGCGCGGGATCACAGGGGCGCGTGGACCCCTGCATCCTTCCCCTGCCGCTGGATAACAGGTTCGATGCCCACGAATGGGAGGGCTGGCCCTTCAACCTGATGTCGCAGGCGTTTTTGCTGACGCAGGACTGGTGGTTCAATGCCACCAATGACATCGACGGAATGTCCAGACGGGATGAACAGGTCGTATCCTTCATCACAAGGCAGATCCTCGACATGATGTCGCCCTCCAACGGGCTGTTGACCAACCCCGAGGTCATCGCCCGCACGATAGATCAGCAGGGCGCAAACCTTGCGCGTGGCTGGCAGAAACGTATCGAGGACTGGCAGAGGTCCGCCGCAGGAGCGCCGCCCGCCGGCGCCGACGACTTCCTGCCGGGACGCGAGGTGGCATTGACTGAAGGCAAGATCGTCCTGCGCACCCATCTGATCGAGCTGATCCAATATGCGCCGCAGACCCAAACGACGGCCGCAGAGCCCATTCTGATCGTCCCTGCGTGGATCATGAAATATTATATTCTTGATCTGTCGCCGCATAATTCTCTCGTGCGCTATCTGGTTCAGCAAGGCTTCACGGTTTTCATGATATCCTGGCGCAACCCCGATGCGGATGATCGCGATCTTGGTATGGATGATTATCTGAATGCCGTGGATGATGCGCTGGGCACGGTGAGCGCAATCGTACCGGATACGCCGGTGCATGGCATAGGGTATTGCCTTGGCGGCACGCTTCTGTCGGCGAAGGCCGCGCAGATGGCCCGCGACCGTGATGACCGGCTGAAGACCCTGTCACTGCTGGCCACGCAGGTCGATTTCGAGGAGCCCGGGGAATTACAGCTCTTTATCAGCGAAAGCGCGGTTTCGTTTCTGGAACACATGATGTGGGACCAGGGCTACCTGGATACCACGCAAATGGCGGGTGCTTTCCAGTGGCTGCGTTCCAGCGACCTGATTTGGTCGCGCTATGTGCATGAATACCTGATGGGGCAGTCGCAACCGATGTTCGATCTGATGGCATGGAATGCGGATGCGACGCGGATGCCCTACAGGATGCACAGCGAATATCTGCGCAGCTTCTATCTGAATAACGAGTTGTCGCAGGGGCGATATCAGGTACATGGCCGGCCGGTCGCGATGAAGGATATCGCGGTGCCGATATTTGGCGTCTCCACCACCGGTGACCACGTGGCGCCATGGCAATCGGTCTACAAGCTGCATCTGGTGGCCGATACCGATGTGAGCTTTGTGCTGACTTCGGGCGGGCACAACGCCGGCATCGTCAGCGAGCCGGGCCATGCCGGGCGCAGCTATCAGATCAGCCATACCAGCCAGGACAGCAATTATGTGCCGCCCGAGGAGTGGCGTGCCCGTATCGACCTGCAGGAAGGATCTTGGTGGCCTGAGCTGGTGGCGTGGCTGCGGGATCATTCCGCCGGTTCGGGCACGCCACCCCGCATGGGCGGCGGCGATGGTGCGGCCCTTCCTGATGCACCGGGCAGCTATGTGTTGCAACGGTGACGGATGGAAAAAGACGACGAATATGAAGGATCGCAAAAATATAAACAGGTCCATCGGCTGGTGTTCTGACCGTTGCCGTAGTTTGCCTGCTGAATGGGCCCATGGCCTGCGCGCGCGAAAGCCAGAAATGCACCCGGTTGAGAAGGCCGTAAGAGATCTGGAGGCCCCGATCAGCCCGGTTGCCGCGGATGAGGGGTTGGATATTGCCGGCACCCAATTGATCAAGACCGCCATCCAGAAACAGGCCGCTGCTTCTGCGGTCGA
>JAUNVT010000136.1:0-6205 GCA_030540655.1 Rhodobacterales bacterium
GCCACGATACGCCGCCTTCTCAGACCCCGTCACCCATTTCCGAGCATAGCTCGTCTGCCGGATGAGAACCCTCATGCCACTCATGCCTGGCCAAAGATTTCGGATCCAAACCATGCTATCAAGCGTTTACGGTTCGCGCTTGATGTCGGCGTGTCGAGCAGCGGAAGGGCCCTTGAAAAGAGTATGGACGCGATGAAAACTCAGGCGCAACATGCGCAGGCGAAGCCCCGCATCTGTGTCGTCCTGAACGGCGGGTCAGGCAAACGTGACGGGTCGGCAAGCGACAGCATCCGGGCCTCGATGACAGACTGCGGGTTCGACTTTGACCTGCGCGTGATCCGACATGGGCCAGACATCGCACCGGCGGCCAGGCGTGCGCTGGAGGACAAGTTCGACATTATCGTTGCAGCGGGGGGTGACGGGACCATCGCGGCCGTGGCCAGCGCCATGCAAGGGAGAAGCACGGCGCTTGGAATAATTCCTTTGGGGACGTTCAACTATTTTGCCCGCTCGCTGGATATTCCAACCGAAATTCCCGAAGCGGTCCGTTTGCTGTCGGATGGCGTACGGCGCCCGGTTCGCATCGCCAGGATAAATGATCGCATGTTTCTTAATAATGCCAGCCTTGGCGCCTATCCTGCGATCCTGAAGACGCGGGAGGATACGTATCGCAGATGGGGCCGCAGCCGCGTTGCTGCCTATTGGTCGGTGCTGGTGACATTGACGAGGCTGCGCCGCCCGTTGCGTTTGAAGATAACCGTGGGCGATCAAACGGTTCGGTGCCGCACGCCGCTGGCATTTGCGGTGAACAACTCGTTTCAGCTTGAGCAGATGGGGCTGGAGGGCCACGAGAAAATCGCGGTGGGCCAGATCGCTCTGTTCATCGCGCCAGATAGTGGGCGTTGGGGCATGTTGCGCAACGCGCTATCGCTCGCAATGGGCAAGGCGCAGGAAAAGGTCAATTTTGACCTGATCTCGGGACGGGCAATCCGCATCGAGGCAGGCAGTCAAGCGCGCGATGTTGCCTGCGACGGCGAGCGATCGCACATGCGACCCCCTTATGATCTGCGTGTGATCGAGGGCGCGCTCAGCGTCATTGTACCAGAAGACCGACAGGTCGGCACAAGATGAGGCAGCTGGTCCATCTGTCTGACCTGCATTTCGGGCGCGACCGGCCAGAATTGCTGAACCCGCTCATCGCCAGGGTGAACGCGCTGGAGCCGGACCTTGTGGCGATTTCGGGTGATCTGACCCAGCGGGCGCGGCATTCGCAATTTGAGGCCGCGCGTGAATTCATTGAGCAGCTTCATGCACCGGTGCTGGTGGTGCCCGGCAATCACGATGTTCCACTGGAAAATCTGCTGAGCCGCGCGATCTGGCCGTGGCGGCGGTATCGCCGCTGGATAACACGCGATCTGAACCCTCAATTCAGCGATGACGAAATGATTGTGCTCGGCGTGAACACCGTCAATCCGTCGGCGCATCAAAGCGGCTGGTTCACGCACAGTGCCGTGGCGCGCGTTGCCAAGGCGTTTGCCGATCCCGAAGATCAGCGCACGCGGATCATTGTCGCGCACCATCCGCTGGAACATCAGCCGGGCGATCACAAGACGACAATGCGCGGCGCAAACCGCGCCTTGGAAGAGTTGGCCCGGCTGAAAACTGATGTTGTCCTTTCCGGTCATCTGCACACTTGGCGCGCCGCACCTTTTGCGGAAAAGGCGGGCCGGCATGCGATCCTTCAGGTTCATGCCGGAACCGGCCTGTCGACACGCCAGCGGGGAGAGGAAAACGATTTCAACCTTTTGAAAATTTCCGCTGGCACGATTGATGTCATTCGCTATGCAGTGACCGCTGGATCCGCCGATTTCATGATCGCACAAACCCTGCGTTTTATCTCCCGCCCGCAGGGTTGGGTTGAAGAGCAGACGCCGCCTATGGCTGAACATAGTCCGTAAGATCTCATCAGGAACCACTTCAGGTAGCGCGTGCTTGCGTCACGTTGCAGCGGCTCCGGTCCGGGAAGTATGATGCATGGGAATGATGCGCCAAAAGTGGGGGAATGCTGCATTGACCGAATTTTTTGTCCGTCAGGTTCGCATCGGAAGAGTTCAGCCTCTTGGGCCCCGGAAGGTTTCAAGCGGGATTGATAAACGCCCTGTCTCCGCTCCGGTGATGGCGCATGCAGACGGTATTTCGGGCGACGAGCAAGGCGACCGCCGCCATCATGGCGGGCCAGACAAGGCGGTGCATGCTTATGCCAGTGCCCATTATCCTTTTTGGGCGGCGGATCTGCCCGAGCGGGTTGCCTTGTTTCAACCCGGTGCGTTTGGGGAAAATCTCGTCGTAGAGGGTGCAACCGAGGCCGATATGTGCCTTGGCGATCAGTGGCAACTGGGCGGCGCACTTCTGGAAGTAAGTCAGGGCCGCCAGCCCTGTTGGCGCCTGAACCTGCGCTTTGACTGCCCCGACATGGCGCGGCTGGTTCAGCAAACAGAGCGCACAGGATGGTATTTCCGGGTGATCAAGCCGGGCAAACTCGGCCCTCTGGAAACCGCAACGCTGGTGCAACGCCCGCATCCCGGCTGGACCATCGCCCGCGCCTCGCATCTTTTATATCATGACAGGCACAACAGAACGGAACTGGCCGAATTTGCTGCCCTGCCCGGTCTTCCCGAAAGTTGGCGCAACCTTGCCGAGGCGCGTCTGCGCAGTGGCCTCACGGAAGACTGGACCCGCCGGATTGTAACGCCTGAGTAGGGCCGCCCGCGCACCTGCCGAAATACAACGGCGGGTGCGCGGGGTGCATCGTGTTTATTGCGGGGGAGATCCGCCCCCTCCGATCAGCCTTCGGTCACGCCCTTTTCGATCCGGGCCCCGAGTGTGGCATCCACATTGCGCCAGTATTCGAACGCGCGCTGGAGCACCTTTTCGGAGACGCCACCCTTCAGGTGGCCAACGATGTTGGCGACCAAACGATCGCGTTCGCCGTCATCCAGCACATCGCGCACCAATGTGCCCGCCTGCCCCCAATCGTCGTCATCCTGGCGCAGCGTGTAGGCTTGGCGCACCATGTCGCCATCTGCATACCACTGGCCGCCATCATCGGTCAGCGATGGGTCAGCCTTGGGTCCGCCATAGGAATTCGGAGCATAGACCGGATCAGCTACGTTCTGAACCCGCATCACACCGTCCTTGCTGTAGCTGTGCACCTCCGATATCGGCCGGTTGACCGGGATCTGCTTGTAGTTGGCGCCAAGGCGGGCGCGATGAGCATCGGCGTAGGAGAAACCGCGGCCCAAGAGCATCTTGTCCGGGCTCAGCCCGATCCCCGGCACCAGGCTGCTCGGCTCGAATGCGGCTTGTTCGATTTCGGTATGGAAATCGGTCGGATTGCGGTTCAGCGTCAGCTTGCCGACTTCGATCAGCGGGTAATCCGCGTGGGGCCAGATCTTGGTCAGGTCGAACGGGTTGAAGCGATAGGTCTTTGCTTCCTCGAAGGGCATGATCTGCATATGCAGCGTCCAGCTCGGGTACTCGCCATTCCTGATAGATTCAAACAGATCGCGGCGATGGTAATCGGCGTCGGTGCCCGCCAGCCGGTCAGCCTCCTCCTGCGTCAGGAAATCATTGCCCTGATCGGTCTTGAAGTGGTATTTGACCCAGAATTTTTCGCCATCCGCGTTGATCCACATATAGGTATGGCTGGAGAATCCGTCCATGTGGCGCCACGTCTTGGGGATGCCGCGATCCCCCATGAGCCACGTCACCTGATGCGCGGATTCCGGCGAGAGCGTCCAGAAATCCCATTGCATGTCATGATCACGCAGCCCCGAATCCGCGCGTCGCTTCTGGGAGCGGATGAAGTGCTGGAACTTCAGCGGATCGCGCAGAAAGAAGATCGGCGTGTTGTTGCCGACCATGTCGTAATTGCCCTGCGTGGTATAGAATTTCAACGAAAACCCGCGCGGATCGCGCCATGTGTCCGGGCTGCCGCTCTCGCCTGCGACGGTGGAGAAGCGGATCAGCGTATCCGTCTTGGTGCCCGGCTGGAATACCGCGGCGCGGGTGTATTTGCTGACGTCCTGCGTCACCTCGAAATGGCCGAATGCGCCTGCGCCCTTGGCGTGGGGCTGGCGCTCGGGGATGCGCTCGCGGTTGAACTGCGCCATCTGCTCGATCAGGTAATGATCGTTCAGAACGATGGGGCCGTCGGCACCGATTGTCAGCGAATGTTCATCGCTGGCAACCGGGATCCCTGCATCATCCGTCGTGGCGGGGACTTTTTTTGAATTTTCCGGATCGTTTGTCACGTATCGTGTCCTTTTCTGGCTCACCCGGCCGGAGCTTTTCAACAGGCCGCGTGCGAATATTCTGGCAGGTAGTGCAACAGCGTCGCCGGACCACCCGCATCAACATCGCGGACCATATTGGATTTGCAAAGGGGGGCCAAGGCCCCCCTCATCATATATCGCAAAGCGTCATGCCCGGTCAGTGGGCGCGCTGGTCCCTGTCCCAATCCTTCGGGCTGGGAAGCACCTCGAACGTATGTTCAGGCACCGGGGTGGGCAGGGTCCATTCCAGCGTATCGGCGTAATCGTTCCAGTAGCTGGGCCGGGTTTCCCGCTTGCCCGCAAGCAGCGTGTAGAACACGATCCCTATGAACAGCAGGAACGATGCAAAGGACAGCAATGCGCCCCAACTGGAGACCTGGTTCCACAGACCGAATGCCTCGGGGTAGTCGATGTAGCGGCGCGGCATTCCCTGACGGCCAAGAAAATGCTGGGGAAAGAAGGTGATATTGGCGCCGATGAAGAACATCCAGAAATGCAGCTTGCCCGCCCATTCGGGATATTGCCGCCCCGACATTTTCGCAAGCCAGTAATAGACCCCTGCCAGCAGCGCAAACACCGCACCAAGACTCATCACATAGTGAAAGTGGGCGACGACATAATATGTATCCTGATACGCCCGGTCGAGGCTCGCTTGTGACACAACCACGCCGGTCACTCCGCCGACGGTGAACAGGAAGATGAAGCCGATGGCGAACAGCATCGGCGTCCTGAACTGGATCGATCCGCCCCACATCGTTGCCAGCCAGGAAAAGATCTTGATACCGGTCGGCACCGCGATCGTCATGGACGCGATCTGGAAATAGCTTTGCTGCGTGAGGGACATGCCGACCGTGAACATGTGATGTGCCCAGACCAGAAACCCGAGGAACCCGATGGCTATCAGCGCCCAGACCATCGGCAGATAGCCAAAGATCGGCTTTCTGGAGAACGTGGATATAACATGGCTGATAATGCCAAAGCCGGGAAGCACGACGATATAGACCTCCGGGTGACCGAAGAACCAGAAAAGATGCTGATAAAGCATCGGATCGCCACCACCCGACGGATCAAAGAACGTGGTGCCGAAATTCCGGTCGACGAGCAGCATCGTGACCGCCCCCGCCAGGACCGGCACCGCCATCAGGAGCATCCACGCGGTGACGAAAATTGACCACGCGAACAACGGCACCTTGAACAGGGTCATTCCGGGAGCGCGCATGTTCAGAAACGTCGTGATCATGTTGATCCCGCCAAGGATGGAACTGGCCCCCGAGACATGGATGGCAAAAATCGCCAGATCCATGGAGATGCCCGTATCGTGAACCGATAGCGGCGCATAAAGCGTCCACCCCACCCCTGCCCCGTGCGATCCGTCACCCCCCGGTGCAAAGAAGGATGCGACGGCAAGACTGGTCCCCGCGACGAACAGCCAGTAGCTGAGATTGTTCAGCCGGGGAAATGCCATGTCAGGCGCGCCGATCATGAGCGGCATGAAGTAATTGCCAAAGCCGCCGAACAAGGCCGGGATGACCACGAAAAACATCATCAGGACCCCATGATAGGTGACGATGATGTTCCACAAATGTCCGTCCGGTGAGCATTCTGCCGCCGAAGGCCAGAACCGCAACCCTTCGAGGCACATGTATTGCACCCCCGGCTCCATCAACTCTATCCGCATGACCACCGAAAGCAGCGCGGCAATCAGGCCGACTCCCGCCGAGGTGAACAGATAGAGAATACCGATATCCTTGTGGTTCGTGGACATGAACCAGCGGGTGAAAAAGCCGGGATGGCCTTCGTGGCTGTCATTCAGTGTTGCTTCGCTCATCAGATCACCCCTTCGGCATGGCGGATCGGGATCAGGCGGGCGC
>JAUNVT010000136.1:6305-8101 GCA_030540655.1 Rhodobacterales bacterium
GGGAAGAGCAGCAGCTCCTCCTTCTTCATGTGGACTTCCATTTCGCCGATCATCTGCTGCATCAGATCGGCCAGCCCGGCAGGTACGTCGGGATGGCTCGCATGCACCTTTTCGACCTTGCGCGACAAAGCCACCAGGTCCGGCAGTTGCCGCCGGTGCACGGCGTGATAACGCGTCTGAATATGGTCTATGAGGGCGCCGGTTTCCTGCGGCGCGGCGGGCGCGGCAGTCTCATCCAATGCTGCAAGCTCTGTGCTTATCTGCGTCACATCCAGCCCCAGCCGCTCTGCCGCCTCATTCAGCGGCACATCGCCGTGGCAACAGAAATCGATGTTGTACCGCTGAAATACCCCCGTCGCGCCCGGCAGCCGTGCCGCAATACGGCCTACAGGCAAGACAGGAAGCAAATTGGGGGCAATATGCATCGGACGCTCCGAAACTACGCCGGATCCAGCCGGCGCGCGAGACGTTTAATTGGAGTTTGCAATACCCATTATGACCCCCTATAATAATTATTGTCAACATTGATTTAAGGAGAACCGATGCGTCTTGCGACTTTCACCGATTATGGATTGCGGATCCTGTCCTATCTGGCGTGCACGCCCGAGAGGCGCTTCAGCACGGGCGAACTGGCTGCGCAATTCCGGGTATCGCAGCATCATCTGACCAAGGTTGTTCAGGATCTCGCCCGCGGCGGTTTTGTCCAAACGCGGCGCGGCGCGGGTGGCGGAATAACATTGGCACGTAATCCCGATCAGATCAGGCTCGGGGCGGTCGTGCGCCATCTGGAGCGACGCTTCGCGCTTGTGGAATGTTGTCAGGCGAATGGTGGCAACTGCGTTCTGAAACCGCGCTGCCTTCTGAAGCCTCGCCTTCTGGCCGCTCAGGAGGCGTTTCTGAATGATCTAGATCGCTGGACGGTCGCGGATTGCGCATGGCGCGCTGAAGCGACAGCAGCGTGACAATGCATGATGGAGGAAACAATGCCACAAATCGAAATCGGCCCCGACATGATCCAGATCGACGCCCAGATTGTCGCAAAGGCTCTGAAACTGCCGCCCCACGAATTGCAAAGCCGCATGCGCGAAGGCACTGTCACCAGCCGCTTTGAACGCGGCGAAGGCGTGGATGCCGGCCGTATGCGTCTGACCTTTTTTTCCAGCACCCGCCGCGCCCGCATCACGGCCGACGAGTCGGGTGCTGTCCTGTCCTGCACCGCCGTGGATTACGTCGGCACGCCCAAGGCAGCCCCGCCCGCACCAGATGCCACTCCCACGCAGATGTCCCCACGCGATCGCCTGGAGGCGCTGCTGGACGAAGCCCTCGAAGGCTCTTTTCCGGCAAGCGACCCAATCGCTATAAGTTTCGATAAGGAATAACTCGCGGAAGTGGGATTTGAATTGGAGATATCGCATCCCAGTCGGTGTTTGCTGGATTTTACAACAAAGCCACGCATAAATGATAACCGACAATGCCATATGGGTCCGACACGTCTGCAGTTATATATCAGTGAAATACGTCCGGTGCGTGATCTCCAAAATATTTTCTGGAGTTGCAGCCGAGTTTTCAAACGTTCAGCCATAGGTGTTCAGTCCCGGCATTTGGTGGATCGGGTTCAGGATGAATCGATCTGGCTCTGACGTCCGGATTTTGCAGATGTACTCGTAGGGCGAAAGGCCTCCGGGGGTCGGGCTGCTACTAAGTTCGCCCTGAACAACTCTTATCGGGTTGTTCTTGCTTTTATATGGCACGGATTTGGTGGGCAGGAAGTGCGGGAATTCTTGTTATCCAGGCAG
>JAUNVT010000137.1 GCA_030540655.1 Rhodobacterales bacterium
GTCCAGCAGGACCTGAAGCGGCGCACCGTCAAGGTTCGGGTGTTACCGAACGAGGTCGCCTTCGGGCGCCTGATCAGCGCCGTACTGCTCGAGAGCGGCGACAAAGGAGCCGCCCACACGAAAGCCTGCATCAAGTGGGAATGCCGGGATGCGAGAGCATGGTCTCAGAGAACTTCCAGACTACAGAGTGCCCTATCCCGACTTCGGATCGATTGGTTGAACCCATATCCCGTCCAGAGTCTGCACCACGACACGGATTTTATATATAACATTCCGAACATATTACGAATCTTCGCCAAGCTGTTTTCTTTGCACCTCGGAGCGCTGTTCAGTCTTCCGTCCCTCAGCACCTTGATCGCTCAAGCCCTGCATGCCGCTGCCTTGGAAAAATCTGAGCCCCTTTAAAATTTAGGATCAGGTCCTGCCACCTGCTCGACGACGAACATGATGATTTAAATATCTTTATATGAAACACGATGTATCCGAAACAACTCAGAACCGTCATGATCCGGGGGCTGAGCAAGCGGAATATTCTGATCTTGATCAAGCGAAAGCTTTGGAACCTGTAAGTAACCTGCCGCTGTATCAGCGGCAGGTTACTGGGCGCCTTCCTTTACAGCGCCGTGTGCGTTGACAAAGGTCCTTTTGTGAAACCTGAAATTCAGGCCAACGTCCCGTCGATGCCCTTGCACGCTTCGACCAGGCCTTTGACTGCGCTCACCGATTTGTCGAACATCGCCTGTTCGTCTTTGTTCATCCTGATCTCTATGACCTTTTCAATACCGCCTGCGCCGATCACGGTTGGAACACCGACGTAAAACCCGTCCAGACCGTAGGCGCCATCAACGTGAGCGGCGCAGGGCAGAACGCGCTTTTGATCTTTCAGATACGCTTCCGCCATTTCAATGGCCGAGGTTGCGGGTGCGTAAAATGCGCTGCCTGTCTTGAGCAGGCCAACAATTTCCGCGCCGCCATCACGGGTGCGCTGCACAATCTCGTCCAGCTTGTCCTGCGTGGTCCAGCCCATATCGATCAGGTCGGGCAGTGGGATCCCGGCAACGGTCGAATAGCGGATCAGGGGCACCATCGTATCGCCGTGACCGCCCAGAACAAACGCCGTCACGTCCCGCATCGAGACGCCGAATTCCAAGCTCAGGAAATGGCGGAAGCGCGCCGAATCCAGAACGCCGGCCATTCCGCAAATCTTCTCATGGGGAAGTCCCGAAAATTCGCGCAAGGCCCAGACCATTGCATCCAGCGGGTTCGTGATGCAGATGACAAATGCATCAGGAGCATGTTTCGCGATACCTTCGCCGACCGATTTCATAACCTTCAGGTTTATGCCCAGCAGATCGTCGCGGCTCATCCCCGGCTTGCGCGGAACGCCTGCGGTGACGATGCACACGTCAGCGCCTGCAATATCGGCGTAGGATTGCGTGCCCTTGAGCGTGGCGTCAAACCCGGCAGAGGGGCCGGATTCCGCAAGGTCCAGCGCCTTGCCTTCGGGCGTGCCTTCGGAGATGTCGAACAGGGTGATATCCCCCAGTTCCTTGATGGCGGCAAGATGAGCGAGCGTGCCGCCGATCTGTCCTGCGCCGATCAGCGCGATCTTGGGTCTGGCCATGGGTTATTACCTCCGGTTGGCAAGGGATTACCGCCGATTTCGTAGTCTGATTTGCCCTCGCGTGCAAGGGTTCTGCGGCGTGCGCCACAGCAGGTGCAGCGTCCTGTTCTGCGGCGCAGCGAATTAGACCTTGAACAATTGCGCCTGTAAATGGCATCCATCTGTAATAATATTGCAAGTTCGTGCAGGAGTGATCCATGGATTCCGCTACCCGCCCCTACAGGTCGGTCCTTTATATCCCCGCATCCAAGGAACGGGCGTTGGAAAAGGCGCGCGATCTGCCCTGCGATGCCATCATCTTTGATCTGGAGGATGCAGTTGCGCCCGATGCCAAGGCGGACGCGCGCGCGACGCTGGCCAGGGCGCTGCAGGATGGCGGATACGGCAACCGGGCCAAGCTTGTGCGCATCAACGCGCTGATGACCGAATGGGGCCTTGAGGATGTGCGCGCCCTGAAAAATGCCGGTGCCGATGCCATTCTGCTGCCGAAGGTGAATACAAGGTCGGACGTGGACAATCTTGCTGATCTGCTGGAGCCCACGATGCCGATATGGGTGATGATGGAAACGCCGGTCAGCGTCTTCAACGCGCGCGACATCGCAGCCCATGGCCGCGTCGCGGGGCTTGTCACCGGAACGAATGATCTGACCAAGGATCTGGGCAGCCGGATGCGCACGGACCGCCTGCCCCTGATGATGGCGCTCCAATCCATTGTCATGGCCGCCCGCGCGGCCCGGATCGTGGCCATTGACGGGGTTTATAACCGGTTCCGCGATGGTGACGGTCTGCGGGTCGAATGCGAACAGGGCCGCGATCTTGGCTTTGACGGCAAGACGCTGATCCACCCCGCGCAGATCGAGGGCGCCAACCGCGCCTTCGCGCCCACCTCGTCGGAAATCGATCTGGCCCGCCGCCAGATCGCGGCGCACGAGGCCAGCCAGGCATCGGGCGAAGGTGTGGCTGTCGTGGATGGCACAATTGTGGAAAATCTGCATGTGGTCGCCGCGCGCCGTATTCTGGCCAAGGCGCAGGTGCTGGCCGAACTGGAGAAGGCATGATGGGTATCGCCATTCTGATCCTCGGCGTCGCATTATGGGCTGCCGGGCATTTCTTCAAACGTATTGCGCCGGATATGCGGGCCCGCATGGGCACCGGGGGCAAGGGGCTGATCGCGCTGGTTCTGCTGATCTCGATCATTCTGATGGTCATCGGCTACCGGATGTCGGACAGCGCCTATTTCTGGGGCCGCCACCCGGCAACCGTGGGGATCAACAACCTGCTGATGCTGCTGTCGGTCTACATGTTCGCGGCCTCTGGCATGAAGACCGCATTGGCGCGCCGGATGCGCCACCCGATGCTGGGCGCGGTCAAGGTCTGGGCGCTGGCGCATCTGCTGGTGAACGGCGACACCGCGTCCTTCATCCTGTTCGGCGGTTTGCTGGCCTGGGCCGTGGTCGAAATGATCGTGATCAACCGTACCGAGCCGAACTGGACCCCGCCGCCCCCTGCCCCGCGCCGCAAGGAGGTAATGGCGGTGGTGGGCACCCTTGTGGTCTATGCTGTGATCGCGTGGGTGCATACCACGCTGGGCTATCCCGTTTTCGGCTAGGCCCGTCTTTTCAATGAGGATGACATGAAACTCTATCGCTTTCTGAGCGCCGACGATACGGCGGCCTTCTGCCACAAGGTAACGGAGGCGCTGAACAAGGGGTGGGACCTCCACGGAAGCCCCAGCATGGCGTTCGATGCCGCCAATGGCGTGACGCGGTGCGGGCAGGCCGTGATCAAGGACGTGCCGGGCGAATATTCTCCTGACATCAAACTAGGCGAGCAGTAAAGATGACCAAGACGCAAACCAAGACAAATCCGGGCTGGTTTTTTGAAGACTACTCGATCGGTCAGGTGATCGAACACGCAGTTCCACGCACGGTGTCGGGGGGCGAGCGGGCGCTTTACCACGCGCTCTACCCTGCCCGTCATGCGCTTTATTCCTCGGATGAATTTGCACGCTCCTGCGGGCTGGGCGCGGCCCCGATTGATGATCTGGCGGCGTTCCACGTGGTTTTCGGCAAGACGGTGCCGGATATTTCACTGAATGCACTGGCGAATCTGGGCTATGCCGAAGGGCGCTGGCTGCGCCCTGTCTGGCCGGGCGACACGCTGCGGTCAGTTTCGGACGTGATCGGCCTCAAGCAGAACTCAAACGGAAAATCCGGCGTTGTCTGGGTGCGCACCAAAGGGTTCAACCAACATGGCGAGGTGGTGCTGGATTACGTCCGTTGGGTCATGGTACGAAAGCGGAACACAGATGCGCCCGCCCCCGAAACGGTCGTTCCCGATCTGGCCACTGCGCTTACCGTGGATCAACTGGTCATACCCGATGGGCTCGATTTCACGAATTACGATTTCACTTTGGCGGGTGAGCCGCATCGCTGGGGCGATTACGAAACAGGCGAGGTGATCGACCATGTCGATGGCGTCACCATCGAGGAGGCGGAGCATATGCTGGCCACCCGCCTGTGGCAGAATACGGCCAAGGTGCATTTCGATACCACCGCGCGCGACGGCAGTCGGCTCATCTATGGCGGGCATGTGATCTCCATGGCCCGCACGCTCAGCTTCAACGGGCTGGCGAATGCGCAGATCATCGCGGGGCTGAACGGCGGCGCCCATGCCAACCCTTGCCATGCAGGTGATACCGTCCGCGCGTGGAGCGAAGTGCTGGATCGCGCCGAAACCTCGGCACCTGGTGTCGGCGCCCTGCGTCTGCGGCTGGTTGCGACCAAGGGCGGCAGCGCGGGCGATCTGAAAGGCCCGGATGGCAAATACCTGCCGGACGTTCTGCTTGATCTGGATTACTGGGCGCTTATCCCGATGTAAGAAAGGGCTGGGCGCAGTGCCCAGCCCCCCGCCTCAGCTCAGGCTTTTGCAGAATTGCTGGATGCGCCTGCACGCTTCCTTCAGCGACTCATCCGATGTGGCATAGCTGACACGGAAATAGGGCGACAGGCCGAAGGCAGCGCCAAAGACGACGGCGACGCCGGTGTCCTCCAGCAGAGCCGTGGCGAATACTTCATCGTCGGTGATGACAGTGCCGCCCGGCGTCGCCTTGCCAATGCAGCCCTTGATCGACGGATAGACATAGAAGGCGCCATCGGGCACCGGACATTCGATGCCCTCGGCCTCATTCAGCATCGACACGACGATATCACGGCGGCGCTGGAACATCTCGTTATGCGCCGCGATGAAATCCTGCGGTCCGTTCAATGCCTCTACCGCGGCCCATTGGCTGATCGAGCAGGGGTTGGACGTGCTCTGGCTCTGGATCTTGCCCATCGCACGGATGATCTGTTCGGGGCCAGCCGCATAGCCGATGCGCCAGCCAGTCATTGCATAGACCTTGCTCACGCCATTGCAGGTCAACGTCCGGTCGTAAAGCCCGGGCTCCACCTCGGCGGGCGTGCAGAATTTGTAATCATCGAATACCAGATGCTCATACATATCGTCGGTCATCACCAGAACATGCGGATGGCGCAAGAGCACATCGGTCAGCGCCTTCAGCTCGTCCCAGGTGTATCCTGCGCCCGTTGGGTTCGAGGGCGAGTTGAATACGAACCATTTCGTTCTGGGGGTGATCGCCGCCTCCAGCTGGGCGCCGGTGATCTTGTATCCGGTCTCCATTCCTCCCACCACGAACACAGGCTCGCCCCCCGCCAGAAGCACCATGTCGGGATAGCTCACCCAGTAGGGTGCGGGGATGACCACTTCGTCGCCGGGATTCAGCGTTGCCATGAAGGCATTATAAAGGACCTGTTTGCCGCCCGCCCCCACCGTGACCTGCGAGGCTGTGTAATCGAGGTTATTGTCGCGTTTGAATTTTGCGCAGATCGCCTGCTTCAGCTCGGAAATCCCATCTGCGGCGGTATAGCGCGTCTTGCCCTCATCGATAGCGCGCTTGCCAGCCTCGCGGATGTTCTCGGGCGTGTCGAAATCTGGCTCGCCCGCACCCAGCCCGATGACATCGCGTCCCGCCTCCTTCAATTCGCGCGCCTTGGTGGTGACGGCCATTGTGGGCGAGGGTTTGACGCGCGACAATGTGTGCGAGAGCGTGGTCATGGAGGGCTCCGGTTTGAATTCTGAATCAGGGTGTTCTAAGTTGCGCGCCAGTCTGGTTCAAGCACGTTCAGAAAAAGGACCCTATTATGACCTCCGACACAACCGCCGGATGGTTTGATCCCGGCGTCACCACGTTCGGGGACAGGCTGGCTGGCGCCCGCGAGTTGACCGGCATGACGCAGGCCGATCTGGCCGAACGTCTGGGCGTCAAGGAAAAGACGCTGGACGATTGGGAAAACGACATGCGCGATCCACGTGCGATGCGCCTGTCGATGCTGGCGGGGCTGCTGAATGTGTCGCTTCAATGGCTGTTGACCGGTGAAGGCGAGGGTCCGGGCGAGCCGGGAATTTCCACAAGCTATATCCGGGGCGGTGCGCAACTGCTGGAGGAAATTCACGAGATCGGGGTGCAAATGGCCCTGAATACCGCGCGTTTGGCCCGTGTCGAGCAGGAACTGCGCGCGCTGCTGAAGGATGACGATGATGGAATTGCGTGACACCCGCCTGCGCCGAATGACCATGCGCTCAATGCGGCGCGGCATAAGGGAAATGGACCTTCTCATGTCGCGTTTCGCGACTACGCGGCTGGCCGGTTTGAGCGACCCTGATCTGGACCTTTACGATGACTTGCTGGAGGAAAACGATCAAGACCTCTACCAATGGGTCAGTGGCCAGATTGCCCCTCCCGACCGTTATCGCAAAATGATCGCCGACATTGCAGCCGCACCAGGCCCGTGGAATTTTACAAGTTAGGCCGTGGGCGGGTCCGGACGTCAGCGAGGACGATTGTGAAAATTACGCTGCAAAAGGGTTAACGTGTCGGACGGATAGGTAGAATTTTAGTTACACATATATTTTATCTGCGGGATTTAACCGATTCTTTGGCAATTTGCGTCAATTTCATCTTCAACAGGATTCAGTTTGGAGATGGAAATGAGTATACACAACCAAGTGTCGCCCCCCGACGCCGATCAGAGCTTCATGGCTGGCTATCTGGACGCGCTGGCGCTGGTCGAGCGGCTTCATCGATTGCTGCTGGATGTAATTAAGGATGAATTCGAACGTGTGGGCATTCTGGACATCAACGCTGTTCAGGCACTGCTGCTTTTCAACATTGGCGATAATGAGGTAACGGCCGGCGAGCTTAAATCACGCGGCTATTATCAGGGCAGCAATGTCAGCTACAATCTGAAGAAACTGGTCGAAATGGAGTATATGCATCACGAACGCTGCGGCATTGACCGCAGATCGGTGCGTGTGCGCCTGACGGCACGCGGCCGTGAAATCCGCAATGTGGTGACGGATCTGTTCATCCGTCATGCTGAAGGCCTTCAGGCGCACGGTGTTCTGGGAGCCGACGGTATTGATCAGATCGCCGTGTCTCTGCGCCGGGTCGAGAAATACTGGAGCGATCAGATCCGGTATATTTACTGACCGCATTTTAGTAAAGTCAAGACCTTTTTAAGCGCGCCGCCCTTACCGGCGGCGCCTTTTCCAAAGGCTTGTTAGAAGGCGTGTCGGAGAAACATAAACACCACCTGTCACCTGAGAAACTCAAGAGAAATCCATTCTCTCTCAGACATCTACAAATCGTTGTTAGCGCGGAGGGTGGAGAGGAGACAGACACTGAGATGACCAAGATAGCGTCACTTTGCATAAACGTGGTGGCAGGAATCGGTATCTTGGCAGCTTGATTTCACAGTTTAAAAGCGCGCTCCTTCCTCAGGAATGGAAGGATGCATTTCGGAACGTCTTGGCAGTGCAACCACGGCAACGCACGCCGTCAGAGCTGCCATAGAGCGATCCCCTTCCCGACAGGGCATTGCAAAGCAATGTTTCGAGAGGGGGCTAGCAACTGTATTTGTCGGGCGGGCTGCGCGGCCAACAAGACGTTCCCGGCTGAAGTCGTCGGCCACAACGCGGTCGGTGGTGTCGCGAAGGTGGCAGAAATCTGAAGGTGGCGTAATCTCCGGGTGAACTCAAACCCAGCCAGCCGGCGGCAGCAACCGCCAGGGAGATCACGCGATGAAGAACGATACCGATACCGCCGCGCTTTCGCTACTGTCCAATGAAGCGGGCCATGATCCGATCGAAGATCGTCTGCGAGAGACGATCCGCGCTCCGATTGAGGCGGTTTTCGAAGAGGAACCGGAAGCGTTTCCGCGAGCGCTGCCGCCATGACCGCGGCA
>JAUNVT010000138.1 GCA_030540655.1 Rhodobacterales bacterium
ATCAAACGACCAATCCGCAAAGGCACACGTCGAAACGCAAGACAAAGGTAGGGCCGCATGATCGAAGCGACGCTCACGCTGATACTGGCGCTGCCGCCACTGGTCTGGGTCGCAGCGGTTTTCGATCGCGTCGGCACCGGGCGCGGCACTCTACTCACGGGACCGGTCCGCAATGGCGCAGCCCTGATGCTGCGCCCGAACACCCCGACCGAGGCGCCCGACCGGCTGAACCGTGTGCTGGCACCGGGCTGGTATCTGGCGCTGGCGCTGGTGGGGCTGTCGGTGGTGCCGCTGGCACCGGGGAGAGTGGCCAGTGACATTTCTACCGGCCTCGTCCTTTGGGGCGCTTGCGAGGCGCTGACGGTGGTGGTCGTCTTCCTGCACGGTTGGTCGCCCAACGCGCCGCTGCCGTTGATCGGAGCCTATCGCTATGTCGCGATCGCGCTGCCGGCGATGCTCTTGTCGATGTTCGTGCTGATCGGTGCGGCGCTGCCGGCGCAGTCGCTTTCGGTGGTAGAGGTGGTCGAAGCGCAGCGGAGCCTCTGGAACGTGCTGCGCCAACCACTCGGCCTGCCGCTTTTCATGTGCCTCGGTCTGGCGATCACCCTGCGCGGGCCGTTTGATTATGCGGATGGGCTGGAACTGGCAGGCGGCACGCGCGCCGAGGCAAGCGGCCCGGCGCTGGCGCTCTGGCACTTCGCCCGGGCGGCGATGCTGGTGGCGTTTTCCGCCATGGCGGCGACGGTGTTTCTGGGCGGTTATCTCGGCCCGGTCCTGCCGGGGCCCGCCTGGCTTCTCCTCAAGACGCTTGGCGTGATGGCCATCACGGTGGCGGCGGGCCGTTTTTTTGCGCGCATGCCGCCGGCCCGGATGCTGACATTTCTCTGGGTCGTGCTGCTGCCGCTGTCATTCGCCAATCTGGCCCTTGTGGGTGTCGTGGTGCTGCCATGACCGATGCGCTGTTCCTCGCCCTCTCGGCGCTGGCGATCTGGTCAGGCTGGCGGGTGTTCCAGGTGGATTCGATGGTGCGGGCGTCGTTTCAGCTGATGGTCTCCTTCATCGCCGTGGGATTGATCGCCGTGCTTCTGGCCGCGTCTTACATTGGCATCGCCACGATTTTCATGATGGCGGTCGAAATGATGGTGATGGCGCTTTTCATGGTGATGTTCATGATGAACCCAGCCGGGCTGAACCCTATGTCGATGGTGCATCAGCACCGCTTTGCCGTTGCCGCGGGAATCGTGGTTTTTGCCGGTCTGTCGGCGGCGGTGCTGCTGTCGGACCTACCGTCACATCCGGTGCCGGAGGGAAAGGACGTGGTGCGCGATCTGGGTCATGAACTGCTGGGACCGTCGATGTTGATCTTCGAAACAGCGGGTGTCACGCTGCTCGCGACGATGATCGGGGCAGTCGTGCTTTCGGCGCGTTCAGGCCGTTATGGCGCGTCCGACCATGGGTCGTTACCCCCCGGATTGACGCTTGGCGGCGAGCCTGCGGGGCGCAAGCCCGACGAAGCCGGCAGTCATCACCATCATCATGGAGGGCATTGAGATGACGCTTGTTTCCGTCCTGATCGTCGCCGCCGCGCTGATCGGCATCGGGCTTTACGGCGCGCTCTCGCAGCAGAGTTTCGTCATGCTGATGATGGGGCTGGAGCTGATGCTGAACGGCGCACTCCTGGCCGTGATGGGCTTCTGGTCGTTCTCGCTTGGCGGTATGCCCGAGGGGCAGCTTCTGGCGGTCATCGTCATGGCGGTGATGGCGGTCGAGATGGCGGTGGGTTTCGCCCTTGTCGTCGCAGTCTATCGCAAACGACAGGCGGACATGACCGAAAGCCTGAAGACGATGAGGCACTGATGCTGTTCGCGCTTCCCCTCTTTCCGGCAGTGATCGGACTGCTGCTCTGGGCATCGGGCGACGGGCCGCGCCTGCGGCTTGGTTTCTGGGCCGTATCGGCCGCGGCGGTTACTCTGCTGCTGGCTGCGCTGGCTGCTGTGCAAAACTGGGTGGGCGGCTTTGTATGGGCGCCCGGGCTGGACCTGCGCCTTGCGCTGACGCCGCTTTCTGCCGTGGTGGCAATCACCGTTCCGGCGGTGGCGATGCCAGTCCTGATCTTTGCTGCCGCGCATGAGGAGGCACGCGGGCTGGCGCGGCTTTTGGGCCTGATGCTTGTGTTCTGCGGCGCGATGCAGCTGGCCGTTGCAGCGGATGACCTGCTGTCGCTGCTGATCGGCTGGGAGGTCATGGGCTTCTGCTCCTGGGCGCTGATCGGCCATCACTGGCGCGATGCCGCCACCCCTGCCTCGGGGCGCTATGCTTTCGTGACGACACGGATCGGCGATCTCGGCCTGTTCCTTGCGCTGATGTCGACATGGACCGGCGCAGGCGGGCTCGATTATGCTGCGCTCGGGCGGTTGGAAGGGCTGCCGCTGGCGGTCGCCGCCTTCGGCGTGCTGGCCGCCGCCGGAGCCAAAGCGGGCCAAGGGCCATTTGCGCCGTGGCTCTTTCGCGCGATGGATGGCCCGTCCTCCGTCTCGGCGCTGCTGCATGCGGCGACGATGGTTGCAGCGGGGGCCTATCTGCTGGCGCGGCTGCAGCCCTGGTTCACTCTGGCTCCGGGGTGGAGCGGATCAGTTCTGGCACTTGGCCTTGTCACGGCGCTGGCGGGCGGTGCGGTGGCGGTGATGCAGGGTCATGCGAAAAAGTTGCTGGCCGCCTCAACCTCGGCGCAGATGGGCCTGATGTTCGTCGCCGTCGGTGCGGGCTATCCGGGCGTTGCCGTGGCGCATCTGGTGGCGCATGCCGCATTCAAGGCGCCGTTGTTCCTGTCGGCCGGTATCGCAGGAAATGCGGCGGGCAGTTACCGCCTGCACCACATGGGATATTTGCGTGCGTTGCCATGGGTGGCAGGACTGACTGCGCTCTCGGCGCTCGCTCTCGCGGCCGTTCCGCCCCTTGGCGCGGCCTGGAGCAAGGAGCAGATCGTCACCGCCGCAATGCACGAGAGCCTGTGGCTGGGTACGGCGGTGATGCTGGCGGGACTGCTTTCCGCCGCATATGCCGCGCGATTCTGGTGGCTGGCCTATGGGCCGGGGGGTGCGACGCCCGAGGCGGAACCGCATTGGTGTGAAATTTTGGCGCTGGGCGCGATGGCGCTGGCCTGCGTCGGCTTGGGAATCCTGTGGGTGTCGCCTGTTCAGGATGCCTTGCCGATACGCCTGCCTGAAGCTCTATCGCTTGAAACGGTCGTCTCGCTCGCGCTGGTCGCCTTTGGGCTGCTCGCCGGGCTGACGCTTGCGCGGCGCGAAAATACAGCCAAGCTGCAAGCCGCCGATTGGCTGGGCCTGCCCGCGCTGATCGACGGCGGCATCGTGCGCCTTTTCGAGCGCTTCGCAACTCTTGCCGCGCGTCTGGATGATGTCGTGCTCGACGCGATCCCGCGCGGCGTGGCCGCAGGGGCACATTACGTCGCCCGCGGCGGGCGGCGTGCCTTCGGGTTGATGCAGGCGGATCGCGGCCTGCTCGACGCCGCTGTCTGGCAGGTTGCCGCCGCCACGCGCGCGCTGGCGCGATTGGGCGAGAGTCTTGGAGAGCGGCTGGCAGATGGCCTGCCGGAAGGCACGGCCCGTATCACGGGACGCAGCGGAGCCGACGCGCGGCGACTGCAAACCGGGCTGTCGCATCATTATTATGCCATTTTTACCATCGGCGCCGCGCTGGCCATCCTGCTCTTGATCATCGGAAGCCTTTGACATGCTGACATTCGCCATTCTGCTGCCCTTTACTGCCGCCGCTGCTCTCGCCATCCTGCCCTTGCCGACAGGCGCGTCACGCGGCATCGCCATTGCCTCATCAGCGCTGGCGCTCCTGTCGCTGATCGTCGTCTGGACGCGCTTCACCCCCGGCGGCGGGTTCCAGTCGGTGCAGGAACTCCCTTGGATCCCCGCTCTCGGCGTCGCCTGGCGGGTGGGCGTCGATGGCATCTCGCTGCCGCTGGCGTTGATGAGCGGGCTCCTTTTCGTCTCTGCCATCGCCTGGCCGATGGAACGCGAGGTGAACGCACGCCAGTATTACGCCTGGTTCCTCTTCCTTGAAGGCGCCGCGCTGGGCCTTTTCCTGACGCTCGATCTGCTGATCTTCTACGTGTTCTTCGATCTTGGCCTTGTCGGCATGTATTTCCTGATCGGCCGCTGGGGGCACGGGGATGCGCAGCGGTCGGCGCTCAAGTTCTTTCTCTACACGCTGGCGGGCTCCCTGTTGATCCTGCTGGCGATCATTGCCCTGGTGCTGATCACCGACCCGCTGACCTTTGACATGCGCGCGCTGATCGCGATCCAGCCGGTGGCGGGGATGGATGTTCGCGCGGGGCTCATCCTGCTGGGCTTCGTGCTCGGCTTCGCCATCAAGACGCCGCTCTTTCCCGTCCACACCTGGCTGCCGCCCGCGCATGTGGATGCGCCGGGTCCGGCCTCGGCCATCCTGGCGGGCGTCCTGCTCAAGATGGGCACATACGGCCTTGTCCGCATCCCGCTGCAGATGATGCGCGAGACCTTCGCCACCTACGCACTGGCCATTGGTATTGTCGCGCTCATTTCGATCCTCTGGGGGTCCATCGTCGCATTTGCCCAAGAGAACCTGAAACGGCGCATCGCCTATACCTCCGTGAACCACATGGGATACGCGGTGCTGGGGATCGCGGTTGCGGGCTCGGCCTTGGCCGGACAGGAGGCGGCGCGTGATCTGGCGCTGACGGGTGCCGTCGTCGAGATGGTGGCGCACGGGCTTATCACGGGCGCGCTCTTTCTGATCGCGGGAGCGTTCTGGGCGCGGACGCAGGAGTATGAGCTTGGCCGTTACGGCGGGTTGGCGGGCAATGCGCCGCGCATGATGGCGACGATGGGGCTGGCGAGCTTTGCCTCGCTTGGCCTGCCGGGACTGGCGGGATTCGTGGCCGAGGTACAGATCTTCATCGGCGCCTTCGCGGTCTGGCCATGGATCGCCGCGATCGGCCTGCTGGGCCTGATCGTCACAGCGGCGCTGTTCCTCGGCATGTTGCAACGGATCTTCTTTGGCGACAGGCCGCCCGCACTGGCGGGGTTCGCGGACCTGTCACGCGTGGAGCTTGGCATCCTCGCGGCGATTCTGGCGCTGGTCGTGCTTATCGGGGTCTGGCCTGCCTGGCTGCTCGACATGATTGGCGCGGGTGCCGCCTTGGCCTTCGGGGGCGTCTGAGGTGCCCGTCTCCGATGTCGGTCCCGAGATCGCCCTGATCACGGGGGCGATCGTGGCGCTGTTGCTGGCGATGGTGCTGCCGCAGCGGCGTCTGGGGTGGTGCCTTGCCCCTGCCCTCGCGGCGCTGGCGGTGGCGGCGCTCTGGGCGCTGGCGCAAGCAGATGAGCCGAGGCTGACCTTCTCGGGCGTCTGGGCGCTAGACGGCGTGACGCTCTGGGCGCGGCTGATGATCGTGGCCGCGACGACGCTTTGCCTGATCTTCGCGCCGCGCTGGTTCGCGCAGGATCGGCGGCATGGTGAGTTCTATACCATGACGCTGTTTTCCGCGCTCGGCGCCATCGGCATAGCGGCGGCGGCGGATCTGTTGCAGCTCGTCATGGCGGTGCTGCTGTCCTCGGTCACCGGCTATGTACTGGCGGCCTGGCACCGCGACTGGGCGCTGTCAGTCGAAGCGGGCATGAAATACTTCCTGATCGGCGCGCTTGCCAATGCGTTGCTGGTGATCGGGGTGATCCTGTTGATGGGAATGGCGGGAACCAGCGATTACGCCGTGCTGAAAGGCGCGGACATCTCATCGCCCCTTGCGCTGACCGGGCTTGCGCTGATCGTCTGCGGTCTTGCGTTCAAGCTGGGGGCGGTGCCCGGCCATGCCTGGATGCCCGACGTGGCCGAAGGCGCCCCGGTGCCGGCGGCCGCTTTCCTGACCGTCGTGCCAAAGATCGGCGCAGCGCTGGCGCTTTACCGCCTCGTGCATCTGTTCCCGGGTGCAGACATGCTGCGCCCGCTGATCGCGGCGCTGTCGGTTCTGACGATGAGCCTGGGCAACCTGGCCGCGCTCTGGCAGACGGATGTGCGCCGCCTTATCGGCTGGTCGTCGGTGTCGCAATCGGGCTATGCGCTGATGGCCGTGACGGTGGCCGATCTGGCTCCGCGCGCACTACCGGCACTTCTGTGGTTCCTCGCCGCCTATGTGATGGCGAATGTCACCGCCTTTGCCGTCATCGCGCATCTGCGCGGGCGCACGGCCCTGCCCGATTATAAAGGACTCGCGCGCAGTCGCCCCGGCATGGCGGCGGCGCTGATCGTAGCATTTCTTTCGCTGGTGGGAATCCCGCCGCTGATCGGGTTCACCGGCAAGCTCGGGCTCTTCCTCGCCACGATCAATGGCGGTTACGCATGGCTCGCGCTGGCGGCGGTGCTGAACACGGTGGCGTCCCTGTTCTATTACGCGCGCGTGATCGGGCCAATGTATTTTGCGCCCCCGCAGGACGCCCGGCCAGCGATATTGGACCGGGCAAGCGGCGCGGTGGCGTTGCTTGGGGCGGTCGGGCTGGTGGTTCTGGGTCTGCTCAGCGGCCCGTTTCTTGCCGAAGCGATTGAAGTCATTGTCTTGCCCTGAAGCCAAAACACTGGCTGACTGCCTTCATTGCACGCTTTCTTCCGCATTGCGACTCGGCCCGTGGAATGCAACGTTGACGCGGAGAGGCCTTGGCCGTGAGAGGAAGAAATGATGAGAGTGCGATCCCGCCCTGCAATGCTGCTGGCAGCGACGCTTTTGCTGGGCGCTTGTTCAATGACGCTGTTCGAAGAACAGCAAGCGAACGGCTCTCGGAATCCAGAGCTTCCCGACTCCGTGGCTTCAATCGCAGCCCCCAACCAGGATCTCCGATCCGCGCGCCTGCGCCCGGAAGACGGATGCTACTGGTATCAATACGCCGGGCCTGTGGAAACCACCTTGCTGCCGCTTCGAACGGCTGACGGGCGTCCGATCTGCACGCAATCGGCGTCGTGACCCTTACGCAGGCCATCGCCCGTCACTGTCATCTTCTTCGCCCCCGGCGTGCAACACGATGGAGCATTGACGCCACCCCCCTGCACAAAGGTTGACCGGGTCAGCGACTTGTCTCAACTTCGCGCGGTGATGCGGTCCTCGGCAGGATAAAGAAACGCAGTCGATCCGATTTTTACCGTTGGGTAGAGATCGTTCATGTGGGCCATCACCATCCGTACACACCCCGAACTCGCACGGCCGCCAATCGACTTGGGGCTGGGTGAGCCGTGAATGCGAAGGTAGGTATCCCGGTTGCCTATGTAGAGGTATAGCGCGCGCGAACCAAGCGGGTTGGTGGGACCCGGGTCCATCCCGTCCTCGTATTTCTTATACTGTTCAGGCTCACGCTCGATCATATCCCGGGTCGGGGTCCAGTTTGGCCACTTGACTTTGCGGCTGATCGTATAGGTACCCGATTCATAAAGATTGCCCCGTCCGATGGCCACGCCATAACGCATGGCGGTTCCGCCCTCTTCGATGTGATAGAGGTAGCGCGCAACTGCATCGACATGGATATCTCCCGGCACAAGCCCGTCATTCGCGATCACCCGCGTCGGAAGGAAACGCGGGTGCAGACCCCATGGATTGGAGGTTGCCGGATCGTAGTTCGGCGGCGTTACCTGTGCATCCCAGGCTGCTTCCTGAGCCTTGGTCGGCCCAGTCTCCGCGAAAGCCGGTTTCACAACAGGTGCCGAGAACAGCGCAGCCGTCGTCATCACGAAATGGCGTCTAGTCAGCATGTCACACATCACTCCTTTAATCGTTGGCAATTGCCTTACCGCCAATACCTTATACATGCCATAACCTAGCTGTTCAGTCCCGGCATCTGGTGGATCGGATTCAGGATGAATCGATCTGG
>JAUNVT010000139.1 GCA_030540655.1 Rhodobacterales bacterium
ACGCAACTCGTGGATAAAGCAGATCACACGACTGCGCGGCAGTTCCTCGAACACCCCGCGATCCGGCCCGCCACCCAATCTTTGACACCTGTCAGCTTGCCGCGCCCGGGATTGCCCTGCACCTTTGGCGAAAGCGACCCGGTCTCGCGCTTGAGCCGCACCATGTCATTGACGAACTTGATTGAAACGCACAGCCGCCGTGCCGCCTCGGTATGCGTGTTGTCTTGTTCGACAAGTGCAACTGCGCGGACGCGCAACTCGAAAGGATGCGGTTTACCCATTTTTGACTCCATATCTGCCTCAGCAGAAGAGAATCACAGAAAGAAAGCCTTGGGAATCCCGAATCCGATCAGGGCCGATACGCTCTAGATATCCTTAAGCAACCGGAGCGCGTCGTAGATCGCGGCGTGGGTGTTGCGCGCCGAGACAGCGTCGCCGATCCGGAAGAGTTGAAATGACCCGCCGGGATTGCGCATCAAGGTTTGCGGACGTCCTTCAATGAACGCATCATGGTCCAGAGCTCCGCCGTTACCGGACTGGTCCCGCAGCTCAAAATAAAGATCATCCAAAGGCAGGGTGCCGTAGTTTACGACCACCTGATCGTATTCGGTATCCTGTTTCAGGTCGCTATAATCCGTGCCGATGGTCGCGGTCAGCTTGTTCCCGTTCCGCGCTACGCCCAGAAGGCGGCGGGTGACGGTAAAGGTCACGTCCCTGCCCTGCAGGATGCGCATGTAAGGGACCAGGTTCATAGCCACGATTTCCGGCGAAAAACTGCGGTCAGGTGTCATGATCTCGACAGTGGCGCCCGCCTCCACTGCCACTTCGGCGGCTTGCAGGGCCGGATGGTCGCCCGCCTCGTCATAAATCAGGATATTCTCCGCTGGCTTTACATCGCCTGAAATGATGTCCCACGCCGAGACGACATGCGGCTCGGGGTGACCCTTTTCAAAAAGCTCGGTATTGGGAAGCCCGCCGGTCGCGATGATGACGACGTCAGGGTCTAATGCGGTGATATTCGCGGCTTCGGCGAAAGTATTGAAGTGAAAAGTCACATCGCGCGCCGCGCATTGCGCCATGCGCCAGTCGATGATCCCGATCATCTCGCGGCGGCGTTTGCTGCGGGCGGTCAAGCGGATCTGACCTCCGGGATCGGCAGCGGCCTCGAACACGGTCACGTCATGGCCACGTTCGGCGGCGACGCGGGCAGCCTCAAGGCCAGCGGGGCCCGCCCCCACGATCACCACTTTTTTACGCGTTTCCGCCTTGGGGATGACATGCGGCATTGTCAGTTCGCGCCCCGTGGCGGCGTTGTGAATGCACAAGGCATCTCCGGCCTGATAAATCCGGTCAAGGCAGAAGGTTGCACCAACGCAGGGACGGATATCATCCTCGCGCCCCTCAATGATCTTGCGCACGATGTGCGGGTCGGCCATGTGGGCGCGGGTCATACCCACCATATCCAGAAGACCGTCCGCAACCGCATGGCGCGCGGTGGCCACATCAGGGATGCGCGCCGCGTGAAAGGTGGGCATACCCGTCGCGCGGCGCACCGCGCCTGCGAAATCGAGGTGCGGCGCGCTGGTCATTCCCTGCACCGGGATAACGTCGGTCATCGCAGGGTCGGTATGGATGCGGCCGCGGATCACGTTCAGAAAATCCACCAGCCCGGAGGCGGCAAGCCGTTTTGAAATCTCGACCCCTTCCACCGCGTCTATGCCGCCGGACTGAACCTCGTCGGCGGTGTAGCGGATGCCGACAATGAAATCGTCGCCCACGCGTTTTCGCACGGCCTCCAGCACGTCCATGGGGAATCGCAGGCGATTCTCCAGCGTATCGGCACCATAGGGACCAGTCAGATCATTCGTCAGCGGCGACCAGAGCTGGTCCAGCAGATGGCCGTAGCACTGGATTTCAATGCCATCCATGCCCCCCGCCTTCATCCGCTCGGCCGCGTCGGCAAAATCAATCAGGATCCGCTCGATATCCCAATCCTCGAGCAGCTTGGGAAAGGCGCGATGGGCAGGTTCGCGATGTTTGGTGGATGAGACGGAGGGGAGCCAATCCCCCTTGCTCCAGTTCGTGCGCCTGCCCAGATGCGTGAGCTGGATCATCACCGCGCAGCCATGGTCGTGGCAGCCATCGGTCAGCGCCTTGATCCATGGCACTACCTCATCCTTGTAGGCCAGCACGTTATTGAAAACCGGCGGGCTGTCGCGGCTGACCGAAGCCGATCCCGCCGTCATGGCCAGCGCTACCCCCGCCTTCGCGCGCTCGGCGTGATAGGCGGCATAACGCTCCTTTGGCATCCCGTCTTCGGGATAGGCAGGCTCGTGGCTGGTCGTCATGATGCGGTTTTTCAGCGTCAGATGCTTCAGCTGGTAGGGCTGCAATAGCGAATCCTTGGTCATGAATGTCCCTTTGATGTGCTGAGGCAAGACGCGGCCAAGGCCTGACACAAGTGTTCACATAATTGACACCTATGTCAAGTTGGGGAATATGGAGGGTATGAACAAAATCTCGCCCTCGCCCGCCAGCAGCCGGGAGGCATGGCTGAACGCCGCCTACGATGCCCTGACCGAGGGCGGCGTTGAGGCGATCAAGATCATGCCTTTGGCGAAACGTCTGGACACGGCGCGCAGTGGTTTTTACTGGCACTTCAAGGATCGCGAGGCATTGCTTGAGGCGATGATCCGGCACTGGGAGGACAAGAACACCGGCAATCTGATCACCCGTTGCGAGGCCTATGCCGAGACCATCTGCGAGGCGATGCTGAACCTGTTCGACTGCTGGCTGGATGATGAACTGTTTGACGGTCGGCTGGATTTGGCGATCCGTAACTGGGCGCGCGTTGATCAGGCTCTCGGGGCCCGGCTCGCGGTTGCCGATGGCCGGCGCATGAAGGCAGTTCGGACAATGTTTTCGCGCTATGGGTTTGCTCCTGAGGAGGCAGAAGTAAGAACCCTGACCGTGATCTATACGCAGATCGGATATCTGTCGATGAATGTCAGCGAAGATCGCACTCTCCGTATGTCACGCGTCCGCACCTATATTGAGGTCTTTACCGGCTGCATCCCGACCGCCTCCGAACTGGCACGTTTCCTCGCGCGGCACGGCGCAGGCACAGCGCCAGATCAACCAACCAGCGGCGCGCCCGGATAGCCGGCCCCTCCCGGTTATTTCGTGCCAGACAACGGCAAGCAGGACCGGGCATCCAAGCTCCGCGACCCGGTGAGCGTGAATGGTGATGAGCCTCTCGCGCGGGTCGACAGCGTCAAGACGCTACTGCTCTCGGCTGCCAGCCATTCAAGCGACCGGAGCCCATGCGGCCAACAGGACGCGGTATACACCGTGCCAAAACCGCGTGCATTTTTCGTGCTTGCCAAGGGCGTGGTGGGAAACTCCGTCTCCCGCATCATGGCAATCATACCCGAGTCTTGCAGCAGCGCCTCCAGATGGTCCACGCTCCCTTTGTGTTGGAAAACCGGCCATGGCGTGGCCATTCCGCACCAATCTGATGGTTCATCGCAAAGGAAATGCGCGTCACGATCGGCGACCGGTCCGGCGCAATGTAGATTGTAGCCCACTACCCTGCCTCGTTCATGCCATCGGCCAGCCCGACAACCCCCTTCACCATTCCCACCACGCGCCGCCCCGCCATCGGGTGGACTAGGCAGCGTCTTCATTCAGGAGGGTCCCCAAATAGGCTGAGTTTTGGCTCTGCGTGACTTCATCGCAGACGGCCTTGACGCACCCGCCCGGATCAAACAGAACCCGACACGAACCGCTCGCAAAATGATCGAGTGGGCCCTCTACAGGGAGCGCCAGCATGAGGTCATTGAGGCGGTTCATCTTGTGATCTGCGACACGGGTCAGAACCCAACGCAGCCATGCTTCCGGATCGACATTATTCATGCGGCAGGTCTCAATAAGTGAACAGGCAGCGGCATCACTGCCGCCCTTTGATCCCAGGAACGGATAATTCTTGGCCCCAGAGTCACCGGCCTGATTGAGCGCTCGCAGATATTGTTGTCCAGTTCAAGAAAGCCGTTTTCGAAGTATGCTCGCGGATTTGGCATGCGGCCGGGCGCATGGCGGATGGCTGCTGCCAACTTCGATTTTCCAGAAATTTTGGGCAATTGCAGCGAGAGCCATGTCTCCGGATCGTTGAAGACCGGTTTCGCCCTTTTCTACCGCAGGGCAATGCGTTCTTCAGCAGGTTTGCGGCGCACATGGACCATGGAGGCTTGCTCGCTGGCGCGATCTGTCTCGAACAAGCCGTTGAACCCGGTGAAGCCATCGGCGTGGATTACGCCCTTGCATCCCTTGAGAGGGGATGCGGGGTGCTCGCCCTTCCTGTCGATGCTGAACTGATAGCACACGCAGGGCGGCGCTTGCCCGCACCAAGGGCGTTCATCGCGCACATGGCTCCAAAGGCGCGCTGTTTGCGCCTTGTCCCTGGCCTGCATCTTGACGGGCGTATCATCGGCAAAGCGCAGGACCGGCTCGAACCCGCTTGCCGATATGGGCCGCCAGCGGCTCCAGCAGCGTCGTTGATCGTCCCACCCAATCCGTCAGCGTCGAGCGATGCGGATCGACCTTGTCGCGGGCATGGATCTGGGACTGGCGATAGAGCGGAGGGTGGTCGCAATATTTGCCGGCCGGCACATGCGCCAGCAGGCCCGGGCCGGGACGTCCGCGCGGACCCCGGACCGTGCTGCCCTGCGCCCAAACCGTGCCGATGCTCCTTTGGGCGCTGATGGCATCGGGCCAGATCCAGATGCGACAGGTCGATGGCCGGGAAACCCCGGCTCAGCCCATGGTCGCGATCAGCCTTGACCTCGCGGCTTGATCAGGCCCAGATCCCCATGCCCGGAACGCAGCCCAGATCCACACCGTAACAACAATATTTTCCTTCATCGTGGACCCGCAGGCAGAACGCTTCAGGCCCATCCCCCAGCGCATTGGCAATATGGCGCGCTCGCACGAAAGCAATGCCGCCCTCATCATCCATGCTCCAGATCCCCGACCTCCGCGCCTCCGTGATCAGGTCGACCTTGTCCTCAGCCTGTTTCAGGATAAGCTAGGTCCAGGAATTGTAGTGGTTCCAGCGCTTTGAACTCCGTCGATGCCGATCTCATAATCCACATTCAGAAATTCCAGGAGGTGGATCAGGGAATAGAATATCCGCCATAGATCGAGGTGATCAAGTTGGTGGGCGGACCAAAACCCTCCAATGATTGGAATGTTGCCGTACCCCGTTGCGTGGATTTGAATACGCGCAAATGTTCGTCACCGTTTACATCAAAATAATTGACGAATTCCAGTGCTCCAACCCATTGATCAAGGCCCATCAGGTTGAAGGGGCCCGCATGATCACGTAGATCGGTGTCTTGTTGCGGCGCATGTAGCGGTAGATTTCTGTCAGCCCGGTCGGTTTCTCCCGCGCCCTCGGCACGCATTTTTCGTTTTGATCCGGTCGGTTTTTGCGGTGCCCTTGCACGAAGGTTCCGCTTTTGTCTCTGCGCCGGCCCTTTGAGGTGGCCTCCCGTTGATGCTCGCCCTGTCAGTCGGTTCTGTGCTTTTCAAAGCCTGGACTGCATCCCCCTATGTTTCGAGCGTGGGTCGCAGACAGAGATCAGCCGACAAAACAGGTTATTTCAGCCAAGCGTCGGAAATTCTCAAGGCGCGGACCACTTCGCTTGTACCGGTAGTGTCGAAGAATGGTCGCTGAACACTCGCGCATTCCAGCGTCTTGAATCGCCTGATTGTCAGCCCAGAACTATAACACCTGCCTGTTTCGATTTATGTTCCGGCTCAACATGGATCGTTATCCGGGCCTCTGCTATCTCGGTTATCAATGCCTTCTCGATACGATCGCAGATTTCATGCGCGCTGAACACTGTCGTCTCTCCAGGCACGACCAGATGAAAATCAATAAAGATCGCTGCTCCTGCATGGCGTGTCCGAAGATCGTGCGCTTCCGTCGCGCCGCCCGCTTCCGCGGCAATGATCTTACAGATACTGCTCAACATTTCATCCGATACAGCCTCATCCATCAGTCCGCTCAGGGATTCCTTCATGATCATGAAGCCGGACCAAAGAATATGCAGAGCGACGAGGACGGCCAGCGCGGGATCGAGAACCCACCAACCCGTAACAAACGCAAGACTAACCCCGACAGCCACACCGACAGAGGTCAGGACATCTGTTAACAGGTGTTTTCCATCGGCGACCAACGCGGGGGATCTCTCTTTTCTGCCTCGGGAGATCAGAATCCAAGCCCAGACGGCGTTAATTACAGTAGCCCCGAGATTCACAAGAAGGCCCGCGATGGGCGCGTCAAGCACAGCAGGCTCCACGAAGCCGCGATAGGCCTCGCGCAAGATCAGAAGCGCGGCAATGATGATCATCACACCTTCAAGCACCGCACTGAAAAATTCCGCTTTATGATGACCGTAAGGATGATTGTCATCGGCAGGCATGGCCGCGATGTAAATCGCGATGAGAGCGGCAAACGCTGTTGCGACATTGACCGTGCTTTCAAGCGCGTCGGATAACAACGCTACGGATCCCGTCATCCAGTAGGCAAGACATTTCAGGCCCAGCACAACAAAACCCACGAAAATACTGCCAGTGGCAAGTTTTACGGTGGTCATCGTGGCAGTCCTCTTTGGCACTTTCTTCATTAGATAGCCAAACGGGCATAAAGCCGCAAATATGTGTCCCTGGTATGGAGATCAGCGGATCAGGTCCAAATCTGAAGAACGAGCTTTATGCTCGTAGCAACCTTCTGTTTTTTCGGCCCGGATCTGTTCGATCGTTTTGCCCATTCAAGTCACCGTCTTCTCACACCTCCCTGGCACCGTTGCCAGCGGTTCGACATGAGCATGCCTCCAGAGGAATGCTGCCTGAGCACAAGCCCCGGCCAAGTCGCAAAGTCGCGCCCTGTTTTGAACTGTGCCATGTACTGTACTGTGCCATGTCAGGTCCGAACGCTTCCACCGCGACGGCCGTCAGCGTTCCAATACCTGGTATGGTCTGGAGCCGGCGCGTCCTGTCCGACTGGGAGACCAGCGTCTTGAGTTTCGCCGTGCGCTCGTCAATACGCGCGGCTTTCTTTGCAATCTGCGCCAGCAGGTCCTGGCAGTCCTTCCGGATCAAAGCGGGCAGATCCGAAGCTTCATCCTCCCAAAGCGCTTTCATTTGATTGAGTTAGCCTATTCCAGAGGGAAACACGTAGCCATGCTCATACAGCAGCGCCCGCAAGGCGTTCACGTCTCCGGTGCGCTGATGAACCAGTCGCTCCCGGTCGCGGAACATGGCCGCGCGAGGCTGCTGCTCAACCGCCTTGGGCGACACGAAGCGCATTTCCGGCTGACGGGCCGCGATCACGATCGCCTCGGCATCGGCGGCATCAATCTTCCGGCGCTTGACGAACGGGCGAGCGTATTGCGGCGCGATCAGTTTCACCTCGTGGCCGAGCGCTTCCATCTCCCGCGCCAAGCGGTGCGTGCTGCCGCAAGCTTCAGGACCAAGCGGGACTTCTACCGCGCCATGAACGCAGAAAACTGCTTTCGCGTAGATTCTCTCAAAACTGGGACTCCCCTGTTCGCATGGCATGGTCTTGTCGCGGTTCAGTTCCGGTCTCATTCGAGCAATGACTGCAATGAAGGA
>JAUNVT010000009.1 GCA_030540655.1 Rhodobacterales bacterium
AATTTCCGCAAAGAGCGACAAACCTGCCATTGGAAGGTGGATTGAGCACCGGCAGTCTGTCAGGCTTGACAGTTGTCCACATAAGAAAGGCCCCGCACATCGGGGCCTTTTGAATGTTCCGGGCTGCGTGGATCACATCCTCTTGAGTTCCGACGTGCATTTTCTCACCTCGTACATCGCGGTCTTGGCTCCTCGCATGTCCACGATGAACGTGTATGCCATTTCGGGGAAGGCGACGAGTTCCTTACCCGCCTCGATATCCTTGGCAAACTCCGGGTTGTTGACCACGATATATCCGCCCTCATACCCATCCATCGGGGTTGATCCCACGCCTATCGCCTCGCCGACATAAAGGTTGCCGTTCGCCAACACTGCGATTTCCTGCGTGGCAGGCATATCGGGCGAGCGTTGCGAGAACAGGCCAAGATATCCGGCCTTTTCGTCGCTAGCGAAGCCGAATTGCACGATTGCGCCAGACTCGCTCTTGTAGGAGGCAAAGCAAACACCGCGGGTTTCGTTCTTGCGGATTTCCCATGCACCCGCACTACGGAAATTTGAAATCGAATCCCCGACGGTTGGCAAAAGGTCTTGCGCGGCCAAAGGGAACGGGGCTGCGAACAAAACGGCAAAGGCCGCAAGCGCGGGCGTCAGTCTGGTCATGAAAATTACTCCGGTTTTTTAAATTGAGACGCGCGTATTTCATTCGCGCAGGCATCATGCGCAGGCCATTACTGGCGCAGTTGACTAAACGGCACAAAAGGCGAAAGGTTCCTGTTCCTCAGGCAATTTATACCCCGTCGCAGCCGCCCATCTGGCAGATGATCTTCCATTCAGCGGCGGTGACAGGCTGCACCGAAAGGCGCGGCTGGCGGACGAGCGCCATATCCGACAGCCTCGGGTCAGCCTTTATCTGCTCCAACGTTACAGGATTTGGCAGCGGCGCAACAGCGCGGATGTCCACGCAGTCCCAGCGCGGATCGTCTGTCGTGCTGTCGCGGTGGGGCGGGGCGCAGATCTCGACAATGCCGACAACGGCCTTTTCCTTGTCGGTATGGTAGAAAAATCCGCGATCACCCAGGCTCATATCACGCATGAAGTTGCGCGCCTGATAATTGCGCACGCCATCCCATTCTTCGCCCTTCGCGCCGCGGCGGACCTGATCGGCCCAGCTCCAGCACGCCGGTTCGGACTTGAACAGCCAGGTGCGCATTGCGTTCAGATCACCTTGTGCCACTCGATCAGCTGGACATCTTCGAAAACCCCGGCCTTGGCATAGGGGTCGAGCGCCGCCCAGGACTCGGCGGCGGCCATATCGATGACGTTCAGCACCACCAGCGAGCCGCACATCTGCCCTTCGGCGTCCAGCAGCGGGCCGGCCTGCATCACCACGCCGGAGGATTTCAGATAGTCGACATGGGCATCGCGATTTTTCAGGCGGGCCTGCAATGCGTCTGGTTTGTCGCGGGCGATGAGGGCTACCAACATGATGGCTCCTGACTTTGGCAAGGTGTTTCCGGGGTCAGCTTAGCCCAGCCCGCAGGAGGACGCAATTTGCGCGGCTCACGCCTTGGCGCCCTTGCGGCCCGAGCCCAGCATCGCCGGACTGCCCATATCAAGCGGCCAGCGGGGGCGCGCCGCCAGCGTCATGTCATCGCGCTGGCCAAGAGCGAATAGCTCGGCCCCTGCATAGGCGATCATCGCGGCATTGTCGGTGCAAAGTGCCAGGGGAGGCGCCAGAAACTCGGCGCCGGCCTCAATCGCGACCTGCATCAGCGCGGCGCGGATCGTCTGATTGGCCGCAACGCCGCCGGCCACTGCCAGCAGCCGCAGATCGGAATGGGCGGCCAGAGCGCGGCGGGTCTTTTCCGCCAGAACATCGCGCACGGCGGCTTGGAACCCCGCGCACATATCGGCGCGGTCCTGCCGGGTCAGCCCGTCTTTTTTGGCGATGACCGCATCGCGGGTACGCAGAAGGGCGGTTTTCAGCCCCGAAAAGGACATATCACAACCCGGCCGGTCCAGCAGTGGCCGGGGAAAGGCGTATCGCGCGGCATCTCCGGAGACCGCCTCTGCCTCGACCGCCGGGCCACCGGGCTGCGTCAGCCCCAGAAGGCGCGCAGTCTTGTCGAACGCCTCGCCGGGGGCATCGTCGATGGTGCCGCCCAGCCGGGTGAACTGCCGCGCGCCATCGACGCGCAGAAACTGGCAATGCCCCCCCGACACCAGCAGCATCAGGTATGGGTAGGGCGCGCCATCCGTCAGCCGGGGGGTCAGCGCGTGCCCGGCCAGATGGTTCACCCCGATCAGCGGCAGCCCTGCGCCTGCGGCCAGACCCTTGGCGCACATCACGCCGGACATGACGCCGCCGATCAGCCCCGGCCCGGCGGTCACGGCAACCGCGTCCATATCTCGCAGGGTCAGCCCGCTGGCGCGCAGCACTTCTGCCACGCACAGATCCAGCTTCTCCGCGTGGGCGCGCGCGGCAATTTCAGGCACGACGCCTCCGAATGCGGCGTGAAGCTGCCCCTGTCCCATCACCGTCTGCGCAAGGATCTGTGCCGGAGCGCCGGGGCGCACACGCACGATGGCGGCCGCCGTGTCATCACAACTGCTTTCAAGTCCCAGAATGGTCAGGGTATCGCACATCATATTGCTCGTGGTAGCGCCCGTTGCACCCGGGCATCCGGGCAGCTATCACTTGGCGGGCGATCTCACAAGAAGCGGAGCGGTGACGCCTTGCCCCCAACGATCCTCATCACGCGGCCCGAACCCGGTGGCAGCCGGTTCATTGCCACGCTGCGCGCGTTGCCGGGAGGCGATCTGCCTGTGATCCTGTCGCCCGTGCTCCAGATCCGGCCCGAAGGTGCGCTGCCCGATCTGGAGGGGGTGCGCTGGCTGATCTTTACCTCGCAAAACGGCGTGTTCCGCTTTGTCGAGCTGAGCGCGCGGCGCGATATTCCCGCCTATGCCGTGGGCGATGCGACTGCGCAGGCGGCCGAGGCGGCGGGCATGCACGCCATTTCCTGCGCCGGGGACGCGCGTGACCTGCTTGCCCGGATCACAGCGGATTGCGAGGCGGGCAGGGCGGCGGGGCCGATGCTGCATCTGCGCGGCAGCCATGCGGCGGCAGATGTGGCGGGCGCGCTCCGTGCGGCAGGCATCATGGCGAGTGATGCCGTGCTTTACTCGCAGGCTCACATGCCCCTGAACGACGCGGCGCATGCCTGTCTGGCCGGCAAGGACCCTGTCATCGTGCCGGTCTTCTCGCCGCGCAGCGCGGAGGCTTTGGCGGCGGATGCGTCCATCAAGGCGCCGCTTGTCGTGCTTGCCATCAGTCAGGCCGCAGCGGACCGGATCCCGCAAGGTGCGGCGCGGGCCTTTGTTGTGGCGGAGCGCCCTGATGCCGCTGCAATGTTGCGCGCTTGGCCCCGGGCACTGGCCGAGGCGTATCGTCTTGAGGGAACAAGGCGTGCACAGTAAGGTTACCCAGTTCAGAACATTGAACAGATTCGGAAGGGACGGCTGACGTGGCAGAAAAAAAGGCACCTTCGGGCGGCAAGGACGCTACAGAATCTCCCGGTAAAAAGCCCGATCCGGAAGATCTGGTAAAAAACGCGCCTGCGGACACGCCCAAGCCTGCGGACAAGGCCAAGACGCCAGTCGAAGATAGGGGCAGTGCCTCCAAGCCTGCCACCACGGGTCCGGCAGATAAAAAAACCTCCGGCAGCGCATCTTCTCCCACCTCGCCGCCCCCTGCCGCTAAACCCTTGACTCCCAAGGGGCCGGACACTGTGCCGGGCGCGCCGGGCAACAAACTGGCGGGCAACAAACCTTCGGACACCAAACCTTTCGGCGATAAATCTGCCAAAGGTGACAATCCGAGCATTGATACCGCGGCCAAGGCACCCCCCACCTCGGACATTTCGCGCAGTTCCGTTCCCGCGAGCGGGGCAAAACCTGCGGCCTCCACCGCGCCCGATGTCAAATCCGGCAGCGCCGGTTCCGTAGATGTGAAGACGCCGCCAAAGCCCTCCAGCGCGAAGGGGCCCGAATCTGGGGCGACGGTACAGAAGCCATCTGCGCCGTTTACCGGGACCAAGCCACCCGCACAGACCAGGCCGCAACCGGCAGGATCCGGCACGCAGGGGCCTGCCTCCCGTGATGGGGTGACATCATCACGGCCCAAGCGAGGGACAGGCGGTTTCCTGGCCCTGTTGCTGGGCGGGGTATGCGCGGGGGCCATTGGCTTTGCCGCAGCCTATTACCTTGAGATGCAGAACAGCAGTGCGGCGGCGCGTAATACAGCGGCCACTCTGGGCGCACAATCGGACAAGATCGACGCGTTGGAAGCGCGGCTGGATTCGCTTCCCTCTGCGCCCGATACCAGTGGCGTCGAGGCAGCGCAGGAAGATACCGCGGCAAAATTGACTGAGCTGTCGGATAAGATCAGCGCTCTGACGGCACAAGTGGATGAGATCGAGGCGCAGCCCACCGGCGGTGGCGAGGGCGGTGTCTCAGCCTCAGACCTGAAAGATCTGCGCGGCACGCTCAAGGATTTGCGCGGCACCCTCGATGACCAGAGCAAGCAGATCGCAAATCTTGTGTCCGAGGCCGAGGAGCGCGACAATGATGCCCTCGCGGCCGCGCAGCAGGATCTGCGCCGCGCCGCGCTCAGCCGGATCGGGGCCGCGCTGGACAGCGGCACACCTTTTGCCCCCGCGCTGGACGATCTGGAAAAGGCGGGAATATCTGCCCCTGACGCGCTACAGAATGCGGCCGGGGCCGGGGTGCCGACACAGGCCGCGTTGCAGCAGGCTTTTGCCCCCGCCGCCCGGACGGCGCTGGCGCAGGCGCGCCGCTCCCGCGACGGCGGCGGTACGGACAGCGTCTGGTCCTTCCTGTCGGGCCAGTTGGGCGCCCGGTCCCTGGAGCGGCGCGAAGGCCCCGGCACCGATGCGATCCTGTCGCGTGCCGAGGATGATCTGCGCAACGGCGATCTGGCTGCAGCATTGACCGAGGTTGAGACGCTGCCGGAACCTGCCAGCGGCGCTTTGGCGGAATGGACGCAGGATGCAAAGAGGCGGATGCAGGCGCTTGCCGCTTATGACGCGCTTGCCGCGAAAATGAACTGAAACCGAAAGGGCACGCTTTAAATGCTGTCGTCACTCATCAAGATCGTCGTTTTCCTGGCCCTCGTGGTTCTGGTGACGTTCGGCGCGTCCTACCTGCTGGAACTGGATGGCGGCGTGCGTATCGTCATTGCAGGGGTCGAGCTGAACCTGACCCCGCTGAAGGCCGTGCTGGCGGTGTGTATCCTGTTCCTTGCGCTCTGGCTGCTCATGCGCCTTGCCGGTCTGCTGGTCGCCATACTGAGGTTCATCAACGGCGATGACACGGCGGTATCGCGCTATTTCGACCGCAACCGGCGGGAAAAGGGCTACCGCGCGCTGTCCGAGGGTATGCTGGCGCTGGCCTCGGGCGAGGGGGACGTGGCGATGACGCGCGCCGCCCGCGCCGAGCGTTACCTGAATAAGCCCGCGCTGACCAACCTTCTGACCGCGCAGGCCGCCGAAATGGCCGGCAACCGTGCCAAGGCAGAAGAGGCCTATAAACGGCTCCTGAAGGATGATCGCACGCGGTTTGTTGGAGTCCGGGGCATCCTGCGCCAGAAGCTGGCCGATGGAGATACGGACACGGCGCTGAAACTGGCGCAGACGGCCTTTGGGCTGAAACCGGCTCATGCCGAGACACAGGACACGCTGCTGAAACTGCAGACCGCGCAAGAGGATTGGGCGGGCGCGCGGTCAACCCTGAATGCAAAACTGAAATTCGGCACGATTCCCCGCGACGTTCATAAACGCCGCGACGCTGTTCTGGCCCTGTCCGCCGCCCGCGACATCGCCGTCGAGGGCAAGACGGTCGAGGCGCGCGAGGCTGCGATCGAGGCGAACAAACTGTCGCCGCATCTCATTCCCGCAGCGGTGATGGCGGCGCGCGGTTATATCGCCCAGGGCGGGCCGCGCTATGCCGCGCGCGTGATTCGCAAGGCATGGGAGCAACAGCCCCATCCCGATCTTGCCGCCGCCTTTGCCGCCATCGCCCCGGACGAGACGCCCCAGCAGCGCCTGAAGCGCTTTGCAAAGCTGTTCGCCGCGCGCCCCGATCACCGCGAAACCAGACTGGTCGAGGCCGAGCTGAATCTTGCGGCCGAGGATTTTCCTGCCGCCCGCCGCGCACTGGGCGATCTGGTCGATAAAGATCCCGACGCGCGTGTTCTTACCATCATGGCAGCGATCGAGCGTGGCGAGGGGGCGCCGGACCGCGTGGTCAAAGGCTGGCTTGCCCGCGCGCTGGCGGCGCCACGTGGCCCGCAATGGATCTGCGGAAACTGCCAGCATATCCATAAAGAATGGGCGCCCGCCTGCGAAAACTGCGGCGCCTTCGATACGCTGGCATGGAAATCCCCCCCGCAGGGTGACATCGTATCGCCGACCGGCGTCGAGATGTTGCCCCTGATCATGGGCGACCTGCAGGATCGCAGCGCCGCCGACGTGGCTCGCGTGGTCGATGCCGAAATCATCGGCCCGCCCGCGTCTCCTGTTGAACCTGACAGCACGCCGCCCGAACCCGGTGCCCCCAACGAAAAACCGCCCCAGGTTTAACCGGGGCGGCGCCATCACGTCTGAACGACAGGACCGGCCCTGCGATCAGCGCCGGTCCTTTTCAGTTATTTGCTGGCTTCTTTCTCTTTCTCTTTCAGGTTTTCCGGCTTCGGAACGTCCTGTTTGCCAGTATCTTGTTTGCTAGCGTCCTGTTTCTGCGTGCGGCAAACCTTGTACTCTTCCGGGATCGGCATGCGGTTGAAGGCATCCAGCCCGGCGATCTTGTAGGCTTCGGCCAAGGTGGGGTAGTTGAACGTGTTCTGCACGAAATAATCCACTGTTCCCCTCAGGTTCAGCACCGCCTGAGCAATGTGGATCAGCTCGGTCGCACCCTCGCCGACGATCTGGACCCCCAGCACCCGCCGCGTCTTGAGCGAGAACAGCATCTTCAGCATACCATGTTCCAGCCCCATGATGTGGCCTCGCGAGGTTTCGCGGAACCGGGCGATGCCCACTTCGTAGGGGATGCCGCGTTCGTTCATCTCCTCTTCGGACATGCCGCAGGTGCTGATTTCGGGCACGGAATAGATGCCGTAGGGAAACCATGGGCTTTCCGACAGGGTGGGGGTCTCCAGCGCGTGGCAGGCGGCGATGCGGCCCTGCTGAAGAGATGTGGACGCAAGGCTGGGATGCCCAATCACATCGCCCGCAGCATAGATATGCGGCACTTTGGTCTGATAGGTCTTGCGACTTACCTCAAGACGTCCGCGGTTGTCCGTCTGCAACCCGGCCTTGTCAAGGCACAGCTTGTCAGTCGCGCCCATGCGTCCGGCGGCATAAAGCAGCATGTCGCTGCGCACGTGCCGCCCATTCGCAAGGGCCACCTCGATATGAATGCCTGCATCCTCGATCTTCTCGACCGCCGAGCCCAGGCGCAGATCCACGCCGTTTTCGCGGATCTGATGGGTGAAATCCTCGATCAGGGTCTTGTCGATGAAATCAAGAAAGCTGTCGCGCGGTTCGATCAGTGTCACGCGCACGTCGAGTGCGGCGAACATCGTGGCGTATTCCACGCCGATCACGCCCGCACCGATCACGGTCAGGCTGCGGGGAATCTTCTCAAGCTTGAGAAATTCATCGCTGTCGACAACGGTATGTCCGTTGAAGGGGCAGCTCTCGGGCCGAAATGTCTTGGTGCCCGTCGCGATCAGGAACCTGTCGGCTGTCACGCGCGTGTGCTTGCCATCGTCGACCGCTACGCGCAATTCGTGCGGCCCGATAAAACTGGCCGTGCCATAGAGCATCTCGACATGGTTGCGGTTGAATTGATGTTCCAGCACGTCGACCTCGTAATCGACGGTCTTGCGCAGGCGCGCCTGGAGGTCTTCGGCGGCAATGTCGTCCTTCACCCGATAGGCGCGCCCGTAAAAGCTGCGTTCGCGCCAGCCCGACAGGTTCAGCACCGTCTCGCGCAGCGTCTTGGACGGAATCGTGCCGGTGTGGGCCGACACGCCGCCCAGCCGGGCCTTGCGGTCAATCACAAGAACACGCCGGTTCAGCTTGCCCGCCTGGATGGCCGCAGAGCGGCCGGCCGGGCCGGAGCCGATGATGATCAGGTCATAATGGCTCATTCTGTCATCCCGCATAAAGCGACTCGGCGTGGAAGCTGACGTGATCTTCCATGAAGGTCGAAATAAAGAAGTAGCTGTGATCATAGCCGGGCTGCATCCGCAGGATCGCCTGCTGGCGCCGCGCCGCGGCGGCCTGGGCCAGCGTTTCGGGCATCAGCAGGTCCAGAAACTGATCCTTGGTGCCGGTATCGACCAGAAGCGGCCCCTCGAAGCCACGCTCGGTCATCAGAAGGCTGGCATCATGGGAGGCCCATTTCTGCTCGTCCGCGCCCAGATAGCCGGTGAACTGCTTGCGACCCCAGTCGCTGCGCGACGGGTTGCAGATAGGCGAGAAGGCCGACACGCTGCGAAACCGCCCCGGCAGGCCCATCGCCAGCGTCAGTGCGCCATGTCCGCCCATCGAATGGCCGGTTATGGACTGGCGGTCCAGATCCACCGCAAATTCAGAGCCTATCAGCGCGGGCAGTTCCTCGGCCACGTAATCCCACATCTGAAAATGCGGTGCCCAAGGCTTTTCGGTCGCGTTGACGTAGAAGCCAGCGCCCTGACCCATATCGAACGCGTTGTCATCGGCAACGCCATCGCCGCGCGGCGAGGTGTCGGGGAAGACAAGTGCGATGCCCTGCTCGGCGGCCCAGCCCTGGGCGCCGGCCTTGGTCATCGCGTTCTCGTGGGTGCAGGTCAGACCCGACAGGAACCACAGCACCGGCACGGGGCCGTCCTTTGCCTCGGCGGGCAGAAACAGGCCAAAGGTCATGTCCTTCCCGGTCGCCTGCGATGCATGCGTGTAGACACCCTGCACACCTCCGAAACAGGCGTTTTCCGATTTCATTTCCATGGCGTCGCTCCTTCGTCATTCCAAATGTCAGGGCCTGTCTAACAGACCGGAACCCGGTTCAAAACGGCTAAAAACGCTACTCTGGCCCGTTCAATAGATGTGCTGCACCCAGCCGATGACAAGTGAGACAGTGAGTGCCGCCATCATGGTCGAGATCAGGATCGAGGTGGAGACGCGCTGCGGCGCCACCCCGTAATGCTGCGCCAGCATGTAGACGTTGCCCGCCACAGGCAGCGACGCGGCGGCAATCATGACAGCAGCCGAATAGGGTGCCACGTCGAACACCAGAAGCGCGGCCACTGCCACGGCAGCGGGGTGGGCGATCAGTTTGCATGCCGAAAGCCAGCCTGCGACATAAGGCCGCTCAGCCGATTTACCGGCCAGCGATGCACCGATGGCAAAGAGCGCGCCCGGTGTCGCGGCGCCGCCGAGGATGATCAGGAATTCGTTGACAGGGCCGGGAAGGGGCAGGCGCAGCCCCGACCATGCCAGCCCCAGCACGATGGAGACGATCATCGGGTTGCGTACAAGGCCCAGCCCGACAGAACCCAGCACCGCAGGCCGCATCCGCCCGTCGCGCGTGCCGGTTATCACGATCACGATCAGCGCGCCGAACACGATCAGATCCACCGCCAGCACCATCATCACTGCCGCGATTGCAGGTTCGCCCATCAGTGCGGCCAGCATCGGGATGCCCAGAAATCCCACATTGCCGACCACGGCGCATTGCGCCTCGATCGCGGCCTCCTCGGCCGGGATGCCGCGCATCAGGGATGTGGCGGTGACCAGCAGATATACCACCCCCGAGCCGCACAGGTAGGCCAGCACGAAGGCGGGATCGAAAATTTCCCGCAGGCTGAGATTGGCGGAAAAGCGCAGCAGCATCGCCGAGAGGGCGAAGTAAAATACGAATCTTGTCAGCCAGGCGGTTGCCTCAGGGCCGAAAAACCCGGATCGCCCCGCCCCGTATCCCAGCGCGATCACCATGAAAAAGGGTAACGTTTGAATGAAAATCGCTGCCATGGCTCTTGGTAGCAGAGCCGGGGGCCGCGTCAATCTGGCGCTATCGGCTGTATTTTATGAAGGGGGTGAGGGTTGCGACGCGGTCATAAAGCCTGCGGGCGGTCTCGTTGAAATCCTGCGTCAGCCAATAGACCGTCGGATGTCCATCCGCGTCGGCAACACCATAGACCGCCTCGATCAGCTTGCGCGCGACGCCGCATCCGCGCGCGGCGGGATCGGTATAGAGGTCTTGAAGATAGCACACATCCTCGATCTTCCAGTTATGCGGATGATAGATGTAATGAACCAGCCCTACGGGTCCGCCATCCTGAAGGGCGATAAGGCCGTTCTGGTTGGGATGATCGGAGCTGAGAAGGCGCCGGAACGTGGTCTCGTAAACCTCGTTCGGCAGCGATGTTTCGTAATAGTCCAGATACCCGCGCCACAGGCGGCGCCATTCGGGCTGGTCCGATTGCTGTAGAGGGCGGATGGTGATGGGGCCGGACATGGTGCGCGCCTTTCGCTGATTCGGCTGCCCGCCATGGTAGCGGCAGGCAGCGGGCGCGCCAGTCTCGTCTTATTCGGCGGCAACCGCGCCGGGATCGACCAGCGTGACGATATCCTTCATGATCGTGTTCAGCTCGAAATCCTTCGGGGTGTAGACGCGCGCGACGCCCATCGCCTTCAGCCGCCGCGCATCCTCTTCGGGAATGATGCCCCCGACAATGACGGGGATATGCGTCAGGCCGGCATCCTTCATACGGGCCATCAGATCCTCCACCAGCGGAATGTGGCTGCCTGACAGGATCGAGAGGCCCACCACATGCGCGTCTTCATCCAGAGCGGCGCGCACCAGTTCCTCAGGGGTCAGGCGGATGCCCTGATAGTCGATCTCCATGCCGCAATCGCGGGCACGGAAGGCGATCTGTTCGGCTCCGTTGGAGTGACCGTCGAGACCTGGCTTGCCCACCAGAAACTTCAGGCGGCGGCCCAGAAGGCTGCTGACCGCATCCACCTGCTCGCGGATTTCCTCCAGGCCCTCCGTCTTGTTCGAAGGGCTGGAGGAGACGCCGGTCGGCCCCCGATATTCGCCATGCACGGCCCGCATCTCCTGCGCCCATTCGCCGGTGGTCACGCCTGCGCGCGCCGCCTGAATGGATGCGGGCATGATGTTGCGCCCTTCACTTGCCGCAGCGCGCAGATCGGCCAGCGCGGATCTGACCGCATCCGCGTCGCGGTTCTCCTTCCAGGCCGCCAGGCGGCTGATCTGCTCGGCCTCGACAGCGGGGTCAACTGTCATGATGCCGCCATCCTCATCCATCAGCGGCGATGGCTCGCCTGTGGTGAACTTGTTGACGCCGACGACAACGGTCTCGTTGCGCTCGATCCGGTTCAGGCGTTCGGCGTTGCTGTCCACCAGACGCGATTTCATGTAATCGATGGCGCCGATTGCACCCCCCATGCTTTCCAGCGTCGCAAGCTCGTGGCGAGCGCCCTCCTTCAGCTCCTCGACCTTGCGATCCACGGCAGGGTTGCCATCGAACAGATCGTCAAATTCCAGCAGATCTGTCTCATAGGCCAGGATCTGCTGCATCCGCATCGACCATTGCTGGTCCCAGGGGCGCGGCAGGCCCAGCGCCTCGTTCCAGGCAGGAAGCTGCACGGCGCGGGCGCGGGCGTTTTTGCTGAGTGTCACGGCCAGCATTTCGATCAGGATGCGATAGACGTTGTTTTCAGGCTGCTGTTCGGTGAGGCCAAGGCTGTTGACCTGCACGCCATAGCGAAAACGCCGCGCCTTGGGGTCTTCGATCCCGTAGCGTTCATGCACGATCTCGTCCCACAAATCGACAAAGGCGCGCATCTTGCACATCTCGGTCACGAAACGGATGCCGGCATTGACAAAGAAACTGATGCGCGCGGCCAGAACGGGAAAATCCTCCTCGGGGACGCGGGGGCGCAATTCGTCCAGCACGGCGATGGCAGTGGCGAGCGCAAAGGAAAGCTCCTGCTCGGGCGTCGCGCCGGCCTCTTGCAGATGGTAGGAACACACGTTCATCGGGTTCCATTTCGGCACGTTCTTGTAGCAATATTCGGCTACATCCCCGATCATCTTCAGCGAGGGTTTGGGTGGGCATATGTAAGTACCGCGCGACAGGTATTCCTTGATCAGATCGTTCTGCACCGTGCCCTGAAGCGCGGCCACGTCGGCGCCCTGTTCCTCCGCCACGGCGATATAGAGCGACAGGAGCCACGGTGCGGTCGCGTTGATCGTCATCGAGGTGTTCATCTGCTCCAGCGGGATATCCGCAAAGAGCTGGCGCATGTCCCCCAGATGGCAGACCGGCACGCCCACCTTACCCACTTCGCCACGCGCGAGGATATGATCGCTGTCATAGCCCGTCTGCGTCGGCAGATCAAAGGCGACCGAAAGGCCCGTTTGCCCCTTGGCCAGGTTTGCACGGTAAAGCGCATTTGACGCGGCGGCGGTGGAATGACCGGCATAGGTGCGGATCAGCCAGGGACGGTCGGGGGTCGTTTTGGACATGATTGAGGCCTCGCAGGTCACTAACAATGTTGCGCCTGTCATCCAATATGCGAAAGATTGCACTATTGTCAATTCGCTGCGATGCAGCAATGCCAACATCGGCACAGAAGATCTGCCCGCTGTGTTGCATCATCGCGAGCTCGGCACGTTTTGCGCCTGCGCCACTGGCCCTGGGCCGTTCATTCGCCTAGGAATGGAAGAGCCGTAATGTCAGGATCGCGCCAAGTGCTTCATGCAATGACCACGCCCAGATGAGCCGCCGCTGCGCCCCGACCTCATCTGTTTCAACCGGGCCTTGCCGATGACGTCGACCGTAACCATGCCGCTCTGGGTGCTGCTGCTCCTGCTGGCCTTTGCGGCGGTCACTTTCGCATCGCATTTTCTCTTTCCCTCCGTGCGCTGGTTCTTTCGCCGCAGGCTGGAGCGGGCGGTGGCACGGCTCAATGCGCGCCTGACGCGCCCGATCGAGCCGTTCAAGCTGGCCCGGCGGAGCGACATGATCCAGCGGCTGGTCTATCATCCCGACGTGACGCGCGCGATCGTCGCCTATGCGGCCAAGAACCATGTGCGCGAGGATGTGGCATTCGAAAAGGCCCGCGACTACGCGCGCGAAATTGTGCCGAGCTTCAGCGCGTTCGCCTATTTCAGCTTTGGCACGCGGGTGGCAAACTGGCTCGCGAACCTTCTCTATGATGTGCGCAACGATCCGCGAAACGCCGCCATCATTGAAGGCATCGACAAGGATGCGACGATGATCTTCATCATGAATCATCGCAGCAACATGGATTATGTGCTGGTCACGACGCTGGCCGCACAATCTTCGGCACTCTCCTATGCTGTGGGGGAATGGGCGCGGGTCTGGCCGCTCAGCAGCCTCATCAAGGCTATGGGTGCCTATTTCATCCGCCGCCGCGGGCGCGGCGGGCTCTATCGCACGGTGCTTGCGCGGTACGTGCAGATGGCGACCACGGGGGGCGTGACGCAGGCCATTTTTCCCGAAGGCGGGCTGACGGTGGATGGCAAGGTAAAGACGGCCAAGCTGGGTCTTCTGTCCTATCTGGTAGAAGGGTGGAAGCCGGGCGGCCGCGATGTTGTCTTCGTGCCCATCGCCATCAACTATGACCGCGTGCTGGAGGACCGGATCCTGATCGCGGCGGGCGCACGGGGCGACCGCCGGTTCAACGCCCGTGCGTCGGTTGTGTTGGCGTCGTTCCTGCGGATCATGTGGCAGCAGATGAGGGGGCGATTCGGGCGGTTCGGCACGGCTGCGGTCGTGTTTGCACAGCCGGTCCGGCTGAGCGATTATGGCACCGCGCCGCGACTGGGCGACTTGGGCCGTGACCTGATGGGCCGGATCGAGGCGGCGATGCCAGTGGTTTATGTGCCGGTGGTGGCGCATCTTCTTCAGGGCAGCGATCGCCCTATGGATGAGGCGGCGCTGGCAGCCGGCGCGGCGCAGATGGTAGAGGCATCGGGCGCAACCATGCCACGGGAGGATGATGCCGCCTGCGAGGTGGCGCGCGCATGTACCGTGCTGGCAGAGCGCCAGGCCATCATTGCCGTGCCGGGTGGCTGGCAAACCGTGCCCGGCGGAAAATCCTTGCTGAATTATTACGCCAATTCCATAGCACATTTTCTGCCCCATAGCGACGATGAGGATGCAGTTTTGCACGATGCTGCGGCTGCACCGCAAATTTCTGCAACCGCAAGGTCATAAAGTTACCAAAATTGCCTGCATGGCATTGCATTGTTGCGCAGCCTTGCGTATCTGATCTTCGGAACGCTGCGGTTCTGCATCGCGGCACGTTAAGCCAAGGGAGGCCTCGCATGGCTCTGGACACTGACACCAACACAGGCATCGCCAGCTACGATGCGCCCGAAAAAGACCTGTATGAAGTGGGCGAAATGCCCCCGATGGGATATGTTCCCAAGCAGATGTATGCCTGGACCATCCGCCGGGAACGGCATGGCGAGCCGGAACAGGCGTTTCAGCAGGAAGTTGTCGATGTGCCGACACTGGACAGCAATGAGGTGCTGGTACTGGTGATGGCCGCAGGCGTCAACTATAATGGCGTCTGGGCGGGTCTCGGCCAGCCGATCAGCCCGTTCGACGTGCACAAGGCGGAATACCATATCGCAGGATCCGACGCGGCCGGTATCGTCTGGGCCGTGGGCGACAAGGTGCGCCGCTGGAAGGTGGGCGACGAAGTCGTCATTCATTGCAACCAGGACGATGGCGACGATGAAGAGTGCAATGGCGGCGACCCCATGTTCTCGACCTCGCAGCGGATCTGGGGCTATGAGACGCCGGATGGATCGTTTGCGCAGTTCACCAATGTGCAGGCGCAGCAGCTCATGCCGCGGCCCAAGCATCTGACATGGGAAGAATCGGCTTGCTACACGCTGACGCTGGCGACCGCCTACCGCATGCTGTTCGGACACGAGCCGCATGACCTGAAGCCGGGCCAGAACGTGCTGGTATGGGGCGCATCGGGTGGCCTTGGCTCCTATGCGATCCAGCTGATCAATACCGCAGGCGCGAATGCGATCGCGGTGATCTCGGAAGAAGACAAGCGCCAGTTTGTCATGGATCTGGGCGCCAAGGGTGCGATCAACCGCAAGGACTTCACCTGCTGGGGCCAGTTGCCCAAGGTAAACACGCCAGAATACAACGCATGGTTGAAAGAGGCGCGCCGCTTTGGCAAGGCGATCTGGGAGATCACTGGCAAGGGCGTCAATGTCGACATGGTGTTCGAGCATCCCGGCGAGGCGACGTTCCCCGTGTCTTCGCTGGTGTGCAAGAAGGGCGGCATGGTCGTGATCTGCGCGGGCACCAGCGGCTTCAACTGCACGTTCGATGTGCGCTATATGTGGATGCACCAAAAGCGTTTGCAGGGCAGCCATTTTGCCCATCTCAAGCAGGCAAGCGCCGCGAACAATCTTATGGTCGAGCGCCGCCTCGACCCTTGCATGTCCGAGGTTTTCCCTTGGGCCGAAATCCCCGCGGCCCATACCAAGATGCTGCGCAACGAGCACAAGCCCGGCAACATGGCCGTGCTGGTGCAGTCGCCCCGCACCGGGCTGCGCACGGTAGAAGATGTGGTGGCCGCCCGCAGCTGAGAGGCGGTCCACCCGGAGGCATGACAGGCCCCGCGAACCATTCTGTCGGTTCGCGGGGCCTTTTTCTGAGCAGGCGGAATATGCGTTCGCGACCTGCGCCCCGCCATTTCGGGGGAGGTATAATTTGCGTATACCAGTAAATTTTTTTGCATGTTAAGGTTGCATTAGGACTTCCATTACCCGCTGCAATGAGGCTAGCATGAAGAATGAATGGATACTCGACGTGCTGGCCGACCTGCGCGCTTTTGCTCAGGATCACCACCTTCCGGCATTGTCCGAGCAGTTGGACGATGCCCGCCTGATCGCAGCAAGCGAACTGGCCGCGCAATGGGAAGGAAGTGCCGGGCATGAAGGCCATCGCTCAATCGCAGTTCGACTTGATACTGACAAGATTGGATGCTGCCTCTGATCTCCCTGCGCTCCGGCGCGCGGTCTATGAATGTCGTGAAATCCTGGGCGTAGAACATGCCGTCTATCACTGGGTCAGTTCGGCCGGCGAGAATTACAGTGTCTGTACCTATCCGGATGAATGGGTCGAGCATTACACCTCACAGGATTACGTGCGGATCGACCCGGTCATTCTTGGGTGCTATCAGCGATTTGATCCCGTCAACTGGAAAAAGCTGGACTGGTCCGGAAGGCCCGCCCGCCAATTGCGGCAGGAGGCCGCGGAGTTCCGCATTGGAAACCAGGGCTATTCCATCCCGCTCCGCGGGCCCAACGGGCAATTCGCCCTCTTTACCCTCAACCATACCTGCGACGATGTGGTCTGGGCCGCCTTCACCAATCAAAACTCTCGCAATCTGATCCTGATTGCCCACGCGTTCAACCGCAAGGCACTGGAGCTTGAACCGGTGCGCGGCCGCGATGCAGCCCCGCCGCTTTCTCCGCGGGAAGTGGATGCGCTGACCCTTCTGGCCTTGGGTCACAGCCGGGCGCAAGTGGCGCAGGCGCTGTCCATTTCTGAACATACACTGCGCGCTTATATCGAAACAGCGCGGCGCAAGCTGGGCGCGGCAAACACCGTCCATGCCGTGGCGCGGGCCTTGACGCGCGGTGCGATCATCGTCTGAGGTGCTCCAGGCCGTATGCTTAATTCAGGCGAAATTACATTGCATCCTTGCGCATTGCATAAAATGACCTGCTGATGTTTAGTTTCCTCTCACAACATTAAAGAGTTCGAGGAGGAACCTGATGACCAAGAATTTTGCGCGCCTCGTGCGTGCTGCTGCTGTCGGCGCTGCGATGATCGTGGCCGGTTCTGCAGCGGTGGCGCAGGAGCCGCAGTTTTTCCGTATCGGCACCGGCGGGACCTCCGGCACCTACTACCCCATCGGCGGCCTGATCGCCAACGCCATTTCCAGCCCGCCCGGCTCGCGCCCCTGCGATGAAGGCGGCTCCTGCGGCTATCCGGGGCTGATTGCGTCGGCGCTTTCGGCGAACGGATCGGTGGCCAACATCAACGCCATCGCAGGCGGTACGCTGGAGTCTGGCTTCTCGCAATCTGACGTCGCGACATGGGCGCAGACGGGGACCGGCATCTGGGAGGGCCGCGAGCCGGTGGAAAAGCTGCGCGTCATCGCGAACCTTTACCCCGAGACAATTCATCTGGTTGCCTCCGCCTCATCCGGCATTGAATCGGTTGCCGACCTGAAGGGCAAGAAAGTGTCTCTGGACGAGCCCGGCTCGGGAACGCTTGTCGATGCGCGCATCATCATGGGCGCCTACGGGTTGACCGAAGATGACATCAACGCCGCGTTCCTGAAGCCCGATCAGGCGGCCGAGCGGATGCGGGACGGCGCGATGGACGCATTCTTCTTTGTGGGCGGATTCCCTGCGGGTGCCATCGCCGAGTTGGCCAGCCAGGAGGCGATCACGCTTGTTCCGATTTCGGGCCCCGAGGCTGACGCGGTGATCGGCGAATATACCTTCTTTGCGCAAAACACCGTTCCGGCAGGCACATATGAGGGCGTGGACAGCGATGTCGATACGCTCTCGGTGGGGGCCCAGTGGGTGACCAGCGCCGATCTGCCCGAAGATCTGATCTACGGCATCACCGCCGCGCTGTGGAATGACAGCACGCGGGCGCTGCTGGATTCGGGCCACCAGAAGGGCAAGATGATCACGCTTGAAACCGCGCTTGACGGTGTCGGCATCCCGATCCACCCCGGTGCGGAAAAGTTCTACCGTGAAAAGGGCCTGATCGAGTAATATCGGCCCGATTGCCGGCCCGCCTGTCGCGGGTCGGTTACCCTTCCACATCACGGCAGCGAGGCGGCAATGTCCACACCCGAATCAGAACGCGTCAAGGAACTGACCGACGCGGAAATGAAGGCGTTGGAAGAAAAATACGATCCCGAAGTTCGTTTCAGGCCGCTGCTGCCCGGCATGGTATGGTTTGTAAGCGCCATCCTCTTTGCCTTGTCCTGCTATCATTTCTACACGGCGGGTTTCGGGATTCCGCAGGCAACGCTGCACCGGGGATTGCATCTGGCCGTCACGCTTGGGGTGATATTTTTCTCCTTCACCGTATTCGGCAGCAGCGCGGCTCCGCGGAATACGCTGTGGACGCCGCTGGGAATTTCGCTGCCCGACTGGTGTCTGGCAATCGCAGGCGTCGTATCGGCGCTTTACGTGCCTTGGGTGTTCAACGATCTGGCCTTCCGCGTAGGCAATCCGCTCTTCATCGACGTCGTGATGGGCACCATCCTGATCGTGGTCCTGATGGAGGCGACGCGCCGCGCCATGGGATGGCCACTGCCGGTGATCGCGATCCTGTTCATGGCCTACGCCTATTTCGGCCAGTCGATGCCGGGTATCCTGACGCATCCCGGCGCCAGCTGGACAAATATCGTCAACCATCTTTACCTTACATCCCAAGGGATCTACGGCACCGCGCTGGGCGTGATCTCCACCTATGTCTTCCACTTCGTGCTGTTCGGCGTCATGGCGACGCGGATCGGGCTGGGGCAGCTTTTCATCGATCTGGCATCTTCGCTGGCCGGACGATTCGCAGGCGGCCCCGCCAAGGTCTCGGTTGTCTCTTCGGCGTTGCTCGGGTCGATCTCGGGCTCGTCGATTGCCAATACGGTGACTACCGGTTCACTGACCATCCCGGCAATGATCCGCATCGGATACCCCCGCCATTTCGCGGCCGCGGTCGAGGCGGCATCTTCCACCGGCGGACAGATCACGCCGCCCGTCATGGGAGCGGTCGCGTTCCTGATGATCGAATATCTGGGCGTGCCCCTGACGACGATTCTGACAGCGGCGCTGGTGCCGGCCTTCATGCATTTTTTCGGCGTGCTGGTGCAGGTGCATCTGGAGGCGCGCCGCCGCGGCCTGCGCGGCATGACCAAGGATGAATTGCCAGTTGCCTGGACTGTCTTCAAGGCAGGGTGGCTGACCACGCTGCCGCTTTTCGTGCTGATCGCCACGCTCCTGTCGGGCAAGACGCCCTATCTGGCCGCCTTCTATGGCATCCTCTCCTGCATTCTCGTGCTGGTCATCCAGAACCTTCTGCGCCACGGAAGCGATCTTGCAGGTTTTGCCCGGCAGACCATTTCTGAATTGTGGGACAGCTTTGTCACCGGAGCCAAATTCTCGCTGGCGGTGACGGCGGCGGCGGCGCTGGTCGGCGTCATCATCGGTGTCGTGACACTGACCGGGGTGGGCTTCAAGATCGCCTATATGGTGACCTCGGTGGCGTCGGTCTGGGCGGGCAATGTGTTCGACTTCCTCAGCTTCCTGCCGTTCGACATCATGTCTGTACCGGCACTGACCTTGATGTTCACGCTGATCATGACGGCGGTCGTGTGTATCCTGATGGGCTGCGGTATTCCGACCACGGCCAACTATCTCATCATGATTGCCGTGGCGGCGCCGATTCTGGGGATGCTGGGGGTGCAGCCGCTGGTCGCACATTTCTTCGTCTTCTACTATGGGGTCATGGCCGACATCACGCCCCCGGTGGCGCTGGCGGCATATGCGGCGGCGGGAATTGCGGATTCGAACGCCTTCAAGACGGGCAACACCGCGTTCCGTCTGGGCATGGGCAAGGCGCTGGTGCCGTTCGTCTTCGTCTTTTCGCCGTCCATGCTGCTGGTGGTTGACGGGTTCACCTGGACGGAATTCCTCATCGGCGTGTCCGGAGCCATGGCAGGAATCTGGATGCTGTCTTCTGCCTTTGCCGACTGGCTGATCGGCCCGATGCGGGCCTACGAACGGGCATTGCTCGCGGTGGCCGCGATTCTTCTGGTCGCACCGAGCCTCTATGCCACGCTCGTCGGGCTGGCACTGGTCGCGCCGGTGTTCCTGCGCCAGTTGCCTATGCTGCGCCTTACTCCGGCCGAGCGTATGGCGATATAACGGCTGCCATCTAGAGCGGGCTGGAGGCGGCCCAGTCCCAATACATCTCGCGCACCCGTCCGGTGATCGGCCCGATCTCATAGCTTGTTTCATCAAACGCGGTGACCGGCGTGACCTTGGACATGTTGCCGGTCAGAAAGATTTCATCCGCGTTGTGGAAATCCTCAAAGCCCAGCGCGATCTCATGGACCGGGATGCCCGCCTCGCGCAGGTTGCTGATATGGCGCGCGCGGGTGATACCCGCCAGGAATGTCCCATTGGCTACGGGCGTGAAAACTTCGCCGTCGCGAACCAGAAACGCGTTCGAGGTCGCGCTTTCGGCGACATTGCCCAAGGCATCGGCGCACAGGGCGTTGCCAAAGCCCTTGGCCCGCGCCTCGGCCAGCATCCGCGCGTTATTGGGATAAAGGCACGCGGCCTTGGCATTGACGACCGCGTTCTCCATCACCGGACGGCGGAACCGGGTGCGCGTCAGCGTCGTCGAGGCATCCGCGGGCGCGAGGGGAATTTCCTCAAGGCAGAGGGCGAATCCGGTGGAGGCAGGATCGGGCATGATTGCCATATATCCGGTATCCATACCCCAATACATTGGCCTGATATAGACGGCGGCGCCGGGGGCGTAGGCGCGCAGCCCCTCGCGGATGATCTGAACCATGTCGGGTGCCGCAACCACCGGCTCCAGCATCAGCGCCCGGGCTGACGCATTTACCCGCGCGCAGTGCAGATCCAGATCGGGCACCAGCCCATGTGCCAGCCGCGCCCCGTCGAACACCGCGCCGCTCAGCCACATCCCATGATCGGCGGCCCGCATCACGGGCAGATCGCCCTCATGCCAGGCTCCGTTGAAATAAGTGCGGATATTAACGCCCGTCGCCATGCTGCGCCTCTGCTTTCATCTGTTTAGAACGGTTCCCTCTAGCGGCCGACCATACCTACGATCTCGTAGGTGCGGCGCAGGATCGGGGCCGCGATCTCGCGCGCGCGATCCGATCCGCGGCAGAGGATCGCGTCGATTTCCCCCGTGTCCTGCATCAGCCGCGCCATTTCACCTGAAATCGGCGCCATGCGATCCACCGCCAGATCGGCCAGCAGCGGCTTGAACTCGGAAAACGGGCGACCGCCCAGTTCGCGCATCACCGCTTCGGCCGAGGTTCCGGCCAGCCCGGCATAGATGTTCACCAGATTGCGCGCCTCGGGGCGACCCTCCAGCCCCTCCAGATCGCCGGGCAGGGGTTCCGGGTCGGTCTTGGCCTTGCGGATCTTTCTGGAGATCGTGTCGGCATCGTCAGTCATGTTGATGCGACTCATGTCCGACGGATCGGATTTCGACATTTTCCTGGACCCGTCGCGCAGGCTCATCACACGGGTGCCTGCACCTTCGATTACCGGCTCGGGCATCGGAAAGAACTCGGTATCATAGTCGTTGTTGAACTTGGCGGCGATGTCGCGCGTCAGTTCCAGATGCTGTTTCTGATCCTCGCCCACCGGCACATGGGTGGCGTGATAGACCAGAATATCGGCCGCCATCAGGGCCGGATAGCCAAACAGGCCCAAGGAAGCGTTCTCGGCATTCTTGCCGACCTTGTCCTTGAACTGGGTCATCCGCTTCATCCAGCCCATACGCGCGACGCAGTTGAAGATCCAGGCCATCTGCGTATGTTCGGGCACTTGCGACTGGTTGAACAGGATCGATTTTTCGGGATCGAGGCCCGAGGCAATGAAGCCCGCCGTCAGCTCCCGCGTGGCATGGCGCAGGCGCGCAGGGTCCTGCCAGACGGTGATCGCGTGCAGATCGACCATGCAATAGAGCGATTGCACCCCCCGGTCCTGCGCATCCGCAAAGCGCTTCAGCGCGCCAAGGTAATTGCCCAAATGAAGATCGCCAGAAGGCTGAATGCCCGAAAACACCCGGGGGGTGAAGGCCGTGTCGCTCATCTTGCGTCTCCGTCTGGATTTCCGTGCCAGCCTCCACTACCCATGAGCCCATGTCCCGTCAAGCAAAGGCCCCGCGCACGCAATGACCCATCCAGACGATTCCAGCCCGTTCAATGCGCTGCCGCCCGTCGTGGTGGTGCTGTTTCTGGCCGTGGTGATTCCCGAAATTGCGTTTTTTCTGGGCTCCAAAGGGGTGATCGGCGGTCCGCAGGCGGTGGGCTGGCGGCAGGTGGCGATTCAAGATTACGGGTTCAGCGGCACTTTGATGCGCTGGATGATCGAAAACGGAATCTATCCGCCCGAACATCTGCTGCGGCTGGTGACCTATCCGTTCCTGCATGGCGGGTTCAGCGAGATGCTGTTTGCCGCCGCCCTTTTGCTGGCCATGGGCAAGTTCGTGGGCGAAGTGTTCCGCCCCATGGCCACGCTGGCCGCCTTTTTCATCCCCGCTGTTTGCGGCGCGCTGGTTTACGGGCTGATCGCGCGGGACAACCCATGGCTCTATGGCGCGTTTCCAGGTATTTATGGCCTTATCGGCGCGTTCACCTATCTGCTCTGGCTCAAGCTGGGGCAGGCGGGCGGCAGTCAGTCGCGCGCCTTTGTGCTGATCGGATTCCTGATGGGGGCGCAGCTGCTCATTTCGCTGCTGTTTGGCGGCACGCTGCGCTGGGTGGCGGATGGGACGGGGTTCCTGAGCGGGTTCGCGGCATCCTTTGTCCTGCGTCCGGGCGGATGGACGAAGCTGCGGATGAAACTGCTTCAGCGCTGACGCCGGAGCGCCGCCTTCAGCTCGGATTTGTGGAAGGCTCCGACCATGCGCCCGACGTAATAATAGACCATTGCGCCAAGCCAGATCAGCACCACCAGCGCCAGCCCGCGCCATCCGGACAAGCCGAAGAAGGGCGAGAGCAGGACCATCAGCGCCCATAGCGCGGCCCCCATCACGGCCGAGGCAAGGCAGATCCGCCACATACGGCTGTGGAACCTTGCATCGAACCGGGCTACATCGCCAAAGTTCCGCACACCGCGAGACAGGAGCCAGACCATCGCCCAGCCGGCGATCGTGGTGCCCATCGCCGCTGCGATCCAGCCGATGGTGGGCGCCAGCCCGATGGCGATGCCTGCGTTCACCACCATGGATGCGAGCGCATAGTAGAAGGGGCGCTTGGTATCTTCGCGGGCGAAGTAGATCGGCTGGAGCACCTTTTGCAGAACGAAGGCCGGCAGGCCCAGCCCGTAGATCGCGACAGCCAGCGCCGTTGCGGCGGTATCGTCAACGCCGAAATTGGCCCGCTGGAACAGCACCGTGATCAACGGAATCGGGATCACCACCAGCGCGACGGCAGCGGGAATCGTCAGCGCCAGCGATACCTCGCCCGCGCGGCTGAGCGCCATGCGTGCGCCGCTGTCATCGCCTGCCCGCAGGCGGCGCGACAGATCCGGCAGCAACACGATACCAACGGCGATACCCACCACCCCCAAGGGCAGTTGATAAAGCCGGTCCGCGGCATAAAGCCAGCTCACCGCATTTTGAAAGTTGCTGGCGACCTGCTGACCGACCAGCAAGTTGACCTGCATGACCCCGCCCGCCAGCGCCGCCGGCACCGCGATACGCACCAACTGGCGCATGGCGGGCGTCCAGCGGGGGCGTGTGGGGCGTACGCTGTGCCCCGCGCGCCGGGCCGCAACCCAGACCAGCGCCAGTTGTGCCACGCCCGCAAAGGGAATGGACCAGATCAGCGCGCGCGGCACGCTGCCTTGGGTCAAGACGGCGGCGGCCATCGCGCCGCACAGAATGACGTTCAGCAGCACCGGTGCCGCGGCTGCCGCCACGAACCTGCCGCCCGAATTCAACACGCCAGACAGCAGCGCCGCCAGCGAGATGAAGAAGATATAGGGAAAGACCACGCGGCCGAACTCCACCGTCAGATCGAACCGCGCATCCCCGGCAAACCCTTCGGCGGTGGCCCAGACCAGCGCCGGCATGAAGATCATCGACAGCGCTACCAGCACCAGCAGAACCAGCGACAGCCCGCTGAAGGCAAGGCTGGCAAAGCCGTCCGCATCCTGCCCTGCCTCCAGCCGTTTTGAGTACATGGGGACGAAAGCGGCGTTGAACGCGCCTTCGGCAAAGAAGCGGCGGAACATGTTGGGCAGGCGGAAGGCCGCAACGAACGCATCCATGACCGGCCCCGGGCCGATCAGCCCCGCGATCATCACGTCGCGCACGAAACCCAGCAGGCGGCTGAGCATGGTCCAGCCGCCCACTGTGAACATGCCGGAGATCAGCCGCACGGGGCGGGCCGTGGAGACCCTTTGTTCTGTGGTCACTGGATGGCCCTTTGCGTGCCTTCGGCAATGGCCGTGCGCAGCTTCGCTTCCAGCGATGTCTGCTTGGCCTGCGAATGGAATTTCAATCCGAACATGTCCTTGACATAAAAGGTATCGACGACCTGCTCTCCGAATGTGGCGATGACCGCGCTGGCAATGTAGACATTGTTCGCCGCAAGGGTGCGCGTCAGGTCATAGAGCAGGCCGGGGCGGTCGCGGGTGTCGACTTCGATGATCGTATAGATCTCGGATCCGTCATTGTCGAACGTGATATGCGTGGGCACGCGAAAGGCGCGCTCGCGTTTCTTGATCTTGTCGCGGCTTTTGATCGCATCCTGCGCCACCACGTCGCCGCTCAGGGTTTTCAGGATGGTGCGGCGCAGGCGGGGCAGACGTTCATCCGCAAAAGGGTGGCCATCGGCGTCCTGGATCCAGAAGATGGCAGTGGCATAGCCATCCTTGGATGTATAGGTGCGCGCATCGACCACATTCGCCCCGACCAGCGCCAGCGCGCCTGCAAGACGCGAGAAGATGCCCGGATGATCGGCCAGCACGAAACAGGCGCGGGTGGCGTCGCGATCCTCATCGGGGTGAAGATCCATGCCGATGCGGTCGCGGTTTCCTTCGCTGTCGATGTCGCGCAGCAGGTTCGCGAAGATCACATGCGCGGTGACGTGCAGGCCCTGCCAATAGGGTGGATAATGGCGCGTGGTTTCCGCCCTCAGCGCCTTGGTGTCCCAATCGGTCAGAGCGCTCCGCAGGCGCGCCTTGGCGTCCGAGCCGCGCTGTGCGCGGTTGATCTCTTCCAGCCCGTTTTCCATCGCCTCCAGCGTCTGGCTGTAGAGCGCGCGCAGAAGCGTTGCCTTCCAGTTGTTCCAGGTGCCGGGGCCGACCCCGCGAATGTCGCAGACGGTCAGTACGCTCAGCAGATCCAGCCGTTCGCGCACCTGCACCGCCTTGGCAAAATCCCGGACGGTGCGCGGGTCCGCGATATCGCGCTTCTGCGCCATATCGGACATCAGAAGGTGGTAGCGCACCAGCCATTCAACGGTATCCACCTCCCTGGGCTTCAGTCCCAGACGGGGCGCGACCTTGCGCGCGATTCTGGCACCCATGATCGCGTGATCCTCGGAACGGCCCTTGCCGATATCGTGCAGGAGCAGCGCGGCATAGAGGATGCGCCGGTTGACGCCCTTTTTCAGGATGGATGACGAAATGGGCAGCTCGGCAGTCAGTTCCCCGCGCTCTATCCGGGCCAGATGGCTGATACACTGGATCGTGTGTTCGTCCACGGTGTAGTGGTGATACATGTTGAACTGCATCATCGCCACGATCGGCTCGAATTCGGGGATAAAGGCGGGCAGCACGCCTAACTCGTTCATCCGGCGCAGCGCCCGTTCAGGGTTGCCGTGTTTCAGCATGAGGCCCATGAACAGTTTTTGCGCAGCCGGATCGTTGCGCACCTCGTCAGTGACAAGATCCAGATGCGCTGTCACCAGCCGCATCGCATCGGGGTGGATCAGAAGGCCGGTGCGCAATCCCTCCTCGAAGACGCGCAGCAGGTTCAGGGGGTCCGTCAGAAACGCCGTCTCGTCCACAATGGCAAGGCGTCCGTGCAGGACCGTATAGCCGTCCTTCAACTTTCGCTTGCGGCGGAACAGGCGATGCAGCAGGGGTCGGGATTTGACATGCGCCGCCTCCAGCTTGCTGATGAAAATGCGCGTCAGATCGCCGACCGCCGTGGCATGGCGGAAATATTCCTGCATGAAGATCTCGACGCCGCGCCGCCCTGCGCGATCCTTGTATCCGAGCCGCTCGGCGACCTCGACCTGAAGATCGAAGGTCAGCTTGTCGATGGGCCGCCCCGTGATCAGGTGCAGCTGACAGCGCACCGCCCAGAGGAAATTCTCGGCCTTGGCGAATGTGTCGAACTCATCCTTGGTAAAGAGGCCATGCGTGACCAGCTGTGCGCTTTCCGGCACGCGGTAGATGTATTTGGCGATCCAGAACAGCGATTGCAGATCGCGCAGCCCGCCCTTGCCCTCCTTGACGTTCGGCTCGACCATATAGCGCTGGCCGCCCTGCTTTTCATGGCGCGCCTCGCGTTCTTCGAGCTTGGCCTCGGTGAATTCGCGTTCGGTGCCGGAAAAAAGATCATGCCACAGCCGGTGGTTCAGCCGGGACGCAAGGCGCTGGTCCCCTGCCAGCCACCGGTTTTCCAGAAGGGCGGTGCGGATGGTGAAATTATCGGCCCCCAGACGCAGGCAATCTGGAATGCTGCGGCAGGAATGGCCCACCTTCAGCCGCAGATCCCACAGGATATAGAGCGTGGATTCGATCACGCTCTCGGCCCAGCCGGTCATCTTGTAAGGGGTCACGAACAGCAGATCGAGGTCCGAATGTGGCGCCATGTCGCCCCTGCCATACCCGCCGACGGCCAGAACGCTCAGATGTTCGCCGCTGGTGGGGGTGGGCAGGGGATGCAGGTGATCGGTTGCGAGGGTGTAGGCGGCCCGCACGATGCAATCGCTGAGCCAGCTGTAGCTGAGCGTTGCCCGGCGCGCGCAGAGCGGATGCGCAGCAAGGGCGGCAGCAATGGCATCCCGCCCTGCCTGCATCGCGGTTCCAAGAATGCCGGTGGCGGCCTTGCGCAGATCGGCAGGAGGGGTGCCGGCCAGATCCCGCAGCGCCGCCCCGACCGCGCCGCGGTCAAAGATCTGGCTTTCGGGACAGATCAGATCTGCCGGAGCCGGATCTTCTGGGGGCATGATGTCAACGATCTGTGTCATCGCGCCGCCCGTTGATGCCGATCAGAACCCTGCGCCGCCGAAGCCTTGCGGTGCCGGGTCCAGAATGACGACTGCGTTGTTCCGGATCGTGGCGACAGCCAGCCCGCGCTGATTGGTGCCGTTATTGCGCAAGCGGAACACCCCTTCCACGCCTTGGAACCCGGCTGATTGGGTCAGGCTTGATCTGGACAGCGCGTCGCGTTTGCCGGTCTTGATCAGCGCGCCGATTGCAGCGATTCCGTCATAGGCGAGCCCTGCGATGGGGTGAGGGGCGTTTCCATTCACCTGCTGGAACCGGGCCTGAAACCGTGCGGCCTTGCCCGTGTCGGGAACGGCAAACCAGCCGCCCTGAAGGCCGGGCAGTTCCAGCGTCTGCGGCGGTGTATCCCAGCGCGCAAGGCCAAGATACTGGATTGTCTGGGGGCTGAGTCCGCTTTCCGGCAGCATCTGTGCAAAGAGCGGCAGCGCCCCTGCCGAATTCGCGGTCAGAAAGATCCCATCCGCGCCTGTGCTGTTCGCTGTCGCCTTGATCTGCGGCACGGCGGCTACAACGCCCTGTTGCGAGAAATTGTAACTTACATTGCCGACGACTGTGGCGCCGGAACTGGCGGCGGCCTGTGCGATGGCTTGCTGGCCAAGCTGGCCTGCAAGGTTGTCGGAGGATACCGTGAGGATGCGCTTCTTGTTATTGCGCGCGGCGTAGCGCATCAGCCGGTCTGCGGTATTTTCAAACGTCTGGCCGAGAATGAACAGATTGCCGCCGGCGATGGTGGGATTGTTGGAAAAGGCCAGCACATTCACGTTCGACGGCGCGACCGCGACCGCCACCGCATTGGCAGATTCGGCGTGCAGCGGCCCGATGATGATCTTGGCGCCATCCGCTACCGCGTCCAGCGCCGCCTTTTGCGCCTGACCCGGCTGGCCGGCAGTGCCATAGACCTTCAGATCAATCTTGATACCGCCCAGATCCGCGACCGCCATACGCGCCGCGGCCTCCAGATCCCGCGCCAGTGCCGCCTCTCCGGGGACCGAGGAGCCGTGCGGGATCAGAAGCGCCACCGGGACCGCCGCGCCGGGCTCGATGGGCTGTCCCCCGCCGCCCCCGAGGCCCGGCCCCATGGGCTCGCAAGCGGCGATCCACAGGATGGACAGCATCGCGATGATGCGGGCCAGCAGCTTGCGGGGGATGGGCAAAACAGCGAACATGGGCAATACCTCGTTTGGGAACAGGGGGGTGCCTGCCAGGGCGCCCGGGTTTCCCGACCGATCATAAACGTCATATGGGGCGGGTCCAGTGGTGAATCTGAACAGACAGGCCTTGGCGCCCGGTATCTACCTGATTGCAACTCCGATCGGGGCAGCACGCGACATCACGCTGCGCAGTCTGGACATTCTTGCCAGCGCCGATGTGATCGCGGCCGAGGATACGCGCAGCCTGCGCAAGCTGATGGATATTCATGGCATCGCGCTGGAGGGGCGCCCCCTGATTGCCTATCACGACCATAACGGCGCGCAGGCCCGCCCGCGCCTGATGGCCGCGCTTGAAGCTGGAAAATCAGTGGTTTACGCCTCCGAGGCGGGCACTCCCATGGTGGCGGACCCGGGGTTTGATCTGGCGCGCGCCGCGATTGCGGCGGGGCATTGCGTCATTTCCGCGCCCGGCCCCTCGGCGGTGGTCACGGCACTGACTTTGTCGGGGCTGCCCACCGACCGGTTTCTGTTTGCGGGGTTTCTGCCCAGCACCTGTGCTGCGCGGAAAACCGCGCTGCGTGATCTGGCGGCGGTTCCGGCGACGCTCGCCTTCTACGAGTCGCCCAAAAGGGTTGCGGCGATGTTGCGCGATGCGGCCGATGTGCTGGGCGGGGATCGTGCCGCTGCGCTCTGCCGTGAGTTGACCAAGAAATTCGAGGAGGTTTTGCGCGGCACCTTGGCAGAGCTGGCGCAGGAATTACAGGCAACTCCCCGCAAGGGCGAAATGGTGGTGGTGATCGACAGGGCAGGTGAGGTGTCTGTTAACGAGTCTGATATAGAAACGGCGTTGCGCGCCGTTATGGGCAATATGTCGGTGCGCGATGCGGCGGATGCAGTGTCGCATGATCTGGGGCTGAAGCGGCGGCAGGTCTACCAGATCGCGCTGCGTATCGGCGCGGATGAAAGGGGTCACGATGGCTGAGGCGGTGCGAAGGAGGCGGGAGGATCGCGGCAAGCGCGCCCATAACAGCGGCCTCGCGGCCGAAGAGCGCACCATCGCGCTTTATACCGCCGCCGGGCTGCAGGTGATCGAATCGCGCTGGCGGGGCAGCAGCGGCGAGATTGATCTCATTCTCGCTGACGAAGACAAGCTTGTCTTTGCCGAAGTGAAACAGGCGCGCACCCATGATGCGGCCATCGCCAGCTTGTCCGCCGCCCAGATGCGGCGCATTCATTCTGCTGCGGCGGAATACCTGGCCCATTGTCCTGCCGGCCAGTTGACGAATGTCCGGTTCGATCTGGCCGTGGTGGACGGGGCAGGCCGCTGCGCCATCCTTGAGGGCATGTTTTCGCATTTCTGAATTGCACCCCCCCGGCCCATGTCCCATGTAGGCCAGACATCAAGAGCGGGGTTAGTGCCATGAAAGTTGCGTTCCAGATGGACCCGATCGGGCCTATCGATATCAAAGCAGACAGTACCTTTCGTCTGGCGGAGGAGGCGCAGGCGCGCGGGCATGAGCTGTTTTACTACACGCCGGAGAACCTTGCCTATGATCAGGGCCACATAACGGCACGGGGCCAGTCGCTGAGCGTGCAGCGGGAGCATGGCGCTCATGCGACGCTGGGCGACATGAGGACCGTCGATCTGGCAGATTTCGATGTGGTATGGCTGCGACAGGATCCCCCGTTCGACATGTTCTACATCACCACGACGCATCTTCTGGATCGTCTCGCGCCGGGAACGCTGGTGGTCAACGATCCGTTCTGGGTGCGCAATTTTCCGGAAAAACTGCTTGTGCTGGATTTTCCGGACCTGACGCCGCCCACGGCTGTCGCGCGCGATCTGGCAACGATCCGCGCCTTTCGGGACCGGCATGGCGACATCATTCTCAAGCCGCTTTATGGCAATGGCGGCGCAGGTGTGTTCCTGCTGAAGGGCGGCGACAGCAATCTGAGCTCGCTGCATGAGATGTTCACCGGCTTCAGCCGCGAGCCGCTGATCGTGCAGAAATTCCTGCCCGATGTGTCGAAGGGCGACAAACGGGTGATTCTGGTCGATGGGGTAGCTGTCGGGGCCATCAATCGTGTGCCTGCCGAGGGCGAGACGCGGTCGAACATGCATGTGGGCGGACGGGCCGAGAAGGTGGAGATGACGGATCGGGACCACGAAATCTGCTCCAGGATCGGCCCGCTTCTGCGCGAGAAGGGTCAGATATTTGTCGGGATTGACGTGATTGGCGATTACCTGACGGAAATCAACGTGACTTCCCCTACCGGTATTCAGGAACTGGAGCGGTTTGACGGAGGCAATATTGCGGGTGCGATATGGGACGCGATCGAGGCGAGGATAGCGGCGGCAGCGTGAGTTTGCGTGCCCGGCTGCTCTGCGGCTGGCTGCGCCAGACCGAAAAGCGCTGGATCGCCCGCGCCTCGGAGCCAGAGCCGCTGCGCCGCCACATGGAGCAGAGCGCGCGGGTTTTCTTCCATCCGCCGCCGGGCGTGAGATTCGCGGATATCACGCTGGGCGCATCCCTTGCGGCGACAAGGGTGACGCCGCAGGGGATGCGCCCGGGTCCGTTGATCCTGTATCTGCATGGCGGCGGATATATCTTTGGCAGCCCGCGCACGCATCGCGCCATGGTGGCCCATCTGGCAGTGCGGGCGCGGCTGGGTGCCGTGCTTCCGCGGTACCGGCTTGCGCCGGAGCACGCTTTTCCCGCCGCACCGGAGGATGCACTGGTGGCGTATCGCGCTGTCGTGGATCATCCGGGCGGCGTCATTCTGGGCGGGGACAGCGCGGGCGGGGGGCTGGCGCTGGCGCTTCTTGCACAGATCGGCGCGCTGGGACTGCGCCAGCCGCTCGGCACGTTCTGCTTTTCTCCGCTTACCGACATGGCGTTTTCGGGGCCGAGCTTTGTGACCAACGCCAAGGCGGACCCGCTGTTGCCCGCGCATCGTGCCGCCGACATGGCGAAAATGTATCTTCAGGGCGCTGACGCCGAGGATCCGCGTGCGTCGCCGCTTTATGCCGATTTCTCCGGGGCGGGGCCGGTATGGCTGACGGCGGCGGATACCGAGATCCTGCTGGATGATACGATCCGCATCGCCGAGCATCTGACCGCGCAGGAAGTGGATGTGACCCGCATCATCGAGCGCGGTCTGCCGCATGTCTGGCCCTTGATGCACGGGTTGCTGCCCCAGGCGCACCAGACGCTGGCGGGTCTGGCCCGCTGGATCAACTCCCTTGCGGGGCCGTGATGCGGTAGCTGGCCGCCTCGGCCACGTGGGGGCGGCGCACGATTTCCGATTCGTCCAGATCGGCGATGGTGCGCGCCACCCGCAACACCCGGTGATATCCGCGGGCCGACAGGCCAAAGCGTTCGGCAATACGCGTCAGCAGGGCGCGCCCTTCGGTATCGGGGGTTGCGACTGCGTCCAGAACGGCCCCCTCGGCGTCGGAATTCAACCGCACATCCCCAGCGCTTGCATAGCGCTCCGCCTGCACCGCCTGCGCCGCCGCAACCCGCTCTGCCACCGCCGCCGAACTGTCGCCGGAAGGGGGCAGGTCCAGATCGGTAAAGCTTACCGGGGGCACGTCGATGCGCAGATCGAACCGGTCCATCAGCGGTCCGCTGATCCGGGCAAGGTAATCATCGCCGCAGGTCGGCGCACGCCCGCAGGCGCGGCCCGGATCGCTCAGATAGCCGCATTTGCAGGGGTTGGCCGCTGCGATCAACATGAAGCGGCAGGGATAGGTTACATGCGCGTTCGCGCGCGCGATCATGACTTCTCCGGTCTCGATCGGCTGGCGCAGGGTTTCCAGAACGGTGCGGGAGAATTCTGGAAATTCATCCATGAACAGCACGCCGTTATGCGCGAGGCTCATTTCGCCGGGGCTGGCGCGGCGCCCGCCGCCGACGATCGCGGCCATCGAGGCGGTATGATGCGGCTCGCGAAAAGGGCGCGTCCGACTGATGCCGCCTTCGTCCAGCAGACCGGCGAGCGAGTGGATCATCGACGTCTCCAGCGCCTCGCGCGGGCTGAGCGGGGGCAGGATGCCGGGCAGGCGCGCGGCCAGCATGGATTTGCCTGACCCCGGCGTGCCGACCAGCATCAGGTGATGGCGCCCTGCGGCGGCGATCTCCAGCGCGCGTTTGGCGCGTTCCTGTCCCTTGACGTCGCGCAGATCGCGCCCGAAGGGAGGCGCAATCACCTCACCGGGCTCCGCGGCGGGCAGGGGGGCCTGTCCGGTGAAGTGGCGCACCACATCGGCCAGTGTTGCCGCGCCGATGACATGGGCAGCACCAACCCAGGCCGCCTCGGCGCCGGATGCGCGCGGACAAAGCAGGGTGCGGTCCTCCTCGGCGGCGGCCATGGCGGCGGGCAGGGCGCCGATGACGGGCATGATGGTGCCATCCAGCGACAACTCGCCCAGCGATGTCGTGCCTTCGATGGCGTCCTTTGGGATGATGTCCAGCGCCGCCAGAAGGGCCAGCGCAATTGGCAGATCGAAATGACTGCCCTCCTTGGGCAGATCGGCGGGGCTGAGATTGATGGTGATGCGTTTTGACGGCAGGGCAATGGCCATTGACGCCAGCGCCGTGCGCACGCGATCGCGCGCTTCGCTGACCGCCTTGTCGGCAAGACCGACAAGGCTGAAGGCAGGAATGCCGGGCGTCACGGCGCATTGCACCTCAACATGGCGGGCCTCTACCCCCTCAAAGGCGACGGTGTAGGCGCGCGAAATCATGTTCTGCCTTTTTACGAGTGTTGGTCAACCCTAAGGGCAGAGAGATTTAAGATTGGTTAACGCGGCTTCTTACGGCAGGTAATTGATTCGCGCCGCGTGCCAGCGCGCGCCGTCATGACGCAATTCGGTTACGGACAGGTTGTCGATGCGCTGGGCAAAGGCCTGATAGGCGCTGATGTCCAGCGCGGTCTGGACCTGCGTCAGGATCGCGCCCATATGGGCTACGGCAATGATGTCGCGGCCAGGATGGCCGGCGCGCAGTCTGGCGACTGCTGTCGTCACGCGCGCGCTGGCACCGTTCCAGGATTCGCCGTCCGGTGCAGCCAGGTCGCCGGGTGTATCCCAGAAGGCGCGCAGCCGGTCAGGCTCGGACACAGTGTTGAAATCCACCATCTCCCATGCGCCGAAATGAATTTCGCGCAGGTTCGGGTCGTCCGGCAGGCGCACGCGCGTGCCCTGAATGGCCGTGGCCGTATCATGCGCGCGAATCAGGTCAGACGATATGACCAGCGCATCGGAGGGAAGATGGGCCGACAGCCGTGCCAGTTGCGCCGTATCACTCAGATCGGCGGGCAGATTGGTCCATCCGACCATGGCGCGGGCATGGGTCGGCCCGTGCCGGACCCAGAAGAACCGGCTCATGGAAGCGCTCCCTTCAGTGCCAGTGGCAGGCCTGCGGTAACGAGCACGACCAATTCCGCCCGCTGCGCAAGACGCTGATTCAGCGCGCCCTGACTGCGTTGGAACCGGCGTGCCAATGCATTATCCGGCACGACCGACAGGCCCACCTCGTTCGAGACGATGACCACCGGCGCAGCGCAGCGCATAAGTGCGGCCATCAATGCTGCCTCGGCTTCGGCAATGTCGTGCCCCGCCATCATGTGATTGCCAAGCCACAGGGTCGCGCAGTCCAGCAGCACCGCCTGATCGGCGCACGCCCCCTCCAGCGCCGGCGCCAGATCCAGCGGCGCCTCTATGGTGTCCCATCCATCTGCGGCCCTCTGCGCGCGGTGCAGGGCGATCTGGCGACTCATTTCGCCGTCATGCGCCTCGGCCGTGGCGATGTAGAGGCGCCGGGCGCTGGCCCTGCAAACAATGGCTTCGGCATAGCGGGATTTACCCGAAGCGGCGCCACCTAGCACCATTGTCAGCTGTGGCAACATAAAGCGTGAACCTTTTTTGATCCGAAACGTTACCTGTCACGTAACACCTTGCACATCACTGAGGAAGAGCGCCGAGGCGCGCCGAACCGGGGGAAGACATATGGCTCTGGACCTACAACAAAGCAGCTCGATGTCGCGCAAGGCCATGAAGGCCGAATTGCTGGATGCCGAAACCGAGTTGAGACTGGCCTATGCGTGGCGCGACCAGCGTGACGAGGAGGCGCTGCACCGCCTGATCAACGCCTACATGCGGCTGGCAATTTCGATGGCATCCAAATTCCGCCGCTACGGCGCCCCGATGAATGACCTCATCCAGGAAGCGGGGCTGGGCCTGATGAAGGCGGCCGAGAAGTTCGATCCGGATCGTGGGGTGCGGTTCTCGACCTATGCCGTCTGGTGGATCAAGGCCAGCGTGCAGGACTACGTCATGCGCAACTGGTCGATGGTGCGTACAGGATCCACATCTTCGCAGAAATCCCTGTTCTTCAACATGCGTCGCGTGCAGGCGCGGCTGGAGCGCGAGGCGATGGCACAGGGTGCGGAACTGGACGGCCATCAGCTGCGCGAAATGATCGCGCAGGAAGTTGGCGTGCCATTGCGGGACGTGGAGATGATGCAGGGCCGGCTGTCCGGCTCGGATTTCTCGCTGAACGCGACCCAAAGCTCAGAGGATGAGGGGCGCGAATGGATTGATGCGCTGGAGGATGATGCCCCTCGTGGGGATCAGCTTGTCGAGGTCGATCACGATCTGGCCGCGCTGCGCAAATGGCTTGTGGCGGCGATGGACAAGTTGAATGAGCGCGAGCGCTTCATTGTCCGTGAGCGCAAGCTGCGGGACGAGCCCCGGACGCTGGAAAGTCTTGGGGAGGAGCTGAACCTGTCGAAAGAACGTGTGCGGCAGCTTGAGGCGGCGGCGTTTCAGAAGATGCGGAAATCGCTGGAAGCAAACGCCGCCGAGGTGGTCAATCTGCTGGTATGAGGGTGGTTTCCGCTCTGGGCCTTGCGTGTGGTCTGGCGTTTGCCTTGCCCGCGCAGGCGCAGGACGTGGTGGCGATTGGAGAGGTGCATGACAACCCCCGGCATCACGCCTATCAGGCCGAGACCATGGCAACGCTGCACCCGGCGGCGATTGTTTTCGAGATGCTGACGCCCGATCAGGCCGCCCGCATCACCCCCGCACTCCGTTCTGACTCAAGCGCCTTGGCGGCCGCGCTGGACTGGGAGGAGAGCGGATGGCCAGACTTTGCCTACTATTATCCAATCATCGCAGCCGCGCCCAAAGCGCGGATTTACGGCGCAGGCGTGGCGCGCGATGCAGCGCGCGCGGCGATGGTGGAGGGTGTGGCCGATACGTTCGGCCCGGATGCAACCCGCTTTGGACTGACCGAGCCTCTGCCCGAAGCCCAGCAGAAGGCGCGCATGGTCCTGCAGGCGGAGGCACATTGCAACGCGCTTCCACCCGAACAACTGCCTGCGATGATCGATATCCAGCGCCTTCGGGATGCGGTCATGGCGCAAACCACTCTTGCCGCGCTGCAAGATACCGGCGGCCCGGTGGCGGTAATTGCAGGCAATGGGCATCTGCGCCGCGACTGGGGCATGCCTGCACTGCTCGCGATTGCCGCGCCTGACGTCACTCTCCACGTTACAGGCCAGACCGAGGATGGAGCGCCCTTTGATCCCGGCCTTTACGACAACGTGCAAGATGCTCCGGCGGTGAACCGTCCTGATCCTTGTGACGCCTTCCGCTGACCTGCACTTGTCACAGGCAGACTGCGCACATAGGGTTTGGCGCAACTGAACCTCCGGAGGCACGCATGCTGAGTTGCAAGCGCATTTTGCTGATCATCGGCGGCGGCATTGCCGCATTCAAGGCGCTGGATCTGATCCGCCGGTTGCGGGAGCGCGGAGCCGAGGTGACGCCCGTCCTGACGCGGGCCGGCGCCGAATTTGTCACTCCGCTATCGGTATCGGCGCTGGCAGGGAGCCGCGTCTTCACCGATCTGTTCGACCTGACGGATGAGGCCGAGATGGGCCATATCCAACTGAGTCGCAGCGCCGACCTGGTCGTCGTGGCGCCTGCCACTGCCGATCTGATGGCGAAAATGGCGCAGGGGCAGGCGGATGATCTGGCCTCGACCCTGCTTCTGGCAACAGACACGCCGGTCTTGATCGCGCCCGCAATGAATGTGCGCATGTGGCAGCACCCGGCAACGCAGCGCAATATCGCCACGCTGCGCAGTGACGGCGTCAGTTTTGTAGGCCCCGGCGAAGGAGACATGGCCTGCGGTGAACATGGTCCGGGCCGCATGGCGGAATCCCTGGAGATTGTAGCGGCAATCGAAGGGGCGCTGGCGGATGGACCGTTGAAAGGGCGGCGTATTCTGGTCACATCGGGCCCGACGCATGAGCCGATCGACCCCGTGCGTTATATCGCGAACCGATCCTCGGGAGCGCAGGGCACGGCCATTGCCCGCGCGCTGGTTGCGCTGGGCGCCGAGGTTGTGTTCGTCACTGGCCCTGCGGATGTGCCGCCGCCCGAGAGGGTCGATCTGCGCCGGGTCGAAACTGCGCGGGAGATGCTGGCCGCATGCGAGGCTGCGCTGCCTGTCGATGCGGCGATCTGCGCTGCGGCGGTTGCGGACTGGCGCATGGCGACTGCCGCCACGTCAAAGATGAAGAAGACAGCAGGCGGGCTGCCGCAGTTGGAGTTTGCAGAAAACCCCGATATTCTGGCGAGCCTGTCGCAGCGCAGCGAGGAGCGGCCCGCGCTGGTCATTGGCTTTGCCGCCGAAACCGATGATCTGGAGGCAAACGCCTCGGCCAAACGGCTGCGCAAGGGCTGCGACTGGATCGTGGCCAATGATGTCAGCGCCGCGACCGGCATCATGGGCGGCACGGAAAACGCCGTGCTGCTGATCACGGCTACAGGAACCGAAGCATGGCCGCGCATGCCAAAGGCCGAGGTGGCGCAGCGCCTCGCCCAGCGGATCGCGGAGCATCTGGCGCGCGAGGTTGCCATACCATGAGCGATGCTTGCCGGGGCTGGGGGCAACGGTATAGTCCGGACGAGACTGGCACTGGCAGCCGCCTGTCGAACATGCGCGGCAGTTCAGGCATCTGAGCGGCTCTCGGTTTGCTGCGTGAGGCGTTTGGTCCACTGAGGAACAAGGATGATTTGCGCTGACGCGGAATTTATGTGATTGCTGAAGGAACCTGGCGTATCAGGAGCGGGGGCGAACCGCGCGTGTTCTGTGATCACTCCCCGATTGCTGTGATCACAAAAGGCATTTCTTGACGTTTCGCCCGTCGAATAATTGCTTTAAGGCTGGGCAAGCGCGTCAGGACGGCTAAAACAGTGACCAAATTCATGTGTCGGCGCAAGATGTGCGGTACACATGGGGCAAGCAAAGGATCAACCATATGGCCGATGTGAACCGGGGCAACCGCCCACTATCGCCGCATATATCAATCTACCGCCCGCAAGTGACCTCGATGACGTCGATCCTGACGCGGATCACTGGTAATGCGCTGCTCATCACGGCGCTTCTGATCGTGTGGTGGTTTCTGGCGGCCGCGACCTCGCCGAATGCGTTCGCCAAAGCAAACGGCGTTCTGACAAGCTGGTTCGGGGATCTGGTGATGGTCCTGTCGCTTTTGGGTATCTGGTACCACACGCTGGCTGGTATCCGGCATCTGATCTGGGATACCACCGCCATGATGGAGATCAGGAAGGCGGAAATGCTGGGCTGGATCTGCATCATCGGATCGGTCGTGCTGACCGTCCTGACCATCATCATCGTCTGAGGGAGCTGGCACATGCGTTATCTGACAGATCGCAAATTGGCCGAAGGGCTGGGATCGGCGCAATCGGGGGTCAAGCACCACTGGTCCATGATCCTCACCTCGGTTGCTCTTGTTATCCTGATCCCGCTTTTCATCTTTACCTTCGGCCCCATTCTGGGCGCGCCTCATGCCGAGGTCGTGGCCTATTTCGGGCGGCCGTTCCCGGCGATCGTTGCCGCGCTGACGCTGATCGTCGGTTTCCGGCATTTTGCCGCGGGGTGCCAGGTGATGATCGAGGATTATGTTCAAGGGCTGGCACGGAAGGTCACGATCCTTCTGGTGTATTGCCTTTCCTATGCTGCGATGGCGGTTGGCGTGTTCGCCATTGCGCGCCTCGCCCTGTAAACAGACCGGAGTGACGACGAAATGGCCGAATACGCATACGAGACGCATGATTATGACGTCGTGGTCGTCGGGGCAGGCGGCGCAGGCTTGCGCGCGACGCTTGGCATGGCCGAACAGGGTCTTCGCACCGCCTGCGTGACCAAGGTGTTCCCGACGCGCTCGCATACTGTCGCGGCACAGGGCGGTATAGCGGCATCCTTGAGCAATATGGGCCCCGACCACTGGCAGTGGCATATGTATGATACGGTCAAGGGCTCGGACTGGCTGGGTGACACGGACGCGATGGAATATCTCGCGCGTGAGGCGCCCAAGGCGGTTTACGAACTGGAGCATTACGGTGTTCCGTTCAGCCGAACCGAGGAAGGCAAGATCTACCAGCGGCCCTTTGGCGGACACACGACCGAATTTGGCGAAGGCCCCGCCGTGCAGCGTACCTGCGCCGCCGCCGACCGCACCGGACACGCGATCCTTCACACGCTTTACGGCCAGAGCCTGAAGCAGAAGGCCGAATTCTACATCGAATATTTCGCCATCGACCTGCTGATGAGCGATGATGGCGCCTGCACCGGTGTCGTCTGCTGGAAGCTGGATGATGGCACGATGCATGTCTTCAACGCCAAGACGGTGGTTCTGGCAACTGGGGGTTATGGGCGTGCCTTTTTCAGCGCCACATCGGCGCATACCTGCACCGGCGATGGTGGCGGCATGGCGGCGCGGGCGGGGCTTGCGCTTCAGGATATGGAGTTTGTGCAGTTCCACCCTACCGGCATTTACGGTGCCGGCTGCCTGATCACCGAAGGCGCGCGCGGCGAAGGCGGGTATTTGACCAATTCCGAGGGCGAGCGGTTCATGGAGCGTTACGCGCCTCAATACAAGGACCTGGCGCCGCGCGACTATGTGAGCCGTTCGATGACGATGGAGATTCGCGAAGGGCGCGGCGTGGGCAAGGATGGCGATCACATCCATCTGAACCTGTCGCATCTGCCGCCCGAAGCGCTGCACATCCGCCTGCCGGGCATTTCTGAATCGGCCAGGATTTTCGCCGGTGTCGATGTCACCAAGGAGCCGATTCCGGTTCTGCCGACAGTGCACTATAACATGGGCGGCATCCCCACCAATTACTGGGGCGAGGTGCTGAACCCGACCGAGGATGACCCGATGGCGGTGGTGCCGGGCCTGATGGCCGTGGGCGAAGCGGGCTGCGCCTCCGTGCATGGTGCCAACCGGCTTGGGTCCAATTCATTGATCGACCTTGTGGTATTCGGCCGCGCCGCCGCGATCCGCGCGGGCAAGGTCGTGGACCGGGGCGCTGCGATTCCGTCTACCAACAAGGCGGGCGTGGACAAGGCGCTGGAGCGGTTCGACAGCATCCGCAATGCTTCGGGCGGGACGCCGACGGCGGCGCTGCGCCTCGAGATGCAAAGAACGATGCAAGCCGATGCGGCTGTCTTCCGTACTTCGAAAACGTTGGCCGAAGGGGTGGAGAAGATGGGAGTGGTTGCGGCCAAGCTGGACGATCTGCACGTCACCGATCGCAGCCTGATCTGGAACACCGACCTGATGGAAACGCTGGAGCTGACGAACCTGATGCCCAACGCACTGGCCACCATTGTCGGGGCCGAGGCGCGCCATGAAAGCCGGGGCGCTCACGCTCACGAAGATTTCGCCGATCGCGATGACGAAAACTGGCGCGTTCACACCATTGCCCGCGTGCATGGGGCAAAGGTGGATCTGAGCTATCGCCCCATTGTCGAGGCGCCGCTGACGACCGAGGCGGAGGGTGGCATATCCCTGGCCAAGATCGCGCCGAAAGCCCGCACGTTCTGATGCGGGTTCTGGCTGTTTCAGGGGCGGTGGCGGTAGCGCTGGGCGCGTGCTCGACGGCAAACGACATGGCCGATGATCTGGCGCGTGGCCGTGCCAAGGCGGTGGTGAACGGCTATGTCGCGGACCGGTATCCCGGGCTCAATTCCGCGCCCGTCACCGATTGCATCATCGACGCGGCGGATGCCCGCGAGATCCTGCAGATCGCCGGCGCTGCCGTGACCGGGCTGGATGCCGGGACGGCCGAACAGATCAGCCGGGTCGCCCGCCGCCCGGAAGCCCTGCAATGCATTGCCCAGAATGGCCCAGGCCTGTTGGGCTGAGAGGAGTAGAAGATGGTTCAACTCACACTGCCGAAAAACAGCCGCATGGTGACGGGCAAGACTTGGCCCAAGCCCGCAGGGGCCACCAATCTGCGTAAGTTCAGCATTTATCGCTGGACGCCCGATGACGGCAAGAACCCGCGGGTCGATACGTATTTCGTCGATATGGACGATTGCGGCCCGATGGTGCTCGACGCGCTGATCAAGATCAAGACTGATATCGACCCCACGCTTTCGTTCCGGCGTTCCTGCCGCGAAGGGATCTGCGGAAGCTGCTCGATGAATATCGGCGGGATCAACACGCTGGCCTGCACCTATGGCATGGACGAGGTGAAGGGTGATGTGAAAATCTATCCGCTGCCGCACATGCCCGTGGTGCGCGACCTGATCACCGATCTGACGCATTTCTACGCTCAGCATGCCAGTGTCGAGCCGTGGTTGCAGACTGAAACCGTTCCTCCGGGCAAGGAGTGGAAGCAGTCGATTGAAGACCGCGAGAAGCTGGATGGGCTGTATGAATGCATAATGTGCGCCTGCTGCTCGACCGCATGCCCCAGCTATTGGTGGAACGGGGACAGGTATCTTGGCCCCGCCGCCTTGCTGCATGCCTATCGCTGGATCGTGGATTCGCGCGATGAGAATACGGGTGAGCGGCTGGACGATCTGGAAGATCCGTTCAAGCTGTATCGCTGCCACACGATCATGAACTGCACCAAGACATGCCCCAAAGGTCTGAACCCTGCAAAGGCAATCGCGAGCATCAAGAAACTGATGGTGGAACGGACAATTTGACCTGTAAACCGCATAACCGGGACGACAGGCCGCATTGCGGCCTGTTTTTTTATCTGCCAAACACCTATTGTAGAGAGCGGTAGTTGCTGCCCCTGTTGACTACAGGGAAAATAAGTTAAACACTGTGAAATCGCAGGTAAGGAGTTGTCATGGGTGCGGAACAAGGTAGCGGTGTATGGAAATCCGGGCGTGGCAAGGGCCGCGTCACGCCCAAGGGCCGCCAGTTGGACGATCAGGCCTGGGCTGATATCGAGGAGCTGTTGGCGGGAATGCCGCTGCGCCGCGACCTCTTGATAGAGTATCTGCACCTTATTCAGGACCGGTTTGGACATCTGTCTGCTGCTCACCTGCGGGCCTTGTCCGAAAAAATGCGTCTCGGCATGGTCGAGATTTACGAGGTGGCAACCTTTTACGCACATTTTGACGTGGTCAAGGAAGGCGAGACGCCTCCGCCGGCGCTGACAATTCGAGTGTGCGATTCGCTATCCTGCGAGCTTGCGGGTGCACAGGAATTGAAGGCCGCGCTGGAAAACGGGCTGGATCCTGCCGAGGTTCGCGTGTTGCGCGCGCCCTGCATGGGCCGCTGTGATACGGCGCCGGTGCTGGAACTGGGTCATGCCCATATCGATCATGCCACGCTTGAAAAGGTGGATGCCGCGATTCTTGGCGGTCATACACATGCCCATATTCCAGATTACGAGACGTTCGAGGCCTATCGCGCCGCGGGCGGGTACGTGATGCTGGAGGATCTGCGGCAGAATGGCGATTTTGAAACGGTGCAGCAGACATTGCTGGATTCCGGCCTGCGCGGGCTTGGCGGCGCCGGGTTCCCGTCGGGGCGCAAATGGGGCTTTGTCCGCGATGCGGCAGGTCCGCGCTATCTGGCGGTGAATGGCGACGAGGGCGAGCCGGGCACGTTCAAGGACCGCTATTATCTTGAGCGCACGCCGCACCTGTTTCTTGAGGGGATGCTGGTTGCCGCCTGGGCGGTCGAGGCGCAGACCTGCTTTATCTACATGCGCGACGAATACCCTGCCGTGCTGGAGATTCTGGCGCGCGAGATCACGGCGCTCGAAAATGCAGGCATCGTGCCCGTGGGCTATATCGAACTGCGCCGCGGCGCGGGCGCCTATATCTGCGGCGAAGAAAGCGCGATGATCGAATCCATCGAAGGCAAGCGCGGCATTCCGCGCCATCGCCCGCCCTTCGTGGCGCAGGTGGGTATCTTCAATCGGCCGACGCTGGTGAACAACATCGAAACGCTCCATTGGGTCACGCGCATCCTGCGCGAGGGCGGTGAGATCCTTTCGGGTGTCGAGCGCAACGGCCGCAAGGGCCTGCGCAGCTATTCGGTGTCCGGCCGGGTGAAGAACCCCGGTGTGCACCTGCTTCCCGCCGGGTCGACGATCATGGATGTCATCGAGGCCGCAGGCGGCATGCTGGACGGCCACAGCTTCAAGGCCTATCAGCCGGGCGGGCCATCCTCGGGGCTGCTGCCTGCATCGATGAATGACATACCGCTGGATTTCGACACGCTGCAGCCGCATGGCACGTTCATCGGTTCCGCCGCGGTCGTCGTTCTCAGCGACAAGGACAGTGCCAAACAGGCGGCGCTGAACATGCTGCGCTTCTTTGAGGATGAAAGCTGCGGCCAGTGCACGCCCTGCCGCGTTGGCTGTGAGAAGGCGGTCAAGCTGATGGAGGCCGATCACTGGGACCAGCCCCTGCTGGACGATCTGTGCCATGCCATGGTCGATGCGTCGATCTGTGGTCTGGGGCAGGCCGCGCCAAACCCGATACGTTCCGCAATGAAATATTTTCCGGAGGAAATCTGATGCTCGACCAAAATATGGAGACAGTCACTTTCACGCTTGATGGCGCCGAAGTTACCGCACCCAAGGGCGTGACGATCTGGGAAATCAGCAACGGTCGCGGGATAATCATTCCGAATCTTTGCCATAAGCCGCAGCCAGGCTATCGCCCTGATGGCAACTGCCGCGCCTGCATGGTGGAGATCGAGGGCGAGCGTGTACTGGCTGCTTCCTGCATTCGCGAGCCGGGCGAGGGGATGGTGGTGCGCACCGACACCGCCCGCGCGAAGCACGCCCGGAGGATGGTGATGGAAATGCTGGTGGCGGACCAGCCAGAGCATGAGATCGCGCATGACAAGGCCAGCCCCTTCTGGGATATGGCCAGATTGCAGGATGTCGAGACCAGCCGCTTTCCCAAACTGGAGCCATCGCGCGTTCCCGGTCTGGATGACAGCCACGTCGCGATGAGCATCAATCTGGATGCGTGCATCCAGTGTGGCCTCTGCGTACGTGCCTGCCGCGAAGTGCAGGTGAATGACGTGATCGGCATGGCCGGTCGTGGACATGACGCGTATCCGGTGTTCGATTTCAATGATCCGATGGGCGAATCCACCTGCGTCGGCTGCGGCGAATGCGTTCAGGCATGCCCCACGGGCGCGATGATGCCTTCGACTGTGGTTGACGAAAATCAAGTCGGTGACCGCGCTGATTTCGATAGTGAGACAAAGAGCATCTGCCCTTTCTGCGGCGTCGGCTGCCAGATTTCCCTGAAGGTCAAGGATGGTCAGGTGAAATATGTCGAAGGTTTGAACGGCCCCGCCAATGAGGGGCGTCTTTGCGTCAAGGGACGGTTCGGTTTCGACTACATCCACCACCCGCACCGCCTGACCAAGCCGCTGATCCGTCGTGAGGACGCTCCGGCCAAGGGGTTGAACGTCGATCCCGGCAACTGGAGCACCCATTTCCGCGAGGCAAGCTGGGAAGAGGCGCTGGATTTTGCCGCCAATGGGATGAAGGGCCGGGGCCGCGAAGTGGCGGGATTTGGCAGCGCCAAATGCACCAACGAAGAGGCCTATCTGTTCCAGAAGCTGATCCGTCAGGGCTTTGGCCACAATAACGTGGATCACTGCACGCGGCTGTGCCATGCCTCCTCAGTGTCCGCGCTGATCGAAAACGTCGGCTCGGGCGCCGTGACCGCCACCTTCAACGAAATCGAAAACGCGGATGTCGCCATCATCATTGGCGCCAACCCGGTCGAAAACCATCCCGTCGCCGCCACCTACTTCAAGCAGTTCACCAAACGTGGCGGCAAGCTGATCGTGATGGACCCGCGCGGCGTGGGGATGAAGCGTTTCGCGACACATATGCTCCAGTTCCGCCCCGGCGCGGACGTGTCGATGCTCAACGCTATCATGCACACGATCGTTGAAGAGGGTCTGTACGACAAGCAGTATATCGACGCCTATACCGAAAACTGGGAGGCCGAGAAGGCACATCTGGCCGATTTTGCTCCCGAAAAAATGGAAGGCATCTGCGGCATTCCCGCCGAGCAGCTGCGCGAGGTCGCGCGTACCTTTGCGGGCGCGAAATCCGCGATGATCTTCTGGGGGATGGGCGTCAGCCAGCACATTCATGGCACCGATAATTCGCGCTGCCTGATCAGCCTTGCGCTGATGTGCGGGCAGGTCGGGCGCCCCGGCGCGGGGCTGCATCCGCTGCGCGGACAGAACAACGTGCAGGGGGCATCCGATGCGGGGCTCGTGCCGATGTTCCTGCCTGACTATCAAAGCGTTACGGATGACGGTGTGCGCAACGCCTTCACAGAGGTCTGGCAGTCCGGGGATTTCAGTTCCGAAAAGGGACTGACCGTGACCGAAATCATGGATGACGTGCATGCGGGCAACATCAAGGCGATGTATGTTCTTGGCGAGAACCCGGCCATGTCCGATCCCGATGTCGACCATGCACGCGACGCGCTGGCCAAGCTGGATCATCTGGTGGTGCAGGATATCTTCCTGACCGAAACGGCGAATTATGCCGATGTGATCCTGCCCGCTTCGGCCTTTGCGGAGAAATCCGGGACTGTCACCAATACCAACCGTCAGGTTCAGATCGCTCGCCCCGCCCTGCCGCCCATGGGCGATGCGCGCGAGGATTGGAAGATCGTCATTGATTTGGCCAACCGCCTGGGCCTTGGCTGGCATTACGACACACCCGCCGATGTCTTTGCCGAGATGAAGCTGAACATGCGCAGCCTCGACAACATCACATGGGAGCGGCTGGAGAATGAGGGCGCGGTGACATATCCGTCCCTGACCCCGACCGATCCGGGCCAGGCAATCGTGTTTGGTGACGGCTTCCCCCGTCCGGAAGGACGTGCGCGCTTCACGCCTGCCTCTGTTATTGCACCCGATGACGTGCCGGACGCGGAATATCCGATGATCCTGACAACGGGTCGCCAACTGGAGCATTGGCATACAGGGTCGATGACCCGCCGTTCCAAGGTGCTGGACGCGGTTGAACCCGAAGCGAACTGTTCGTTGCATCCCTCTACCCTGCGCAAGCTGGGAGTGGAGCCGGGCGGATATGTGCGCCTGACCACCAAGCGTGGCAGCATCAGCATCATGGCGCGGGAAGACCGCGCCGTGGCACCGGACATGGTGTTCCTGCCCTTCGCATTTGTCGAAGCAGCAGCTAACATCTTGACCAACCCAGCCATCGACCCTTATGGCAAGATCCCAGAGTTCAAGTTCTCTGCCGTAAAGGTCGAAGCCGACCACACCGTATCCGTCGCCGCCGAGTGACGGCTGAATAACCTCAGGGAGACCTACTTAATGTCCTACAAGAGCGATATCGAAATTGCGCGCGCAGCAAGCAAGAAGCCGATCCAGGAGGTCGGCGACAAGCTGGGCATCCCCAGCGAACACCTGCTGCCCTACGGGCATGACAAGGCCAAGGTATCGCAGGTCTTCATTGACAGCGTTCAAGGCAACAAGAACGGCAAGCTGATCCTCGTGACGGCGATCAACCCGACCCCCGCCGGTGAGGGCAAAACAACCACGACGGTTGGTCTTGGCGATGGTCTGAACCGGATCGGAAAAAGAGCGACGGTTTGCATCCGTGAAGCATCGCTTGGGCCGAACTTCGGCATGAAGGGTGGCGCAGCCGGTGGTGGTTATGCGCAGATCGTGCCGATGGAAGACATGAACCTGCACTTCACAGGTGACTTCCACGCCATTACTTCGGCTCACTCGTTGCTTTCGGCAATGATCGACAACCACATCTATTGGGGTAACGAGCTGGAAATCGACATGCGCCGCGTCGTATGGCGCCGCGTCGTCGACATGAACGACCGCGCGTTGCGGCAGATCACAGCATCGCTGGGCGGCGTGTCCAACGGCTTCCCGCGCGAGGCCGGGTATGACATCACAGTTGCGTCCGAGGTCATGGCGATCCTTTGCCTGGCCAAGAACCTCAAGGATCTGGAAGAGCGTCTGGGCAACATGATCGTGGCCTACCGTCGCGATCACAGCCCCGTCTTCTGCCGTGATATCGAGGCGCAGGGCGCGATGACCGTTCTTCTGAAGGACGCGATGCAGCCCAATCTGGTCCAGACTCTGGAGAACAACCCTGCATTCGTGCATGGTGGACCTTTCGCCAACATCGCACATGGATGTAACTCCGTCATAGCGACCTCGACCGCGCTGAAGCTCAGCGACTATGTTGTGACCGAAGCAGGTTTCGGTGCCGACCTCGGTGCCGAAAAGTTCATGAACATCAAGTGCCGCAAGGCCGGTCTGGCGCCTTCCGTGGTTGTCCTGGTGGCCACTGTGCGCGCGATGAAAATGAACGGCGGCGTTGCCAAGGCCGATCTGGGCCCGGAGAATGTCGAAGCGGTCAAGGCTGGCTGCGCAAATCTGGGTCGGCACATCGAGAACGTCAAATCCTTCGGCGTGCCGGTCGTCGTGGGCATCAACCACTTTGTGACCGATACTGATGCCGAAGTTCAGGCGATCAAGGATTATGCGAAAAGCCTTGGTGCCGAGGCTGTTCTTTCGCGCCACTGGGAGCTGGGCAGCGAGGGTGCCGAAGATCTGGCGAAGAAGGTCGTCGAAATCGCTGAGGGCGGTAACGCTAACTTCAGCCCGATCTACCCCGACGAGATGCCGCTGTTCAAGAAGATCGAAACCATCGCCAAGCGCATCTATTGGGCTGACGAGGTTCTGGCAGACAAGAAGATCCGTGACCAGTTGAAGAAGTGGGAAGAGCAGGGCTACGGCAATTTGCCGATCTGCATGGCCAAGACACAGTACAGCTTCACCACGGATCCAAACGTGCGTGGTGCGCCGACCGGCCACAGCATTCCGGTGCGTGAAGTGCGCCTGAGCGCCGGTGCCGGTTTTGTTGTCGTCGTCTGTGGCGAGATCATGACGATGCCGGGCCTGCCGCGCGCACCCGCAGCGCAAACGATCCGCCTGAATGATGAGGGCCAGATCGAAGGTCTGTTCTGATCAGCGCGGACCGCAGGGTGGTATGTCCTCCTGCGGTCCGTCCGCCGCCTGATCGGCGGCTCCTGCGTTCCGCGCAGGGCAATTCACAAAATATAATGCGGGGCCTTGCGCCCTCGTAGCAAGGAGAGCGCGCAATGACGGCTCAGGTAATTGATGGCAAGGCCTTTGCGGCCGAGGTACGCGGCAAGGTGGCGGAGCATGTGGCGCGCCTGAAGGACGAGCACGATCTGGTCCCCGGCCTTGCAGTGGTTCTGGTGGGCGAGGATCCGGCCAGCCAGGTATATGTCCGCTCGAAGGGCAAGATGACCACCGAGGTCGGCATGAAAAGTGTCGAGCACAAGCTGGACGTGAATACCTCCGAGAAGGATCTTCTGGCACTGATCGACCAGTTGAACAACGATGACAGCATCAATGGCATCCTTGTGCAGCTTCCGCTTCCCAAACATCTGGATGAAGATCTGGTCATAAACTCGATCGACCCGGCGAAGGATGTCGATGGGTTCCACATTTCGAACGTGGGTTTGCTTGGGACCGGCCAGAAAAGTATGGTTCCCTGCACGCCGCTGGGATGCCTGATGATGTTGCGCCACCATCACGGATCGCTCTCCGGCATGAACGCCGTTGTGATCGGGCGCAGCAACATCGTCGGCAAGCCGATGGCGCAGTTGCTCCTGAATGATAGCTGCACCGTGACAATTGCGCATTCGCGGACCAAGGACCTGCCCGATGTCGTGCGTCGCGCCGATATCGTGGTCGCCGCCGTGGGGCGCCCGGAGATGGTGTCCGGCGATTGGATCAAGGAAGGTGCCACCGTTATCGACGTCGGGATCAACCGAATTGAAACCGACGAAGGCAAGACCAAACTGGTCGGAGACGTCGATTACGCAAGCTGCGCCGAGCGTGCAGGTGCCATCACGCCGGTTCCAGGCGGCGTCGGACCAATGACCATTGCGTGCCTCTTGGCAAATACGCTTACCTCGACCTGCCGCGCCCATGGTTTGGAAGAACCCGAAGGCCTGACCGCCTGATCTTCGGATAGTCTGGTTCAGTGTCGGGTCGCTCGTTCATTGCGAGCGGCCCGATGCCGTTTTATATGGTGTTTTTCTCAAACAGTATGCGGGGCGTCTTTATCCTCTATATGTTCAGTCCCGGCATCTGGTGGATCGGACTCAGGATGAATCGATCTGGCTCTGAAGTCCATATCTTGCAGATGTATTCGCAGGGTGTAAGGCCGCTGAGTGTCTTGAGCCTGCGAGCAAAGTTGTGTGCGTCCCTGAAGGCGGCGAGGTGCATGCGCAGCTGGAGGTGGCTGCGTAATGATATCGTTTCATTGTCGCGTCCTTGATCGTTCGGTTCAGGCGCGCAACTTGGTCGTTGGTCCACGGATGGTCTGGCTGTGTCAGGCGGTGCTCGATCCGGCTTGCCAGTGTCCGCAGGCCAATGGCGGACAGGGGCGCGCCCTCGCAGATTATATGACCGCATCTGCCGCGAACATGCTGTGTTCCGGGTGCGAGGCTGCTCAGCAGCCTGGATGCCGTTGTAAGGCAGGATCGCGTGGATCCAATAAGGCACGGCGTTGAGCAGGTGTTCGAGGACTTCCCACGCGGTCTTGCGATGGGCTTCGTCGACAAGTTGGGTGACGGCAGATTTCTCTGTCCGGTCAATCCCCAAAGAGAGAGCTGCGTTCCACCGTTTGAACTTCGGTGGTGTAGATATGAAAAAGGCCCCTCCCGGGACATTGCTGCGGGTTTCGCTAATTCCCCGATACACGCTTCTGTAAATCTTGGACAGCTCCGGGGACCTTGGGCACGGTTGGTCATCGCCTGCGCCGTCACGGCAC
>JAUNVT010000140.1 GCA_030540655.1 Rhodobacterales bacterium
TTCCGCGCCGCCGATGGCTATTTCGCTGCCGATCACACGTCCTTCTGGGGCGCAAAGATTGGATGAAGGATCAGGCAGCCGTCCCCCATCGCGTGTCAGACAGAAACCTTCGCACCACGTGGACAGGACAAGGCGTCGCCGAAGGACGCGATCGGCGCATCCGCGCCGCCAAGTCGTCAGAAGGTGATCCGCACGGATTCGGCGCTGCGCCTGGCTTCGCCGTGGAAGACCGCCTCGATGTTGTTACCATCGGGGTCGAGCAGAAAGGCCGCGTAGTAGCCCGCGTGATAGGGCCGTTCGCCGGGCCCACCATTGTCGGCCCCGCCGGCGGCCAGGCCCGCCCGATGGAAGGCGTCCACCGTGGCGCGGTCACCCGCCTGGAACGCCAGGTGATGCCGCCCGGTCAGTTGTCCCAGCGCGGCCTTGCTGTCGGCGGTCGAGACGAATAACTCGTCTGCCCAGAACCAGTCCTCGCCCGAACCGCCGATCGGCACGCCCACCGTCGCCAGCACCGCCTCGTAGAAGCGGCGGCTGGCGGGCAGATCGCGCACGACAAGCTGGATGTGGTCGATCAGCCGGCCACGGTGCATCTCCTGCGTTTCCATCCTGCGTCCCTCCAAAATCCCTGTATGGGCGGCTATTCCCCGTGAAGCCGCGCCGGACCAGCACCCACGCGGCATCGCAGCGGCCGGGGGTCCTTTGAAAGCCCCGCTCTTGCGCGTTAACCGATGCCTTAGGATGTCGTGCAGGCGGACAACCGCGGTCCTTGTGCCGTGCTGGGCCGGAATGCGGATTGATCGCACCGCTTGCATCAATTCTCGTTCAACCGGCAAAAGCAACTCGCGGCCTCAGTTTCCCCCGGTCAGATCCTGCGCAAGCATCAGGACATTGCCGTCCGGATCATGGAATATCGCAGTGCTGACCATGCCCTCGGTGACCGCGGTTTCCCCCTCGAACCTGACACCCTCGGCTTCAAGGGCCCTGCGCGCCAGCTCGACATTCACGACACCGAAGACCGTAACCGTGGTGCCCTGCGCGGGTTCCGCATGTTCGCCGAGGCCCAGGGTGACGCCCTTGCTGTTCGTCTTCATCTCACTCCAACCGGCCTCGTCGATATGCTGGATCAGTTCGAAGCCGAGCATGTCTCTGTACCACTCGGCGCTTGCATGCCGGTCTCGTACGGATATCGCGAGGGTCAGAGTGTCGAGCAATGAGGCAATCGGCATCGTTCTTCCTTTCGGATCTGGGGCGGGGGGTAACGATCAGGTTTTGCCGAACCATTCGACGATCTTCGGCATGTCCCGCTCGAAGTCGCCGGGAACGAAGACATTCAGCAGCCGCGCAGGCCGATCCGACTTATTGCGGAAATCGTGCGTCACCCCCGCGGGGATCCGCACGAACGATCCTGAAGGGAACCCCGCCCAATCCCGGTCGAGCAGCAATTCAGGAGTTCCGTCGAGGACAAAGAAGACCTCTTCATTGGCCTCGTGGCGATGTGTGCCGACACCTTCCTGCCCGGCTCCAGAACCCATTCAGACACACTGTATTTCGCATCCGTGTCAGCTTCGTCCGCCTTGAAGAGGGCGGTCAGCTTTCCCATCTCGTAGCGCCGCCCGCCGCCGGGCGGCAGCGTGATGATCTTGTCCAACATCACGCGCCGGTCTCCTCGTTCCAGCGCGTCTGCATTTCGGCGGGGGACACGTCCGCGATCTTCTGCGCCAGCATCCAGCGGTGGCCGAACGGATCGAGAAGCAGCGCGTTTCGCTCGCCGAAGCTCTGGTCCGTGGGCGCGCGCAGCACCGTGGCGCCCGCGGTCACGGCGCGGCTGACGTCGTCATCCACGGTCTCCGTCGACAGATGCAGCGTGACGGGCGTGCCGCCAAGTGCATCGGGCGAGACCGCGCCGAAGTCGGGATATTCGTCGGCCAGCATCACAACGCCGCCCCCGATGGTCAGTTCCGCATGGCCGATCCGGCCATCGGAGGGGTCGGTCATCCGGAACGCTTCGACGGCTTCGAAGGCTGCGATATAGAAGTCGATCGCGCGAGCAGCGCCCCTGACAACCAGGTAGGGAGTAATGGGCATGATGCCTTCCCTTGATTTGCTGATTTGATTACGTTACGACTCGTAATCAAATGAGTCAAGATGCATCATCACCTCGCCCCCGTGGCCGGCCGCCCAGCGCGGTAGCCCGCAGAAAGGCCCTGTCCGCCGCACAGACCATCCTGGCCGAGCAGGGCTTTGGCCATGTGACCATCGAGGCAGTGTCGGCGCGCTCGGGCGTCGGCAAGCCAACGATATACCGGCACTGGTCGAACGCGGGCGAACTGGTCCTGGAGGCGCTGATGACCGAGTTTCCCCAAAACGCCTCGGCCGCGAAGGGCGGTCTGATCGATTCGTTGAGGGCGCATCTGCGCCGGCTGGTCGCGACCTTCGCCGCCACGCGCGGCCGGCAGATTGCCATGGCCCTCGCCGCATCGGACCCCGAGAGCGAGATGGCGAAGGCGTTCAGGCACCGGGTCATTCTGTCCAGCCGCGAACATGGCCGCGCGCTGATCGCCGCCGCGGTGGCGGGTGGCGAGATTGACTCCCCGGCAAGCATCGAGATCATCCTCGACATGATCTACGCGCCGCTCTTCTACAGGCTTCTCGTGGGGCATCTCCCGCTCGACGCCAGCTTCGCGGAAGAACTGGCCGATCAGGCGGAAGTGCTTCTCGTGCGTGCTGAGCGAGTTGAGGGACGCCAATAGCGACTGGGGTCAATGCGTTGAAACTGTATTCCTCGAGGCCCGCGTGAGAAAGGATAGATCGAACGCGTCGCCGCGATTTCGGCATGTGGCATGTCTGGAGCCGACCCGTTCACCAGGCGAGCCAAGACGAGGTCATGATGCCAGGTTCGCGTGATACCTTCACAGGAGTGGACGCATTGATCGCGACCGTAGCCGCACGGGCGCAAGCCATGTCGCGACCGTTCATTCTGGCGCTGGACGGACGCAGCGGCGCGGGCAAGTCCACGCTGGCGCGCAGGCTCGCAGACCGGCTCGATGCGAGCGGGATCGGGGCGGGCGTAATCGAGGGTGACGATTTCTACGCGGGCGGAACCGCGCTGCGGACCGACCCTGCCGAGATCCGGGCCGGGGCCTGCATCGACTGGACGCGCCAGCGCCCGGTTCTGGCGGACCTGCGCGCCGGTCGCGAATCGGTCTGGCGGGTCTTTGACTGGGACGCCTTCGACGGCAGGCTCCGCGACGTTCCGGTGGTCATGCCCCCAAAGCCGGTCGTCATCATCGAAGGCGTCTATGCGGGCCGCCCGGAACTGGCCGACCTCCTCGACCTGAAGGTGCTTGTCCAGGTGGAGGATGCCACGCGACGGGCGCGACTTCTCGCCCGAGAGGGCGGTAGCGGCCCCTGGGAGCGGCAATGGCACGAGGCCGAGGATCATTATTTCGGTCGGATCATGCCACCGGACCGCTTTGACCTGATCCTGTGTCCGAACGCGCCTGCAAGGGGATGGCCGTCGGGCGACTGATGGCGGTTCAGTCGCGGTCCGGTGCGCCGAGCGGGAAGTAATGCCGATACTTTCGGCCCTCGTCCACCGCCCGGGCGAAGGACGGCCTTGCCAGCAGCCGCGTCCGATAGGCGCGCAGGCGAGGAAAGCTGTCCCCGATAATGTGCACCCAGTCGGCGTAGAACAGCGACGGGGCGGCGGCACAATCGGCCAGCGACAAATGATCCCCCGCCGCCCATTCGCGCCCGGCCAGCCGCTGCTCCAGCCAGCCATAGGCCGTTTCGAGCAGCTCTGCGGCATGCGCCTTCGCCTCGTCCAGCCGATCCGGCGACTTGCGCAGGGACTCGTTCACCGCCACCTGCATGGCGTTCATCACATGCAGGTCAAAGACGCGGTCGAGCAGCCGCACCTCCAGCGCGGCGGCGGGATCGTCGGGCAGAAAGCGGACTTTTCCGCGATGGTGCAGGTCCAGATGCTCGATGATGATGCTGGTCTCAACGATCGTGCGATCGCCATCGACCAGCACCGGGAACTTGCGGATCGGCCACAGCCGGGCCAGATCCTCAGCCGCGCCGGGGTCCTCCATATGCCGGTAGGCGAAAGGCGTGTCGTTCTCCCACAGTGCCATCAGCACCTTCTGGCTGTAGGAGGAAAAAGGATGGGCATAAAGCGTCAGCGACATGTCGTCGGCTCCTTTTCGAGAGCGGAATTTGTGGCCGGATTGCCCGAAAGGACTGTCAGCGGCCGCGCGCGAATTCTGTCCGCGCCGCCAGATGCCGGGCGAGCTTGTCCAGCGTCTGGCCGCCGAACTCGACGGCGCCGAAGCCGATGGCCCATTCGCGCCGCGTGCGCGTCGGGTGCAACTGGCGCAGGGTGAGAACCGTCTTGCCGTCGGATTGCTCGTCGAAGGTGACCAGCATCCGGAACCGGCCCGGATCGTCGTCGGTGTCGGCACCGTGATCGATCTCGATCCGATGCGGCCGCTCGATGCGCAGGAAGGTCATCCGGTTGTCGTAGCGCGTGCCGTCCGCCGCCACCATGTCGAACCGCCAGACCCCGCCTTCACGGAGGTCGATCTCGTGGGTTTTGATGGTCATGCCCGCAGGACCGAACCATGCGGTGATCTGGTCCGGGTCGGTCCAGGCATCGAAGACGAGTGTGCGCGGCGCGCCGAGAACGCGCGTAAGGACGATCTCGCGGTCGAGCGGCCAGGCGGCCCAGGCGGCCCAGGCGGAGGTGGGTGGGGTTGCCATGTCAGTCATTGCCGTTCCGATCCATTGTCATGTGGGAGAGGTGGGCTTCCATCCGGTCGAGTCGGCTTTCCCAGGTTTCAACATGCGCGCGAAGCCAGTCCTCGGCGCCTCGCAGCGCGTCCGGGGCCAGAGCGCAGGTCCGCACGCGCCCTGATTTCACCGAAGTGACGAGTCCGCCGCTCTCAAGCACCTGTATGTGCTTCAGAAGCGTGGGCAGGCCGATCGCGAACGGCTCCGCCAACTCGCCTACCGTGGCCTCGCCGCGGCACAGGCGCGCGACAATGGCGCGCCTGTGCCGCGAAGGCGAGGTTCAGGTGCGGCCCATTGTTTTCCATGTAGCGAAGTATCCATCGCGTGCCCGCGTCAAGATTTAGTTTTCCAATCGGCGAACTATTCGGTTCGTGGCCGGGCATCGCGGATCGGTTGAGGATCAGAGCTTCGGCACCAGGACCGGCGACGGCCTGATGAGAACTTCGCCAGTCAGGGCGCTTTCGGGATTGGTGACGCTGGCTGCTGTCCTCACCGACGCCATTATCTCGATGGGGCCATCGTAAAGCTTCAGCACCCGGCGGGCAAACGCTGGCTGAATCCGATAGGCGTGGGCAAAAACCCCGAGCAGACGCGACCGTTCATAGGAGGCTAGCACATCCTCCCGTCCATAAATTACCGGAGATGTTTCCATGCGGACCGCTTCCAAAGCCGTCGCCCTTTGTCGATCGAGTTGACGCAAATGTTAGGATCAATCGGTCCAAAACGTTCCGTCTTTATCGAAGGAACAAAAGTGCCGCTGTGTATCCGCTCAAGCGCCTGCCTAAGCTTAATAGACCTATAGCGCGTCACGACGAAGTTCTCACATTTGTACGCAAATCATCGGAACGATATGAGGAAAGCACTAAATTTGACATCACACATGTTGACGAACGAATCACCTCCTGATTCCTTCCAAGTCAGAGACTTTCATAGTCTAACAGAGTTGGAGCGGCGTGAGCATGGATGCAGCACAGAAGAACCATTTGCGCTTGCGCTCGAAGTTGCGCGAGGCTGGCGTGACGTTTGCGCAGATTGCTCGCGAACTTGGCGTGAGCCCTGCGACTGTCACGATCGTGAGTCAGGGGCACCGCCGCTCGCACAACATTCAAACTGCGATCGCTGGCCATCTTGGCACCACGCCTCAGAACGTGTTTCCCGATCGCTATTCCAAAAAAGAAGGACCCGCAGATGTAGATCAATAGAAAAAAGACCCTCCTGCGCCAACAGGAAGGCCTTTTGAATAAATCGTCGTTTGTAGTCGACGCCTTATTCAACCCCCGAATCGAATAAAAAGTCAACCTGCCGGGCACGCGTTCGGCAGGGCACCTCAACTCATTCCAAACATAGGGGGAGATCGCCAACCGTCCGCTCCGAACCATAGGGTTCAGCGCAGCGGTGAGGTGCACTCCAGACATCATGATACACAAATTGATCTACCGCGAGCCGGAGCCAAGTCACGCAACCCGTTTTCCTGCACGCCGCTCCAAGGGCAGCCTGCGCGGCTCATTGGTAGCCGACCTTCCCGGCTTCTCCCACCCGCGCGTCATCTACTTTGAGAGCGCGCTCGAGTACGCCTTCCTCTGCCTGATGCTGGTGCGGAAGGATGTGCATCACATTCGCGAGCAACCGCCCTCAATTTCCTACATCGGCGCGGATGACCGCCCGGTGCGGCACGTCTTCGACTTCCTCGTCACGAAGTCAGATGACGAGCATATCGCCGTCGCCATCAAGCCAATGCAGCGCATCGTGAGCCTGAATTTCGTCTCAGATCTGGAGGTTATTGCGGCCGCTGTCCCTAAATCCTTTGCCGACCGTGTGCTGCTCGTGACCGATCATCACATCGACAAGGTTGCTGCGGCGGAGGCCGCACGCAAGCTGGCGTGGGCGCGAGCGTCCCTCACGGAGGTGGCGGCATGACCATTCGTTTCCGTTTCTCTAAGTCAGACATGATCGCCACGGCGGGCGTCGCCATGCGCCCGCTGGAAATTACCGACGCAGGCGGCGTCTTCGAGCGGGTCGGACAGCCGGGAATCACGGAGGCTTTCTCTCATCAGGAGCTTGCCAAGTTGATGCGTCGTCCCGATACGACCTATTTTGCGGGGTATTTCCACCGTGCGGCGCAGGAGATGCGTCGTAGTAAGCCGGTGGACGTCATCAGCGAGTTACCGAAGAAGATCAGCAGGCTGGTGATCTGGCGAAAAGCGCTTTGCGACGCCTTTCTGGCGCTCGAAGCTACGGGCGACATCAAGCGCACGCAGAAAGCCTATGACCATGGCCAGGCACGACTTGCAGCCGAGACGCAGAGGCTCGTGGGCGAAGGAACCATCGCACCCAAAAGGACACGGCCAGGCAAAGACATTACGGTCCGGAAACTTCATGGCAGCCGGACCGCGTTCCAGTGGGTGCGGGCCTATCAAGCCGCCGGTTATTCGCCACTCGCGCTCATCCCGTACACCTTTCGTTCTGGGAATCGATCCCGGCGATGGTGCCCGCGTTCCGAAGCACTGATGACCCAAGTCATCGAAATCTATGCTGACACGCAGCGCCCGACACGGGTTCAGGCGATCAAGGCAAGCCGGCGTGTCGATGACAAGCGTGTCCTGAGCGGGGTTATCTTCATCAACCGCGATGGCTTGCGGTGGCGGGACGCGCCTGCAGAATATCGGCC
>JAUNVT010000141.1 GCA_030540655.1 Rhodobacterales bacterium
CGGGGGTGGTGCGGATCATGGACGTCTCCCTACGGGCGCTGCGTGCAGAGCATCATGCGCGTTTATGCTTGTGACAAGCGCAACGAAGATGGCAACACTGGGTTCAGGCCCTGCTCAATCTTAGGGCGCCGATTCCGGATGATAGGACCCTGAAAGGTGCCAAGGGAATGAAGGGCAGGAGCCGACCGCTGCGCCGCACACCCAAGCCGCAAAAGCGGCGTCGTTTGACGGCGCCGGGCGCATCTCCGGGAACGCTCGTCGCTCCTGCAAACGCGGCGCCTCCGAAAATTCGATGCATCGGCTATGGCCCTGCTGGCGTGACTGAAAGGGATGCTATCTCAGCAAATGACCTGCCGTCGCTAACGGACGGGCAAACTGTTCGCTGGATTGATGTCATCAATCTTGGCGACGCGGAGGCGATACAAAAAATTGGCGACGTGTTCGGGCTCCACCCGCTGGCGCTGGAGGATATTCTTGACCCTCATCAGCGCCCGAAAGTTGATGTTTATGAAGATCATCTTCTCGTTATTACCCAAGCACTCGGCGCCGGGTCGAGAGAAGCAGGCGCAACAGACGGCAGACTTGAGACCCATCAGGTGGCTATCTGTCTCGGGCATGACTTTGTTGTCACCTTCCGGGAAACGCCGGGCAATACCTTCGATCCCGTGCTGCAGAGGCTGCATGCTGTTGATGGTCGATTCCGGAGGCGCGGACCGGATTATCTTGCCTACGCGCTGATCGACGCGGCCATCGATGCCTTTTTCCCCCTCCTCGAAGTCTATGGTGAACGGGTCGAGGACGTTGAGACACAGGTGATTGAGCACCCTGAAACCGGCCAGATCAACCGCATTCACGACCTGAAGCGCAACCTTCTGACAGCCCGTCGCGCAGTCTGGCCTCAGCGCGAAATGCTGAACGCGTTGGTGCGCGACGAGTCGCCCTTTATCAGCAGCCAGACGCAAGTTTATCTCAGAGACTGCTACGACCACACCATCCAACTTATCGATATGATCGAAACCGATCGCGAAATCGCATCGGGTTTGATCGACATACATCTCTCCAGCGCCAGCAATCATATGAACCAGGTAATGAAGGTGCTGACGATCATTTCGACGATCTTCATCCCACTCACATTCATCGTCGGGGTCTACGGCATGAATTTCGATCGCTCTGCAAGCCGATGGAATATGCCCGAACTCGGCTGGCGTTACGGCTATCCGGTCACCCTGCTCGTGATGACGGCAATTGCGGTTGGGCTGGTATGGATCTTCTGGAGGCGAGGATGGATCGGCACGCGGGATGGTTTCTAGATTGTTGCAGCCGCGTTAAGGATTTCTTCATGCCAAGCACATCATCGATAGCGATGATGATCTCTACAACGCCGTATGGCCACACCTTTGACAAGCGAACGCCTCACGACGCATGGTCTGGGGCAAGCCAGATGAACCAAGCGGCCTTAACCCTGACCCGGCTGCACCTTATCTGACCCGAAAACCTGTCCGGAAAAACAGGACCACTTCAGGTTGTCGACGGTCTTGCAGACGTTCGGGTTGATCGCGATGGGCGCAATGCCGAGGAGCATTGAGGAGATGCTGGCTGTGAGGGCGTGGGCGTTCTGGGCCAGGGTTCCAGTGATCCTTGTATCGCTCCTTGATGTGGCGCTTTTCCGGTCCAAAACCACATGGAATAAAGGCGAAGCCGCATCTTATCGGTTGTTGATGAGCGCATCGCGCGAACGAACCGCAGGCTGTCCGGCGGTCAGGTTCTATCAGGCCGCGCAGCGACTTGGGATGATGGGCTTGCGGTGCCCTTTGGGCGCTGGCCCGCAGAAAAGTCCGCCCGAGCGGCGAGCCCCCTGCCGTTGGTAGAGTAGCCCCTCCTGATGGCACTTGTGCCCCTGTGGTTCGTATTGGATCAGGAGGACGGGACCGTGAAGGAAATTTTGATCATCGAGGTTGATTTGGCCAAGATGGTACTTCAGCGCGGGGCGGTGTGACTCCCTCGGCCAGTGCCTGCCCGAGGCTCTGCATCCCAAGGATCTTCCAATTCAGTTTGCGTCACATCGGTCAAACAGGTTACGCTCTCTTCATGAACGAACAACTATTATCCGGCAGACATGTTGCCGTGACCGGAGGAACCGGCGCGCTTGGAGAGGTCGTCGTCGCACGCCTGCTCGAAGCCGGGGCAACCTGCCATGTTCCCAGTCATCGTACCGAAGCGGCCACCGGCGCGGGCAATGACCGGCTGCACGTCACTACGGGCGTGGATTTGACGGACGAGGCGGCGGTGACGGATTTCTATGCCACCATTCCGGAGCTTTGGGCCTCGGTCCATCTGGCGGGCGGCTTTGCGATGGCACCGCTTGCGGAAACCGGTCGCACGGAGTTTCTGCGCATGTTCGAGATGAATACTCTGACGGCCTTGCTGTGCTGCCGCGCCGCCGCCAGCGCCATGGGCAAAACCGGCCAGGGCGGGCGTATCGTCAATGTCGCGGCGCGCCCCGCACTGGAACCGCGCCAGGGGGCGAAGATGGTGGCTTATGCCGCCAGCAAAGCCGCAGTCGGCGCGCTGACGCAGGCGCTTGCAAACGAGTTGAAGGGAGAGCGAATTCTTGTCAACGCGATTGCCCCTTCGACGATCGACACGCCGGCCAATCGCTCCGCAATGCCCAACGCCGATCCGGCGAAATGGCTGTCTCCTGCAGCAGCGGCAGAGGCGATCCTGCATCTGATCTCACCGGTCAATATGGAAATCAGTGGCGCTATTCTGCCCCTTTATGCGCGCGCCTGAGCGAGGTGGCCTTCAAGCGTTTCGGTTTTAACCTGCGATGGGATTGCCAACTTGTTTGTAGTCAGGCGCCAAGTTAGGCGTTGGTTATAAATATATCGTCCTTCATGTCACGCCTAAAAGGCTCTGGCGACCCTCACCGGCCTTGGTGTGGCGGCCCAGCGAATCTACACCGACCACGGCTTTACCGGCACCACCCGCGCCCGCCCGGGCCTTGACCAGGCATTGGCTGCCCTGCGGGACGGCGATACGTTGATGGTGCCGAAACTGGACCGGCTGGCTCGGTTGGTTCCGGATGCCCGCGCCATCGCCGAAAGCCTAGCCACGCGCGGGATCAGGCTCCAGCTTGGATAAACCGTCCACGATCCGACCGATCCGATGGGCAAGCTGTTCTTCAACATCCTGGCGACCTTTGCCGAGTTCGAGGCCGACCTGATCCAGATGCGCACCCGCGAGGAGATGGCCGTGGCCCGCCCCAAGGGCAAGCTGCGGGGTAAGAAGCCGAAGCTGTCGGACCGCCAGCAGAAGGAGCTGCGGCGCATGTACGATACCGGCGATTACTCCATCAGCGATCTGGACGAGGTGTTCAGCGTGTCACGCCCGACCGTCTACCGCACCTTGCAGCGCCAGACGGCGGCGTGATGCTCGACGACCTGAAGCCTCCTCGCTCGCCCCTACAGAAAAGCCAGACCCGCCAGGCGAATTAGCGCCGTGCCAATCTGCGCAAGTACACTGCCCATCTTGCGGTTCAGCGGGCGCTCGTTTCAGGGACGCTAGAGAAGAAGGGCTGCGAGATGTGCGGCAGTGAAACCGTTGACGCCCATCACGACCGATACGACGAGCCCCTGAACGTCCGCTGGTTGTGCCGCCGCACGGTTAAAGAAGTGCGACAGTGCTGGGTGGGCGACGAGAAGGCGGCCGAGCTGCAGACGACCTATGGGCTCGATTGGGCGGTAAGATTCGAGGCGCGCGAGCTGCAGACGTGCTGGTGCTGCGTTCATGGCGACTTGCACGGCGAGAACATCCTGGTCGATGCCGGTAGCAAGATAATGATCATCGATTATGCAAATTATGGTAAAACAATGGTATACGGCATTGACGCCTGGGCCCGGCAGAGGGCATGGAAGTCGTCATGCAGGACGACGAGGATGCGCTTCACACGGTCTTTCATCGTCGCTGTCATCGCCTCGGCGGCAGCCGTCCAGGCAGGGGCCGAGCCGGTCCCGGTCAACAGCGACAATTTCATCCGCGCCGAAAGCGATCTCTATTTCTCGGCGGTGGTAGGGCGCGACCGTTTCGGTAAGTTTGGTCACGACCGCGAGATGACAACGCTAGACAAGCAGGAGATCATCCGCCTGAACCGTGACACGCTTTATTCCTCTGCCGTGTTCGACCTTGATGCCGGACCGGTGACGGTCACGTTGCCCGATGCCGGTGGTCGGTTCATGTCGATGCAGGTCTTCGATCAGGATCATTACACCCACGGCGTCTACTATGAACCCGCCACCTATACCTTCACGCGCGAGGAGATCGGCACGCGTTATGTCTTTCCCGGCATCCGAATCCTCGCAAATCCCGAAGACCCGGAGGACATGAAGGCGGTCCATGCGCTGCAGGACAAGATCACGGCCGAACAGCCCGGCGGCCCCGGCACGTTCGAAATCCCCGATTGGGATAATGCCAGCCGCGACAAGACCCGGGCGATCATCCTGCAGCTGGCCGAGCCGCTGCCGGATACGCGTGGCATGTTCGGCGCCAGGGACGAGGTCGATCCGGTCCGCCATTTCATCGGCACGGCCATGGGCTGGGGCGGCAATCCCGAAGCCGACGCCCTGTATCTGAACCGCTCGGTGGCCAGGAACGACGGCAAGACGGTGTATCGCCTCAACGTCGGCGAGGTGCCGGTCAAGGGTTTCTGGTCGATCAGCATCTACAACGCCCAAGGGTTCTACGAACCTAACGAAGCCAATGCTTACACGATCAACAACCTGACCGCCGACAAGGACGCAAATGGCGGCGTGACCGTTCAGTTCGGCGGCTGCGAAGGCAAGATCCCGAACTGCCTGCCAACCCCCGAGGGTTGGAACTGGATGGTCCGCCTCTACCGGCCCGAGGCGCAGATCCTCGACGGCAGCTGGACGTTCCCGGAAGCGGAGGCAGTGCAATGAAACGGCGTACCCTCCTGCAGCTCTCGGCCGCGGCGACGCTGCTGCCGATCCTGCCCGCCGTTGCCCAGGAAGACCTGAAGGCGCTGGCGCGGGAGGCATATATCTACGCCTATCCACTGGTGAAGAACTATCTCACCATGTACCAGTATGCGCTGGAGCCGGGCGGGGCCCAGTACAAGGGTCCGCTGAACACGCTGGTCAACGTCGCCCGCGTCTATACGCCCGAGGACACGGCGATCATCACGCCCAATTCGGACACGCCCTATTCCTTCATCGTGTTCGATCTGCGCGCCGAACCGGTGGTGGTGACGATGCCGGAGATAGAGGCAGAGCGTTACTATTCCCTGCAAATCGTCGATCTCTACACGAACAATGTCGATTACCTCGGAACCCGCAAGGACGGCAATGCGGGCGGCGATTTCCTGATCGCCGGCCCCGGCTGGACTGGCGAGCCGCCGGAGGGGATCCGCCGGGTGGTCAAGATGCCGACCGACCTTGCGATGGGCCTGATGCGAACGCAGCTGTTCTCGCCCGAGGACCTGCCGCGGGTCGAAGAGATCCAGAAGGATTACGCGGCGGCGCCACTGTCGGTCTATGCCGGAACCGCCGCCCCGCCGGCAGCGGCCGCCGTAGACTGGCCGCCGGTCTCGGATGCGCTGATGGAGACGGATTTCTGGCCGCTCGCCGGCTTCCTGCTGCAGTTCGCCCCGCCGTGGCCGGGTGATGAGGCCCTGCGCGACCGTCTGGGCGCGCTCGGGATGGAGGAGGACGCCGCATGGCCTCCGAAGGATTTGCCCGCCGAGACCGTCGCGATGATGGGAGAGGTCGCCAGAACGACCTATGACGAGATCCGTGATACGGCAGGCGCAATGACGGATTCCTCAGAGTTCTTCGGCACGCCTGAGGAGATGCAGGGTCGCTACATGAGCAGGGCAGCCGCCGCCCAGGGCGGGATCTACGGCAATTCAGCCGAAGAGGCGCTCTACGTCATCAATGCCGTGGACGCGGACAAGGCGCCGCTCGACGGGGCGACAGGTGCCTATACGCTGACCTTCGCCCCCGGCGCGCTGCCGCCGGTGGATGCCTTCTGGTCGATCACGATGTACGACCGGGCACGGCAGCTTCTCGTGGACAACCCGATCGACCGCTACCTGATCAATTCCGCGATGCTGGACAGCCTCAAGCCCAACGATGCGGGCGAGATTGTCATCTACATCCAGAAGGAAAGTCCCGGTGCCGGGCGCGAGTCAAACTGGCTGCCCGCCCCGTCGGAGCCGTTCTACATGGTCACGCGGCTCTATCTTCCGCGTCCCGAGGCGCTCGAACGTCGCTGGGTGCTGCCTGCTGTCGAGAAAGCGGAGTGAACGGAAGGCAAGCGCACCTCCGCGGTCGGAACCCTGGCGCGCCGACCCCTGCCGCTGCGCACCGCGCGGCGCAGCTTTCAGTGCCGGGGCTGGTGCGGTCGTCTCCTCTGGCCCGGCAACCTTCGTTGGCAGCCGCCCTGATTGTTTTGCCGTCAGGCTCGCTGCTTGCGCGAAGCGGCCGGACTATGTCGCGCTACTGCAGCGGCGACGTCCGCCTGATCCAGAACAGTTTGCAGGGGCGCACGGACGTGAGGCCCTTCGTTCCACGGCGAGATCCTCTGAGCGGGAAACTTAAGCCGCCTTGCCTCCGGTCGCCGCGGCGCCCGGAGGCAAGGCGGCTTCCAAGAACAAGCACTCCGCCACGCGCACTGATGCACGAGATAATCTTTCCCTGAAGGCGGATACGAATGTCGCCGATGTGGATGGTGTCGCAGTCCGTAATTGGGTCTATCGGCATAAAGGTACGCGGGGTCTTACAGGAATGGGCATATTTACTGTCTCCTGGCCTGTACGGGACGCCTTCTTGGTCTGGGCTGCCTCGTGAGGTGTCCGTCCTGATCGCTTCGTAAAGAGCGGTCTTTCCAACTTTGATGCGTACTGCTGCTTCGCGAACAGTCAAACCCTTTTCGATCAGCCGTTTCGCCCGCGCCAATTTTCAGCTGTGACGACAGCCTTGCGTTCGCCTCTTCGTCCGCGCGCAGCGGCGGCGCTCAGGCCGGCACGCGTTCTCTCGCGGATGAGGTCGCGCTCGAACGGGGCGAGTGCGCCGAAAAAGTGGAAGACTAAGAGTGCCGCCGCTTGTGGTTGTGTCGATGCCTTCCGTCAAAGATCTGAACCCGATGCCGCGTTGATCGGAGATATGCGCAGAAGTTGGTGACGCTTGATCAGGCGGCATTGTGAAGTTGGCGAATCCCGTCGCGGAACTCAATCCCCTGGATGATCTCGGGCAGACGGTTTTGACCGTCGAGCTTTCGCCATTTCTTTTGGGCTGACATCATCAGCTTGAAGGCCATGGCAAGGCCGGTCTTTCGGCTGAGACATCCCTTGGTGCGTTTTGTTCGATGCCGCACTGTGGCGACCGTACTCCCGATCGGATTTGACGTCCGGATATGTGTCCAGTGCTCGGCCGGGTAGTC
>JAUNVT010000142.1 GCA_030540655.1 Rhodobacterales bacterium
CCTTACGGCAATACGGCCAAGTGGGCTTTAGTCGCATTATGCAAAGGGCAGACCGTGCGGGCGGAGTTGTCTGAACAAGATATCCATGGTCGCACCGTAGCACGGTGTTATCTGCAAGATGGCCGCGACATCTCTGCCGAAATGGTCAAAGTTGGGCTAGCTATCGATTGGACAAAGTTCTCAAGGGGGGAATATCTCTCCTTGGAAGTACCAGGCGTACGCAAAAAGCTATGGCTTGCGGATGCGCGCCAGAAAGGCCACATGCATGTTTGGAAAAAATTTGAGACCACACGAAGGGCTCGAGTAGAAAAGAAGTAGCCATAAGACTTAGCTGTGACGATTATCAATAGATGCAGATTCCAAGCTTTTCCCTGCGTCGGATAACTTCTTAAGCAGCATATTTTTGGAGTCCGATAATGTAAAATTACCGGACTTGGTTGAGTACTGCGCTTTGCGGCGGTTACGCAGTTATATTCTGTCGCAAATCGCCGTGCGGAATGGGGATTGGGGCATTCCACAAATGACAATTCCTACAAAATGCTTTTGAACAACATGGCGTATATTTCGGAAAATTGAGAAGAGCGACTGCTCAACTGCGTTTAGCACCAAGCCTTGCACAGCCAATACGTCAAGTTTGCACGACATAAGTGCAGTGGCGTCGCCCTGACGCTCAGAAAACGGCAATCGTCCATGCCCAGATCGCGCTCCCGGGCAGCGGGACTGTACCACGAGATCATGAACACCTAACCTCCGGCCATTGCGTTAATGACACGATCCGCCATGCCGACGCAGCGTGCCCCGTCGAACGGGTAAATACTGTAGAAATCAGTAGCAAAGTGCTTGCTGATCTCAGCTCGCAGGAGGCGGCGAGCACGAAACAGCCGGGTCTTTACAGTGACGACGTTGATTTGGAGAAGCTGGGCGACCTCCCGCGTTGTCATTTCCTGAATATCGCGCAGCACATAGGTCAGCCGAAACGGCTCGGGCAGGGCGTCAATTGCGCGTTCGAGGAAGGCGCGGACTTCTGCACGGCCGAGTTCGGCTTCAGGGTTTGTCGGCGATTGTGACATGGTCTGTAATGCACCTTCTTCGAAACCCTCCGTCGCCCTTTTCAGATTTTGGTAGTCGGCGAACTGAACGATGGGACCCTTGCGACGCAGGCGGCCATAGGCTTCGTTCATAGTAATTCGACTTATCCAAGTGACAAATGACGATTCACCTCTAAATGTCTCGAGCTTGGTGAACGCGGAAACGTAGGCGGCCTGAACGATATCTTCTGCCTCCGAGTCGTTGTGCATGATGCTCCGTGCGATCCGGAACAGTTGCCGGTTGCAGCGGCGTATCAGCTCACGCACGGCAGCCTCATTTCTCGTAAGCGCTGAGGCAACCAGCTCCGCTTCCGACAAGCTGTCACAAGGCGTCGCGTGCGCCATCCTATGCGTTCTCATATTACCCCTCCTGATGTCGCAAGGGCCCATGAGCGAGGATGTTGGCAACTGACGGCATCCCATCCAAGGCCTCTGGTGGAAGGTCGCCGTCGTCGTATTCCATCAATCCAGTGTCGTCGGGTCCGGCGACGATAATGCGACCGACCATCCCGGACATTTCATGCGGGATGCAGTAGAAATCGTAGACCCCCGGCACCACCAGCGTCACCTCGAAACTTTCGTCGGGCAGGAGATAGTCGCTGTTGAATGGCGTGGCGCCTTTCGGGATACGTCGCGGACGATCATTGATACGCGGATCATACGTCGTCGCAGTATGGGAGTTTCCCTTGTCCCGGTTGGTCCAGCGTACGGTCTGACCCGATTGGATCATCAGGCCATAAGGGTCGAACCAGACCTTCGATCCGTCCGGACGGCCCGACATGGAAATCTCGATAGTGGAACCGGCGATTGCGAGTCGCGGCGAGATTGCGAGGGCGGCCGCCAGGCCGCCGCTCCACCGCAGAAAGTGTCTGCGTCTCATTTCAGTTGGCCACGCTGGCTTCGTCCGCAGCAGGAACATGCCACAGAACGATATGCTCATGCGGCTCCTCGACTCCGGGGTGGCCGGCATTGAAGTAGATATCCACATGATCGACCGTCCCGCCCGGTGCGAGGAGGTCATCGAAGCTCGTATCCGCGTTCATCTGTGATATCGGAATCATGTAGATCGTGCTGACAAGCCGCCCATCGTGGTCATAGGCAACGAACGGGCCAGCCGGCAGGGTCGCGGGATCAACGAACAGCTCGCCAATGCCGGGCAGAAACTCCGGCAGAGCCACCAGGTCGCTGACCTTCTGATACGGGGCTTTTGGAGGATTGGTGGCAACCTCATCCGTCGGGCCTTCAGCAAATGCAGCCATGGCGGACAGCGCAGCTATCGTCGTTACAGCGGTAAAAAGACGGGTCATCCTGTACTCCTTCGTCTGTCTCCGGATACGACGTTCTCGCCGCACCTGAATCATTTGATGGCAGGGGTTTGAAAAGGTTCCCGGGAGCCGACATGCTTTCGGGGAAAGTCCCGAAGTCGCTTTGCCTGATGTTCGATGACTCCGTCTATCCGACAGTTTTCCGGTTCAGACCGCAAAGCCATCGTACCTTCCGCGACCGCTCGCCCGTCCTTCAGAAAGCGACTTAATTTCGGTATCCTTCTTTAACTGGGATTCAGGCGCTGTGGACCCGCTAGAGTGATTTCAGATATTCCACGAGATCGTGCTTATCCCCGTCACTCAGGCCAAGCTTGAAATAGTCGTCATAATGTTCCACCACGTCGGGCAAGGTGGCGAAGCGTCCGTCGTGGAAGAAGCCGCCCTTTTGATGTGTCCATAGTCCTGCCAATGGCGCGGTGCGATACATACCTGTCGGCGAGCGGTCCGCCTGGAACGAGTCAACGCCGATCTCAGCAGGCGTATGCAGATTGTAACCCGGCTCGGTGAAGAGCGGCGGCACGTGACAGCTCGCGCAGTTCCCCGAGTCGTTGAAAACCGTCTTGCCACGCTCTGCGGCAACCGGATCGTAGGAGTCCTCGGGAGCCGACGGGGCCGGAATAGAAAGCTGATAAAAATGGAGCTCGGCCAGCTTGTCCGTCACTCTGTCAGGCGTATCCCGCGTGTTCCATGAACCGGTTTTGGCGGAGACGGGATACTTGTCGCTGTCTCCGAAGCGTGGATCGAAATATGTCCCGATACCATGCATCTGTGTCACGCCTACATAGGCATTCCAGTAGGTGACCGATCCGGAGCCGGTCGAGGTTGCCAGATTTACTCCAGCCAAGCCGAATGCCGGCGGGAGCAACGTCCCGGCCTGCTTTCCGTCGGGGCGAAAGGCCTTGCCGTCCTTATTCAGGAATGCGTCGTAACGGCCGGGGCCCCAACTCGCGAGAACCTGCTTTACGGTTTCGGTATCGACACCCAGCAGTTCGGTGAAGGGGGTAAGGTTCGGCGCCAGCGACACGATTGCCCCGACATTCAAATCCCGATTGGCCCAGCCGTCGAGCCTCTTGCCGATCCCGGGTGCGAACGAGTCGTCGACGGTTGAGTGACAAAATGCACACTGAATGCCCATCGATCCGATATTTCCGTCTGGGGTCGTGAACGATGTGACGCCGACAACGGCGTTCAGGTCAAGGAGCGCAAGCGTGGTCGCCGGGTCGTCAAGATCAACCTCCCCCGCCGTGATCTGGTTCTTCAACGCCTCCGGCAGAGCATCGACATCGACTTTGAGACCGACTGATAGCGCGGTATTCGGCGAGACGCCGGCGCCGACGCCACCATTCTGCTCTCCAGCGATTGCTTCATGCAAATGAAGCGCATCTCCCCAGAATCTTTCGCTGCCGAATGTGTCGTAGCGGAATGTATTGCGTCCCTCAGCGAGCATGGTCTGCGCATGATGGACGATCTGTGCGTCGAAGCTCCCGTGAGCGGCTGCCACGTCGTTTGCGGACGGGACGACATCACCCGCAAAGGCACCTCCGATCGAGCCAATTCCAATCAATCCCACATCGAAAATGAATCTCTTCCACATTGGTTCTCTCTCCGTTTGGCTTTGCGCAGGACGTACGGCGCCTTTGAAAACAGACGGCGCGGCAGCGGGGGGAAGGTTTTGAGGCAGCGGTGTGTCCGATCATCAACTCGCAACTGCGCCGCTCTCACCGCGTCTGAAAGATTGGATGCGAGCTACGCGAGAAGGTTCCCGTAGGCAGTGAAAAAGTTTGGTGGTTGTCCTGCCCTCCTGGGGGCAGGATCCTATTGCTGCAGAGTCGCCGACGAACTGGCTTCGGGCTTGCGGGGGGCGACGCGCTGCAGACTGGTTTACGTCGTGAAGTTGACAATTCCCACCAGGTCTTTGGGTAAGACAAGGGGCGGGATGAATGGTGACACCGGGGTCCCGTGCGCACGTTCCAGCGAAGCCCGCCGCGGCGCAGTCAAAATTGCGCGAACCTTTTCCGATCGCCCCCATCCAATCGTTCGAGTGCCGATTACCAGGCGCTCGATTTTATACTATAATTCTCATTATTGGATCTCGTCGCCTTGGAGAGCGTGCAGCGCCGCGGCCGCCCTGTGCCGCCATAGATTTCAAAGGACGAGAACCATAAAAAAAAGGAGCTAGTGTCATGACGAAAACCGCATTCGGCGCGCCGGGGATCGGACCCACCTGGACGTCCAGCGACAAGGATTTTGTCACCACTGGCCTTGGCCGATCGCGGCTCTGGGCGACGATCGGACATGGTGTACTGAACGAAGTATACTGGCCCTCGACGGGGCAGCCGCGGCTGCGCGACGTGACCTTCTACCTCGTGGGACGTGACCGCTGGCTGGATCTGAAGCGCATACGGCAGTACCGCCTGTCGCAGCCGGGACCGGCAATTCCGCTTGTCACCGTGACCCATGAAGGTGCGGATTACACGCTCGAACTTGAGTTCCTGCCCGACCCCGACCGCGATGCGCTTCTGGTGCGCTACAATCTGACTGGCGACTACACGCTGGTGATGATCGCGGCGCCGCATCTCGAAGGCGCGGGAACGTGCTCGCATGCGTGGGCCGATGGTGAGCTTTTCGCGGTGAGCGGCGGTGGCACCGCGCTATGCGTCGCCTCATCGGACGGCTTCGTCGATGCCAGCGTCGGCTTTGTCGGCGAGTCGGACGGCTGGCAAGACCTGTCGCGGCATGGTCGTCTCACCTATGCCTTCCAGACCGCGAGCAATGGCAACGTCGCTCTGACGGCCCGCCTTCGACACCCGAGTGGAGAGTTGGCGCTTGCCTTCTCCAACGATGTCGACGGCGCACGAACGCTGGCCCGATCGGCGCTGTCAGAGGGCTGCGCACTGATCCGAGACGCGTTCATTGCCGGCTGGCAGGACTGGAGCTCTGCGCTTGCACCGCTGGCAGACATCGCGGCCCACGATGCACCGCCCGACCTTGCTGCCTCGCTGCACAGCGCGGCTCTGCTCTCGGCCACGGTTCTCAAGACGCATGAGGATCGAAATTACGTTGGCGCGCTCGTCGCCAGCCTCTCAATGCCATGGGGATCATCCGGCAACACGCTTGGCGGCTACCATCTCGTCTGGCCACGTGACGCCACGCTTGCGGCCTTCGCCTTGATCGCCATCAACCAGTGTGACGATGCGCGCCGCATCCTCGCGCACCTGATTGCCACGCAACTCGCCAACGGGCACTGGTCGCAGAACTTCTATCCCAGCGGCGCAGCCTTCTGGACCGGGGAGCAGCTCGACGAAGCGGCCTTCCCAGTGCTGCTGGCGGCCAAGCTGCGTGAATTGGGTCATGCGGAGCCTCATGGCACAGGCGCGATGGTGCGCCGCGCAGTGCGCTATATCGCGCGGAGCGGTCCCGAAAGTGCCCAGGATCGCTGGGAGGAAAACCCGGGCATCAATCTCTTCACCCTTGGCGTCGCCATCGCCGCCCTTGTGGCGGCAGAGCCGTGGCTGGAGGCTGCAGAACGTGCTGAGGCGCTGGACCTCGCCGATGACTGGTGTTCGCGCCTTGAGGCATGGTGCTATGTCACCCAATCGCCCTGGACAGAGGCGTTCGGCGTTCCGGGCCACTACATACGGATGGCCCCCGATCCCGCCTGCCACGGATCAGGGGGGCAGGTTGTCCTGCGCAACCGCAACGGTCAGACCATCGCCGCGAACCGTCTCGTTGCGATGGATTTCTCGTACCTGCCACGCCTCGGGCTGCGCCCTGAGAGCGATCCCCGGATCCGCAACACGCTGGTCGTGGTCGACCATGTGCTCCTCACGGAAACGCCGTCCGGCGGGATCTATCACCGCTATAATGGGGACGGGTATGGCGAGCACGCCGACGGCTCCGCCTTCGACGGCACGGGCATCGGGCGCGGCTGGCCGTTCCTCGTCGGCGAACGCGGGCATCTGGCGCTGGGACTCGGAGAGGATGTCCTGCCCCATCTTCGCACCATGCTGGCTTGCGCCAGCGCCGGCGGCCTGATGCCGGAACAGGTCTGGGACACGGATCCGATCCCCGGACGGAGGCTGGCACCCGGCCGTCCTTCAGGAAGCGCAATGCCGCTTCTCTGGACCCATGCGGAATTTCTCAAGCTGCTGGTCGCACGCCGCACCGGAACGCCGGTCGAACGTCTGACCTCCGTCGCCCGGAGGTATGCTGCACCGCGCCCGCCGCGCGCAATTCGCTGGCGCAATACCGCACCGCTTCATGCGCTCCCTCGCAACACTGCTCTGATTATCGAGGACAAGGATCCTTTCACGCTGCATTTCGGATGGAACGGATGGACGCGGCCAACAGACTGGAAGGCCGAGGAGGGGCCTTTCGGGCTCTGGCGTGTTTCTTTCGATACTGACGAGATCGCTGGCAACCGGAGTCTCGAGTTCACGCGGAAACGCAAGGATGCCTGGGAAGGCGTCGACCATTCCATCGCCATGGCCAGATGTTGAAGAACATCTTCCCTATCGGATCATAGACGCTGGCACCAAGGGCCGGTTTTACGCTGTGCTTTTCCAGATCATCTGCGCTGGCACCGGCGCCGGAAACCGGACGTGCCAGCTTGACCAGTTTTGACACCACAAGGGTGTCCCCTAACGGACCCCTTCTGCCACAAACCTGCCAAAACCCAACGGGTTCTGCCCAGGGTTTGTGGCATCGCCAAGTGTTTGATTTTATAAGGAGGGCAGGGGACTGCCGAAAAGGAGCTTTTTAGAAATGCATCAAAGTCTTATTAGAAGGCAAAGCGTATCTGCCGCTCCACCATCATATTTCGGCATGCTCCACTGCTAGGGGTCGCTTTGGGTAGGGGGCCAGATCGTATCATAAGGATTTTTCGCGGGCTCT
>JAUNVT010000143.1 GCA_030540655.1 Rhodobacterales bacterium
CTAACCCGAAATGGGGTGCGAGCACTTCGAACAGGGCTTTGTCGGGTAGTGTCGCAATTATATCCGCAGGCTAAACGCAAGCGTTTTGCTGGACACAGTTATCCTGCCAGCGCCGCGAACTGCTGAAAGTCGGTGCCACCGTTGCCGACAAGCTGACCCTTTCGGATCATATGCGCGGTCTCGATCCCGGCGAGGGTGGCCTGCGCAGCAGCGAAGGATTTGAAGCCCTGCATCGGCCGGGTCAGCTTCTTGATGAAGCGGTGGTCCTGCTCCACGATGTTGTTGAGGTATTTGACCTGCAGAACCTCGATCAGCCAGAACCAGCCACTCAGGATCAGCAGGATGTTCATGTTCTCCAGGCCGACCAGGTTGGCGCCGCTCTTGTCGATCACGACCTTGTCCGGCCAGCCGTTGCTCTGGATCGTTCGGATGAAGAACGCGGTTGCCGCAGCTTCGTCGCGGCGCTCCGAGAGCATGAAATCAAGGGTATTGCCCTCCTTGTCGACCGCTCGGTACAGGTAAGTCCACCGGCCTTTCACCTTGATGCAGGTTTCGTCCATACGCCAGGATCTGCCGGTTGCCGACTTCCGCTTCTGCGCCTCGGCCGCGATGAGCGGGGCGTATTTCACCACCCAGCGGTTCAGGGTAGCGTGGTCAATGTGCACCCCACGCTCGGTCAGGATTTCTTCGAGATCGCGGTAGGAGACGGCGTACCGGACATAGAAATACACCGCGTAGAGGATGAGATGCTTCGGATAATGGCTGCCCTTGAATCTGATCACCCCATCCTCCGACATTCTGCTACCGTGCCGCAGCAGGCATAGCGAAAAGGTCGGCACGGCGAAAGTCAGACAAAAAATTTGCGACACAACCGAAGAAAGTCCGCGCGCTTTCGCTGCTGCCATCTGCTGCCATTGAGCGTTGCCACCTCGCGCCGGGGTATCGTCAAGCTGCGGGCTGTGCGACGCTGGCGATAATGTGCATCATCGGGGGAACCTGGGCGGCGACGTTTGCTCTCTCGGTTTCGTCTACAGCTTTACTTTCTCCCACATCTTGCAGGCCTTCCACCAAATGCTCAGTTAAGACGAAGGGTGGATTAACTGCCCGGGAGGGCGGTTAAAGTGGATTACCTCTATCTTTTCGCTGGCTTGGTCGGTCTGTTCTTTGGTGGTGAAGCGCTCGTGCGGGGTAGTGTGGACATCGCGCGGCGCATGGCAATTTCGCCGCTGCTGATTGGCCTGACAGTCGTGGGCTTCGGCACCTCGACACCGGAGCTGCTGGTGTCGGTGGATGCGGCTTTACGTGGCGTTCCTGACATCGCGATCGGCAACATTGTTGGCTCGAATATCGCCAACATTTTGCTGATCGTCGGTCTCACAGCGCTGATCTGGCCGATCAAGATTATGGGCGCAACCCTGCGGCGCGACACAGCTGTCATGATGGCAGCTGCGCTTGTGCTGGTGCCGATCTTCGCAATCGGGCAGCTCGGGAGACCTGCCGGGTTCCTTCTGGTGGCAAGTCTGACGACCTATCTTATCTGGGCCTACCGTCAGGCCAGCGCAGCCGTAGTGGAGGATTTGGACGGGCCCGCGCCGACATCCAACCTCGTGTCGGGTTTGTGGGTTATCGGAGGGCTGGGCGCGCTGATGGTCGGCGCGCGGTTCATGGTGGATGGCGCGGTGTCGATCGCGCGGGATCATGGTGTCTCGGAAGCCTTTATCGGGCTGACCATCGTAGCCGTTGGCACCTCATTGCCCGAGCTCGCGACCTCGCTGATCGCCGCCTTCCGCCGCGAGTCGGAAATCGCCATCGGCAACATCGTGGGATCCAATATCTTCAACGTTCTGGGCATTCTCGGAGTGACTGCGGTTATCTCGCCGATCCCGGTGACGTCGCGGTTCCTGATCTTTGATCTGCCCATCATGATCGCGGTTTCGCTGGTATTGACCGGCTTGCTGCTCAGCCGTCAGGTGATCGGGCGCGGCGTCGGCGTGGTGATGTTGACGGGCTATGTGATCTACGTCTGGGCGGCACAAGGATGATAAACCGGCGCGAGCACAGCACCATGAGGCCGGGCGTGTTTCTGTCACGGCTCTTTCTTGTTCTGGCGCTGGCGCTTTTCGGCGGGCTGCATGTCGAAACAGGACCAGGCGACTGGACGACTAGCCCCTTGGCCGCAAACGATACCGGCCCGAATGCCGCGATCCTGACGGCGCAAAGCCCGTTGGTGCGCGGGCAATTGCCCCAAGACGATACGCCGGATTTCATACTACCTACTTTGGTCGATCTGAGACCGACGCATTCCGCGATGAGCGCGGTTTTCTTTGAGCAGGAAGCATCACCTTCTCCTTTTGCAATCGACATCTTTCCCCCGGTTCGGGGGCCGCCTGCACTCTGACCTTCCCACGTCAGATTGAACATCCAGGCACAAAAGGATACCAAACATGCGCCGATCTCCATGGGTCGTGATGACCTATGCCTTTCTCCTGCTTTTGGCAGTTGCGACGGCAATTCCTAACTTTCTCCCGCAACACATCCGCGACACGCTGCCCGCTTGGGCCAGCAGCCAAACCGTCTCACTTGGGCTTGATCTGCAAGGCGGAGCACATCTGTTACTCGCCGTCGATCGTGCCGATCTGGCTCAGAGCCGCCTCAACGAGTTGCGCCAAACACTAATCGCGGAGATGCGTGACCGCAAGCTGAACCCCGCATCGATCCGGGTCAATGGAACTGAAGTGTCTGCTGTTGGAACAGAGGCACTGAAAGAGGCCCTCCAGTACAATGCAGCCGCCACCGCCGGGCCGGGCACCGCGCCTGACTTTACCGTGCAGTTGTCGGGCGACGTGCTACGGCTGGCCCTGACAGATGCCGGACTTGACCGTGCAGCCTCTGCTGCTGCCGACAGCAGTCTCGAAGTGATCCGGCATCGCGTCGATCAGGTCGGTGTGTCTGAACCCGTGATCAGCCGGGTTGGAAAAGACCGCGTTCTCGTACAAATGCCGGGGGTTGAAAACCCGGCGCAATTGCGGGAATTACTGGGCTCGACGGCAAAGATGAGCTTTCAGATGGTGGCCCCCGGGCCAGGCCATGGCATTTCGTTATTGCCGATGCGGGATGGTAGCGGCGCGATCCTGGTCGAGGACCGCGAGGAGCTCAATGGCGACCGGTTGAACAAGGCCGCGTCCGCCTTCGATCCACAGACCGGGCAGCCCATGGTGACCTTTGCCTTTGATCGGCAGGGTGGCGCGGCCTTTGCTGAAATCACGGCGGCCAATATTGGCCGGCGCTTTGCCGTAGTGTTAGATGGCGAAGTGCTAACCGCCCCGGTGATCCAGCAGGCGATCTCAGGTGGACAGGGACAGATCACCGGAGATTTCACCGCTGAAGAGGCGCAGACATTGGCGGTGCTTCTGACGTCGGGCGCGCTGCCAGCCTCACTCGATGTGGTTGAAGAACGCAGCGTCGGCGCGGCGCTTGGCGCGGATTCGATCAAGGCGGGGCTGGTCACGGGTGCCATCGGATTGGCGTTGGTGGTTGCGATAATGGTCAGCCTTTACCGCGGCTGGGGCTTGCTTGCCAGCGGCGTTCTAGGGCTGAACGTGATGCTGACCTTGACTGCGCTTGGGCTGCTTGGGGCGACGCTGACCCTACCAGGGATTGCCGGGATCATTCTGTGTCTCGGGATCGCGGTGGACAGCAACATCCTGATCTTCAGCCGCATTCGCGAAGAAACCGCCAAGGGTGCCAATGCGATCAAGGCGCTTACTCAAGGTTATGCACGCGCTTGGGCGACAATCCTCGATGCCAACATCACGACTCTGCTGGCGATGCTGCTGCTTTTTATGTTTGGCGCAGGAGCGATCCGGGGCTTTGCGATCACCATGAGCCTCGGCATCGTGATTTCGATGTTCACCGCAGTGGTGTTGATGCGCTTCATGATGGAGGCGCTGGTGCGTCGTCGCAAGATCACCCAACTGGCCATCAAGCCCTTGGTGGGCGAAGTGTCGGCGCCCGGCGCAGTGTCATTCATGAAGCGCGGGCGTCTGGCGTTGGCAGTCTCAGCCATGCTCTCGGTCGGGTCGCTGGGACTGCTTGTCATGCCGGGGCCGAACTTCGGGATTGATTTCACGGGTGGAGTGCAGATGATCCTGCGCTCAGATGCCCCGGTGCCGCTGTCCGATCTGCGCGCGGCCATTACTGCGCACGTGCCGGGTGACGCCAGCCTGCAAGCTTTCGGGGAGCCTGACGAGGTGCTAATTCGGGTCCAGGGTGGAGCAGGACAAGCCACGGTTGAAGCTGTCGAACAAGTGGCAGCACAGGTCATCCCCGATGCCACGTTCGATCAGATTGATCTGGTCGGCCCGACCATCGGCGCAGAACTTGCAACTACTGGCCTGCTCGCACTTGGCCTCGCTGTGCTAGCGATGCTCGCTTATATCTGGGTGCGGTTTGAATGGCACTTTGCGGCGGGTGCCATAACAGTACTGTTTCTGGATGTCACAAAAACATTCGGCACCATTGCACTAATAGGGTGGGAGGTGAACCTTGTCACGATTGTCGCGCTGCTGACATTGATCGGCTATTCGGTCAATGACAAGGTCGTCGTTTATGACCGGATCCGCGAACACCTCGCGAGCGGCGATGACGAACCCCTCGAAGACGTCATCGACCGCAGCCTCAATCAGGTGCTGGCCCGCTGTATCTTTACGTCTGGCACTACGCTTGCGGCGATCGTGCCGATGGCGATCTGGGGTGGGCCCGCGGTATCGGGCTTTGCCTGGCCTATGATCGCAGGCGTGATCATCGCCACTGCCTCGTCGCTGTTTGTATCGGGGCCGGTCCTGGCCTGGCTGGCGCGGCGCACTCACGTCGTGTCCAGAGCGGTTTCGGGAAAGCAACGAGCCTGACACCGCGTCGCGCTGGGGGCATGGATTCTTCAGCGCGATATTTTTGAGTTTTGCTCGGTTTAGCAGCGTTTTGAGATGGCACAGTGCCGCTGATCTCTGGCAGCTGGTCTCTGGTCGCCGATTATGGTTGCCCACATTTATCCATGGAACTCGGTTTGGGAACCCGTGTTAAAGAGCGCGATAAGCGTAGCGTCGAGGATTCCCAACCATGCTGACTTGGATTGCAGAGCATGACGCCATGGTGTCGCTGCTGCTCGTGCTTTTGCTTTTCGTGGCCTTCGTCACCGAGCGCTATCCCCCCGATGTGATAGCTGCCTCTGGCGCCGCCGTTTTTATCATTCTCGGCCTCGTCCCGCAAAGCGAGGTGATGGAGGTTTTTTCCAATTCTGCCGCGATCACGATTGCAGCGGTGTTCGTGCTGTCCGGAGCCCTCGTGCGCACCGGCGTGCTTGATGCACTGGCCGACGTGGTAATCTCCCGCGCCCGCAGTTCGCCTGTGGTCGGGTTGGTCGGCTTCTTTGGCGTCACGGTGGCGGCGTCGGCATTTGTAAACAATACTCCCCTCGTTCTGGTACTGATCCCGATCGTGATCCGCCTCGCCAGCGCGTTGAACCTGGCGCCGACCAAGCTGCTGATCCCTTTGTCCTATGCTGCGATCTTGGGGGGGACCTGCACGCTGATCGGCACATCTACAAATCTGCTGGTGGATGGTGTGGCGCGTGGTGCCGGGCTGGCGCCGTTTGGCATCTTCGAAATTGCACCGGTTGGTATCATTACGGCATTCGCTGGAGTAGGATTCATGCTCCTTATGGGCAATCGGTTGCTGCCATCGCGGCTTGAGACCGGTGCCGCCACAGCGGCACAGGCCGATTTTCTTACGGAGGTTGCGCTTTTGGAAGGTGCGCCGTTCATCGGTCAGCGCATCGCAGATATCGCCGACCTCAACCGACCGCATGTGCGGCTCACCGGCCTGCGCCGCGGCGGTCGGATTCTGCGCGGCGATCTTGGTGAGACGGACTTGCGCAAGGGCGACTCCCTGATCCTGGTGACCACGACATCGGAAGTGCTGACCCTGCATGGTGTCGCTGGCTTGCGCGTCGGTGTGAGCCGGGAAATGTCTGTGCAAACCAAAGCTCCGGTCATTCTGGCCGAAGCGATCGTCGCCCCGTCGCGCGGACTGACCGGAGTTGCGGTGGCACAACTGGGACTGGGACAGCGCTATGGTGTGCGACTGATTGCGGTCAGCCGTCATCGTCACATCGCCGGTGCGGATCTGCCAAGCACACGCCTCAAGCCTGCAGACCGGCTCCTCCTCGAAGGGCCGGAAAAAGCCTTTGAGGCATTATCGCGCAACGGTGATCTTGTCTGGGTGTCGGCGCCGTCAGGCCGCGCCTATCGTCGGCGGCAAGCCCCAGTTGCGCTCCTCGCCATCCTCGCCGTTGTGACACTGGCTGCGTTCAACGTGATGGCCATCGGCATTCTCGCGTTGATCGCGGTGGCAGGTATCCTGGTACTGCGCTGCATTGATAATGACGAGGCCTGGTCATCGATAGATGCCTCAACCTTGATCCTTATCTTTTCGATGCTGATCATCGGCGCGGGCCTGGAAGCGACCGGCGCGGTCGAGACCGTCGTGGCGGCAGTTTCGCCCCATCTTGAGGGCCTGCCGCCGGTTTTAGCGCTTGCGGCGGTTTACGCCCTGACCTCCGTGTTAACTGAGCTTGTGACCAACAATGCCGTCGCTGTCATTCTCACCCCGCTCGCAATCGGCTTGGCCACGTCGCTGGGCCTTGACCCGCGTGCCTTTGTTGTCGCCGTGATGTTCGGTGCGTCGGCCAGTTTTGCCACACCCATCGGCTATCAGACCAACACATTGGTATATGGGGCCGGCGCCTATCAGTTTGCCGATTTCCTGAAAATTGGCATGCCAATGAACATCATCGTCGGCATTGCATCAATACTCGCGATCCCGGTTTTCTTTCCCCTGGCTGGCTGAGGTGCTTTTTGGAGAGCGGGTGACGCAGACCGCTGAACATGCCTCATGCTTAAGACGTTAAGCCGAAGGCGAGTTTTCGTGTTGTTCTTGATGTGACCGCTCAAGCAAACGTAACGCGGAAGCATGCAGACATGAAAGTAAACTACCCGTCGGCCGCTGTACTGCGTCAAGCATGGGGTCGCTTTGGGTAGGGGGCCAGATCGTATCATAAGGCGTTCTCCCTGATC